>JAFQFT010000047.1 GCA_017398545.1 Bacilli bacterium | reverse complement strand
TGATTGGTATTATTTTTGTTAGTGGTGTTGATTTATCTATTTTTTATAAAATAGGGTTTATCGGAATAATTGGTATTGTTGTTTTAGTTATGATTGCTCCATATAGAATGGCTCGTATTTTATCTTTTTTAAATCCTTGGAGTGATCCTTTGGGTAGTGGTTTTCAAATGATACAAAGTTTATATGCGATAGGGCCAGGGGGACTTCTTGGATTTGGTTTTTTAAAATCGAGACAAAAACATTTTTATTTACCTGAACCTCAAACGGATTTTATATTTTCAATTATTTGTGAAGAATTTGGTTTTATTGGTGCATTTTGTTTAATATTGATGTTTGTTTTACTTTATGGGAGTGTTATTAAATGTGCTTTAAAATGTGATGATTTATTTGGAAAATATTTAATGTTTGGACTAGTATTTCTTTTGATATTTCAAACCATATTAAATTTATGTGTTGTAGTAGGATTAGTTCCTGTTACTGGAGTTACACTTCCTTTTATTAGTTATGGTGGTAGTAGTTTAGTGGTAAGTATGATATGTATTGGAATTATTTTGAATATTTGTGAAAAATAATCTATTAATTTATTTGCATATTGTTTAAAATGTTGTTAAAGAGGTTGATTGCGTTAAGTCATAAGATTTACCAACACCTGATAAAAGTTTAAAAAAAATGAAAATAGTTATTTAAAAGGATGATTGAATATTAAACTTTGATATTATATAATTATGTTAATAGAGGTGTGTTGTTATGAAAAAGAAGGATAAAAAGACAATGAATAAGAAAACAATAACTATAGTTAGTTGCATTATTGTTGGTTTAGTGGTTATTGGTGTTATTTTGTTTTTTGTATTTAAAAAAGCTGGTAGTGATGCAAATAATAGTGAATTTACTAATGTGGTGTCACTTAGTGCTTCTGATGAAGTAAAAGCAGCAAAATTAATTAAAGAAAATATAGTTAGGGTTGTTAATAAAGTAGGAGAACATGAGATTGTTGGAACTGGTTTCTTTTTAGAAAATGGGTATTTGATTACTAATAGTCATAATGTTGATATTAAAGGCGATATTACAATTGAATATTATGATGGTGTTGTTGAAAAAGCTGAACTTTATTCAAATTCTATTGATATGGATATAGCTTTATTAAAGGTGGAAAAACCAAAAGTTAAATATATGAATTTTATAAACACTGATACATTAGAAGTTACAAATTCAGTTTTGGCTGCAGGATATGCTTTTAATTTTAAAGGCGAAGCTACTGTTACAAAAGGTAGTGTTTCTGCTTTAAGAGATGGAGGAGTTTTAAAATATATTCAATCTGATATTTCTATGAATAAGGGATGTTCAGGAGGACCTTTGTTTAATGATAAAGCTGAAATAATTGGTATGAATACATTCGCTAGTGACAATGGTAATATTGGCATTAGTATTACAAGTGAGTCTATTAAGGAAGTATTAAAAATGTTGCTTGATGATCCAAAAGCAAATTATTTAGTTACTACAAGACCATCAAATCCAATAAATAGTTTACTTGTTAATATAGGTTTTACAGAAGATGCAACATATGAATTATATGGAGATACTGTAATTATTAAATATGTTGTAGAAAAAGATGGTGGATCGTTAGAAGAGAATAATGCTAATCTTACATATTATTGTGATGATGGTTATACATTAAATGGAACTCTTTGTGTTAAAGAAGAAAAATATGATGCTATTAAGGTTGAAGCAAAGTGTCCAGCTGGATTTGAACTTAATAGTGTTACGCGTGATGGTGCGCTTTCTTGTGTTAATTTTAATTGGGCTGATGGAGAAAAGATATACGGATGTCCTACTGATACTGTGAGAGATGGAGAAGAATGTATTCATTATTATGATGCTGAGGAAACCCCATCATATCAAACTTCTTATGGTGTTTGCCCTGATGGAAATTGTTTTGATTTAGGAAATCAAACTATTGTATATATACATCAATTAGATTGTTCAGATAGAGTAAATAGCGCAAGTAAATATATTATGTCTAATGAAGAAAATGTTGAAAATAATATTAAAACTTTTAATAATAAAACAGTTTCAAATTATTTAAAAAAATCAACAGGAGCGTATGAAAAAGGTACTATTAATGCTAGTAATTGTGTTAAAAATATATTAGGCGATGTTATGGTGTTTTATACTAAGAGTGAACTTGAAAGTATGAATGTTTGTAACGGAAGCAGTATTATTTCTGCTGGTGGTGGTTTCTAT
>JAFQFT010000046.1 GCA_017398545.1 Bacilli bacterium | reverse complement strand
TGTTGCATGGAATTTATCTAATAGTAAAGGTAGTGCATCAATTTTAAAACAAGAAACTACTAGTTTAACTGACTTTAGTGATGCTGCGTTAAAGGAATGGGGAGTATGGTATAAATCTTGGGTTAGAAAGAAATTTGGGTTTGATAAATAAAAATTTAACTAGTTCTACTAAGAACTAGTTTTCTTTTTTGTTATGAATTTTGAAAAAAAGATAATATAATATAAAGATAAGGTTTTACTTGCAAAAATTATTAAATTTTGCTATAATAAGTTAGACAAAGATATTAATTTAGGAGTATTTATGCAACGTTATTTTGTAGAAAGAGATGCAATCAAAGAACCCTTCATTTATATAACTGGTGATGATTGTCATCATATCTCTTTGGTTATGCGAATGAAACCTAATGATAAAGTATATATTAGTGATCAAACAAGATCATTCATTGCTAGTATTACTGATATAAAAAAAGAACTTGTAACACTTGAAATTATAGAGGAGTTACAAGAGGAAAAAGAATTGCCATTTAATGTTAGTATTGCACAAGGACTTGTAAGAAGAGAAAAAATGGAAGAAGTAATAGATTATATTACTGAACTTGGAGCTACAAGTTATATTCCAGTTGTAATGAGTAGATCAATTGTAAAAGTTAATTTAGAACAAATGGAAAAGAAAAGTACTAGATATGCTAAAATAGCAAAAGAAGCTGCAGAACAAAGTCATCGTTTAAAGATTATGGATGTTAAAAATGTAATGACTTGGAAAAACTTTTTAAATCACGCAAAAGATTATGACTTATGTCTGTATGCATATGAAGCTTCACCTAAAGATGATTCATTAAAACAAATTTTAAGAACAAAAAAATATACTAATATTTTAGTAGTTGTAGGACCTGAAGGTGGTATTAGTGATAAAGAAGTAGAAGATTTAAAGAAAAATAACTTTTTACCAATTAGTTTAGGACCTCGTATCTTAAGAACACAAGTAGCACCACTATATGTAATGAGTGCACTTAGTTATGAGTGGGAGGCTAAAGAATGAAAACATTTAGTATCTTAACTCTTGGTTGTAAAGTAAATAGTTATGAAAGTGAAGCATTGATTAATAAACTTATAGATAAAGGGTATGAACTTAAAAACTTCAATGAAGTTTGTGATATCTATATCGTAAACTCATGTACTGTTACAAAAACATCTGATCAAAAATCACGTCAAATGTTACATGCCGCAAGAAGAAAGAATAATAATGCTGTAATTGTTGTAATGGGATGTTATTCACAACTTAATGAAAAAGAAGCAAGCACGATTGCAGATATAGTAGTTGGTACTAATAATAAACTTGATGTTGTAGAACTAATAGAAAGTTATTTAACCACAAAACATCAAATATTAAAAATAACAGATGTACTAAATAATCCTACATATGAAGAAATGAAAGTAAATGTTCTTAAAACACATACAAGAGCATTTATAAAAGTACAAGATGGTTGTGAAAATTATTGTAGTTATTGCGCTATTCCCTATTCAAGAGGTAAAATAAGAAGCCGTAAACCTGATAATGTTATTGAAGAGATTAAATATCTTGTTAATAGTGGTACTAAAGAAGTAATCCTTGCGGGTATTAATACCGGAACTTACGGAAAAGATTTAGGTAATATTAATTTAGCAGGTTTAATTAAACGTATTATAGAAGAAACTAATCTTTATAGATTACGCTTATCTTCAATTGAACTTATGGAAATTACAGATGAGTTATTAAATGTTTTATATAAATATAAGGATCGTATCGCAAATCATTTACATATTCCTTGTCAAGGAGGATCAGATACTGTCTTAAAGAGAATGAACCGTAAATATAATCTTAATGAATATGAAAATAGAATCAATGATATTAGAAAAATATTTCCTGATATTGCACTTACAACAGATATTTTAGCTGGATTTGTTGGAGAAACAATTGATGAATTTAATGAAACAATCGAATTTATTAAAAGAATAAAATTTTATGAAATGCATGTCTTCCCGTATTCTAGAAGAAGTAATACTGTAGCAGATACACTAGAAGGTCATTTAGAAAAATCTGTTATAACTACACGTGCTAAAGAAATTAGTATTTTAGCAGAAAGTTTAAAAGAAGAATATATTAATAACTATATTGAAAAAGAAGTTTATGTACTTGCTGAGGCTAAGAAAAAGAATTATTGGCATGGACATACTAGTAATTATTTAGATGTTTATTTTGAAAGTGATAAAGAGTTAGAAAATAAGATTGTTAAAGTTAGAATTAAATCTTATCAAAATAAAATAATATTAGGAGAAATGGAGGAAGTTTATGAGTAGTTTTAAAGATTATCATTTTAAAGAATATATCAATGAAGCTTTAAAAGAAATTAATTTTACCTCTCCAACACCTGTTCAAACTAAAGTTTTACCTAAAGCAATTAAAGGACAAAGCTTAATGGTTGAAAGTGCAACAGGTAGTGGTAAAACACATTCGTTTATGATTCCTATTTTTCAAAACTTAGATGTTCATGATAAAAGTTGTCAAGCAGTAATTATATCTCCAACAAGAGAACTTGCGGAACAACTTTATAATGTTGCAAGTCAAATTGCTAAGCATTCAAATCCTGAAATTACGATTGCAAAAGTAATGGGTGGGATTGATAGAGATACTGAACTAAAAAGATATGAAAAATTAGAACCACAAATAGTAATTGGAACAATTGGTAGAATTCATGATTTAGTTATTGAATCAAATGTTTTAAAGATTCATAATGCTAAAACAATTGTAATTGATGAAGCAGATATGATTTTTGAAGAAAAAGAAATCATAGAAGTAGACCATATTATGGGTAAAATTCAAGATATGCCACAATTCTTAATCTTTTCTGCGACAATTTCTAAAGGTTTAAGAGCGTTCTTAAATAAATATCTTCAAAACATTGAAACTATTGTTTTAGAAGAAAAGAATCTTACTAAAGCTAATATTGAACATTTAATGTTACAATGTAAAGCGAAGCAAAAAGAACATGTTTTACTTGATTTACTTAAAATTATTAATCCTTATCTTGCGATAATATTTGTAAACAAAAAAGATAAAGTAGAAACTTTATCAATGATGCTTGCAGAAAACGGATATAAAGTAGGTAAAATTCATGGTGATATGAATGATAGAGACCGAAAACAAATGTTAAGAAGAATTAAGAATCTTGAATTTAAATATGTAGTTGCAAGTGATATTGCTGCACGTGGTATTGATATTGAAGGTGTGAGTCATGTTGTAAACTTTGATTTACCAGTTGATACAGAATTTTATATTCATAGAACTGGTCGTACTGCAAGATTTAATAACACTGGTGTTGCAATAAGTTTATATGCATATGATGATGATGCTTATGTAACAGGGTTAAGAGAAAAGGGTTTAGTTGTTAAATTTGTAAAAATTAGTGATGGCGAACTTGTTCAAACTAAACTTATAAAACGTCAATCTAGAAGTTTTGTAAGAGAAATTGAAGAAAAAGTTCATCAACAAGTAAGAATGCCTAAAAAAGTTAAACCAGGTTATAAGAAAAAACGTAAAGCTGAAATTGATAAAAAAATTAGAAAAGCTAAACGTGAATATATTGCAGAAATTTATAAAAGAAAAGCAAAGGAAAAGAAATAATGAAAATAGGATGTCATGTTGGAAATAGTGGTCCTGCAATGTTAGCAGGAAGTATTAAAGAAGCACTTTCATATGATGCTAATTGTTTTATGGTGTATTTAGGACCACCACAAAATACGTTAAGAAAGCCTATTGAAAGTATGAATGCTTCAATTATGCAAGAAATTGCAAAAGAAAATAATATTAACTTAGATGATATTATTATTCATGCTCCATATATTGTAAATTTAGCTCGAAAAGATCCGGAAAAATTTGACTTTGCGGTTAAATTCATTGCAACTGAAGTTGCTGGTGTTCATAATATAGGTTGTAAATATTTAGTTTTACACCCAGGATCAGCAGTTGATTCAGTACGAGTTACAGCTTTAAAACAAGTTGCAAATGGAATTAATGAAATTATTAAATTAACTCCTACTGCAAGAACTGTTATTGCCATTGAAACAATGGCAGGTAAAGGAAACGAAGTTGGTAAAACTTTTGAAGAAATTAAATTTATTATTGATTTGATTGCTGATAAATCTCGTGTTGGAGTATGTTTAGATACATGCCATATCAATGATGGTGGTTATGATTTAGTTAATAACTATGAAGGGGTTATAAAAGAGTTTGATGAAATAATTGGGCTTGATTATTTAAAAGTAATTCATGTTAATGATTCAAAAAATTCTTTAGGAGCACATAAAGATCGCCATGAAAATATTGGTTTTGGGGCTTTAGGTTTTGAAACAGTTATGAAAATATTTAATGATGAAAGATTTATTAATATTCCTAAAATTTTAGAAACTCCATATGTTGCGTCAATTGATAATAAAAATAATTATCCACCATACAAGCATGAAATTGCAATGATTAAAAGTGGTGTTTTTGATCCTGATTTGAAAGATAAAATAAGAAATATATAGAATGAAATGAAAGGAGAACACAATGAAACATTTTATTAAATCTTTATTTAGTCTTGTTTTAATTATTAATTTATTAGTAGTATTAACAGTAAGTGCTAAACCAACAGTAAATTTTGAAAGTGAAACTATTAAATCATATACTGATATAGTTTCTACTGATGTTTATGGTGTTGCAACTATTAACCAAACTACTATTACATCTTATAATAAAAGAGTAATTGTTGAAGGTAAGCTTGCTGATCATAATTCTTATTGGTTAGAACCAAATGTAAGTCTTACTGACTCTGATTTAAGAGTTGTAAACTACACATCAGGTTCTGCAACTAACTGGGATGGTGTAAAACCAACTGATCTTGCTAAAATCTATGAACAAGAAAATCCAGGTTGGATTGTTGTTGGTGGTACTAATGGTGATTTCTTCTGGATAACTGATAACTGTGAAATCCAAGGTACATCAATGCAAGAAGGTGATTTCTATAAACCATATGATTATAATGTTGGTGAACATATGGCAATTGGTTTTAGAGATGATGGTACATATGTATATGGTATAGTTGACGCATCAGATAAACAATATGTTCAAGTATTAGGTGAAGATGGTAAATATACTGATGTTGCAATGATTAATGATGTTGATGATACCCCTACTGCTACTGGTGTAACACTACTTACAAGATTTACAACATGTCCAAGCCCATATAAAGATACAGAATATGTTGGTACATTACCTTATGATTTAACAGGATATACAGTTTACAAAGTTAAATATGATGTACAAAGATTTGACCGTGATGGTAGTGCAAAAGTTGGTGAACATCGTGTATTTGTAAAAGGTACAGTTACTGAAATTGTTAATGATGTTAAAACACTTGAAATCGATGATAAAGAACAATTAAGTTATTTAGTTACAAAAGATGATTCTCTTTCAACTCTTAAAGTTGGTGATCAAGTTCGCTGTCAATGTAAACTTGAAGGTGAATGGGAAGGTGTAACAAATATTACAAGTGCATATAATCAAGTACTAAAAAATGGTGAAGTTATTGACTATAATCTTCCACATGATTGTGATTCAGGCTACATTAATGCAATCAAAAACAGAACTATCATGGGATTTAAAGCTGATGGTACTCCTATTATGATGGTTGTTGAAAAAGGTTCATATGGTGCTTCTTATGAAGAATGTGGTGAAATCTTAAAAGGTCTTGGTTGTGTTGAAGGATTCTTATTTGATGGTGGAGGATCAAGTTGCATCTTTGTAAGAGATAATTCAGGTGGATTTGTAACTTTAAATAGACATGAAGATGGGCGTGAAAGAAGCGATGGTAATGCAGTATTCTTTGTTAAACGTGATCCAGGATTTAATATTATGGTTAATGATATTGAACGTTTCTCTGCAAGTGTAAAATTAGATATTACTAATCAAGATTATTTTAATGAATTATCTAATATTAAAATTACTCTAAATGGTGTAACTAAAGATTATGATCCTGAAGGTGTAAAATTTGAAGGATTAGAAGAAGACACTGAATATTCTGTAAATGTTTCTTATGATATCGAAAAACTTCCAGATAGCGGTGATATAGTAAATAGTTCACATGCTAAACAATTTAAAACACGCGCATTTAGTGCGCCTAAACATGGCTTAAGTATTGTCAATATAACTCATAATTCATTTACAGTTAAGAAAAATACAGAACTTGAAACTGCAAGTTGGATTCAAGATGTAGTTATTCATGTTGGAAGAACTACATATAATATGGGAAATAAATCTGAAATTGTGTGTGATGAATTAGATAAAAATACTGAATATGAAGTTTATTATGAATATACTGTTGTAGATCCTGATAGTGGAAAAGAATATCCATTCTCAACAAATCCTACTTATATTTATACATTACCTTTCTGTGTTCCTTCAGTGTTAAAATTAGAAGAAACTAGAAAAGGAACATCATCATTATCATTAGAATATGAATATTTAGATGATGATAAAGTTGTAACTAAAGCTTATATTATGGTCAATGGTAAAGTATCAAAAGAATTATCTATTAAATATGGTAAAGTTACTTTAACTGGCCTTGACTTTGATGAAAATGAATATATCATTAAATTAGTTTTAGAATATGTCGATGATAATGAAAACACAATCATTATAGAATCTAATGAATTAGTATACGCAAAAGAACATGTTCATAACTTTGTAGATGGTATTTGTGAATGTGGAGAAACAGATCCAAATTACGTTCCACCACATGTACATGAATTTGTAGAAGGAAAATGTGAATGTGGTGAAATTGATCCTAACTATGTACCACCACATGTACATGAATATGTAGAAGGTAAGTGTGAATGTGGAGAAATTGATCCAAATTATGTAGAACCTCATACTCATACATTTGTAGAAGGTAAATGTGAATGTGGAGAAATTGATCCAACATATGTTGCTCCAGGTGATTCTGAACCAGAACCTGCTAAGAAAAAATGTGGTAATAAGAGTGCTGAATTAGTGATTAGTATTTTATCATTAACAGCAGTAATTGGATTATTCTTTAGAAAAAGAAAATAAAAAATAAGGTATAACTACAATTTCGTAGTTATACCTTTTCCTTATTATATAATATTTAAAATTTCTTGTTTTAATTCTTCAATAATATTTTCTTCTTTTATTTTTCTAATAATTTCACCATGTTTAAATAAAACTGCTTCGTTATTACCACCTGCAATACCAATATCTGCATGTTTTGCTTCACCTGGTCCATTAACCACACATCCCATAATAGCAACTGTAATATTAGAATTAATAGTATTTAAGAATTTTTCAATCTCATTAACGATACTAACCATATTGTATTTTGTTCTTCCACAAGTCGGACAACAAATAAGGGTAGGTTTTGTATAAAGATTATGCATGCTTAAGATTTCTTTACAAGTAGGAATTTCATTAACTGGATCTCCATTTAGAGAGACTCTAATGGTATTACCAATACCTTTATTAAGAAGAACTCCAAGTGCATAACTTGATCTAATAGATCCTACAAGAACTGTACCAGATTCTGTTAATCCAATATGAATTGGATAATCAAAATGTTCGTTTAATAATTCGTTTGTTTTGATTGTATTTTCAATATTAGTAGATTTAATGCTTAATACAATATCATAAAAATCAAGTGATTCAAGTAGTCTAACATGATTAGTAATACTTTCTAGCATTGCTTCTGGTGTTGGACCGTTATATTTTTCTAATAAATGTTTTTCAACTGATCCACTATTAATCCCAATCCTAATTGGAATATTATATTCTTTAGCAACATCAACTACCTTTTTTACATTTTCAAAACTTCCAATATTTCCAGGATTGATTCTAATCTTATCGGCACCTGACTTAATAGCTTTTATTGCTAATCTATGGTCAAAGTGAATATCTGCTACAATTGGAATATTAATATGTTTTTTTATTTCAGTAATAGCAAGAGCGTCATCTTTATCTAAAACAGCAACTCGTACAATCATACAACCAACTTTTTCTAAAGCAAGAATTTGTTTAACTGTTTTATCAATATCTTTAGTTGGTGTGTTTGTCATTGATTGTATGGCAACTGGATGAGATGCTCCAATATATACATTACCAATTTTAATTTCTTTTTTATTTTTCATAAGTCTCCTTTTTTTAAAAAAACTCTAAAGAAACTTTAGAGTTAGTTTATTTTTTAGTAGATTTTTTTGTTGTTTTTGCTTTAGTTGTAGTTGTAGTTCTTGGTTTTCTTGCAGGTTTAATTGTAGTACTTGCAACAACCTTTTTACCACTAGGATTGTTAGTTGTTTTTCTATCATAAATTCTAACAATTTGAATAATTTTATTTCCTTGTTCATCGTAACTAATTACCTTACGTTTCTTTGCTTTACGTTGTGGAGAACGAATACGACCTTTTCTTAAGAAATTATAAATTGTACTACGTGATGCTTGAACACCATATTCTTCTTGAATAATTCTTGCAAACTCACTAAAGTTAGTACCACGGAAACTTTTACGATAAATTTTACAAACAAATACACCGATTTCTTCATCATATGTATTGTATGGTTTATAGTTTTTATTTTTATGAATTACACCTTCACGTCCTTCATTTAAAACTTGACGTTTTAAGTTTCTTACTTGACGAGTTGTAATTCCTAATTTTTCTGCAGCTTGAGTTCCATTGATTTCACCATTAATTAATGATGTAATTACTCTTAATTTTTTCTTTTCATTTTTTGATAATTTCTTTGGTTTTTCATCAAGAGTAAAATCATTAATGTTAATAGCATCAGTTAATTGTGTACTCATAATGACTCCTTTCATGTCTTTTGTAAAATTCATTGATAATATTATACAAAATTTTTAAATAATTTTCAAATAAAATGAATAGGAAATAATTATGTAATAAAGTCTTGTGATGTAATGATTAATATTTATTCAAATTTCTTTTATTTTTTTGTTAAATGTTATATAATAATAAAAAAGAGGTAAACAAATGAAACTAGAAATACTATATGAAGATAATCATATCATTGTTGCAGTAAAACCTGTTGGAGTACTTAGTCAAGAAGATCATACAAAAGATCCTGATATGTTAACATTATTAAAAGAATATTTAAAAGTAAAATACAATAAACCTGGTAATGTTTATTTAGGACTAGTAATGCGACTTGATCGAATGACAAGTGGTGTAATGGTTTTTGCAAAAACTTCTAAAGCAGCTGCAAGAATTTCAGAACAAATTAGAAATGGTGAAGTATTGAAAAAATATGTTGCTATTGTAAATGGTAAAATAAATAATTATGGAACACTGAAAGATTATTTAATTAAAGATGAAAAACTAGTTAAATCATTTGTTACAACTAAAGAAAAAGGAAAACTTGCTGTACTTGATTATAATTTAATTAAATTTATTGATAACTTAAGTATTGTTGATATTTTACTACATACTGGACGTCATCATCAAATTAGAGTTCAATTTTCTAATATGGGGAATCCTTTATATGGGGATAAACTATATGGTGGGTTAGGTGAAGATCATATGCATTTACATGCGTATTATTTATCTTTCGTTCATCCAGTTACAAAAGAACCAATGAAATTTAAAAATGTACCAAGTGGAAATATGTGGGACAAATTTAATATAAATAACTTATAATTTTAATAGACCTTAATAGTTTAATGGATAAAATATAAGATTCCGATTCTTATGATATAGGTTCGATTCCTATTTAAGGTGCCATTAGAATGTGTCTATAAGTCATAATATGAATCTTTGATTCATAATGTTTATAGTAAAAATATAACGATTTTAACATCAAAATCAAGGAATTATGCATCTTTTTAGGTGCATTTTTTTATTTTTCAGGACATTTAATAGATTTTAGCAACTAAAGGGATTTGAATATAGGGTATTTTATAGGTGGTGGAAAAATAGTCGTTTGATGGGATTTGAAACAATATTATATTAATTATTTGATTATTATAGGTAATTTTTGGTATAATAGAAGTGTGGGAAATGACTCATACTCTAAGATAGTTATAATAATTACCTTAAAGTATTTTGAAGTTAATAGGGAAAGAAATTATTAGACTCTCTTAGAAATAAGAGAGTTTTTTGCATTTATAACATATAATATAAATAATAGGAGGTGTTACATATGATTAAGATTTATTTAATGAATATGGTGATTATCTTTGAAAATGAATTATTAAGTAATAATGTAAATATAATTGAGAGGAGTGATGTGAAATGAAGAAAGCATTTTTAGTTTTTATGTGTTTGATGTTCACAATGTGTTTAGTTGGTTGCGGCGAAGAAAAAGAAAAGATTAATATAGATTTTATTATTGATGGAAAATCGCATTTAGTTGAAATTGATAAAGGTACTTCAATTAGTATTGATATGATACCTTTAAGTAAAGAAGAAGAAGTTATAGGGTTGTATTATGATGAGAATATGATGAATAAGTATGTTAACGAATTAGTTGAACAAAATATTAAGTTATATGTTAAATTAAAAGAATGTGGTAATATGATAAAAAATGGTAAAAAGATTGAATATAAGATAAATTATAATGGTATTGGTTCTATAGGATATAAAATAGTAGATGGCATATTTCAAGTATATTCTTGTGGAATAATTAATTCATTAGTAGAATTAAATAATTTGTGTAAGGAATATAATAATAGTAATTTTATGAATGAACATGAATCAATTTATAATGAGGAGTTTTTTATTGATAAATCATTAATTATATATTCTTTTGAAACAGGTCATGGTAAAGAAACGATAATAGAAGACTTAATTTTAAATGAAGAAGAATTGATAATAGTTGAAAAAACAATTTCAAAAGATGGGTTTTATACAACAGAAGCATTTCGTTGGACAATATTAATAGAAGTAAAGAAAATAGAAATTGGAAATGCCAAAGAAATAAAAATAAAACATAAATAAAAATTTAGAGAAAAAAAGGAGGTGTAAACGAACTATGATGAAAAAAATATTTTTCTCATTTATGACTTTGATAATTTTATTATTCATTTCTTTTTTTGGATTAAATACTTTTACAGTATCTGCATATGTAGATAATGATTTAGATTCAGAATATACAAATGTAGAAACAATACTTAATGATACATATGAACAGGTTTATAATTCTTTCATAATTAGCAATAAAATATATAATAACAAACAATATAATGTTTACGATGAAAATTTTTCTGGTGTATTTGTTGATAGTGATGGTGTATTAAATATTGCATATGTGAATAACGATACACTCACTTATACAGGTAAAATTAATAATAATTCATTAATAAAGTTTGTAGAGTTTACTTTTTCTTATAATTATTTACAACAAGTATTAAATTGCATTGAAGATATCATGATAGAATATAATGTAACTATGGTTCAAATTAGCGATGAGAATAATCAAGTTCTTGTTTTTACTAAAGATAATAATAAAATTTCAAATATTATTCAATATTTAGAAAGTAAGGGACTATATGAACAAGGTGCAATTAGTTTTATTTGTGATCCTTTAGTTAATTTTTCTAAAACATTAGAAACATCCTATGGAGGAGAGTCAATATTTTATATGGAACCTATTCCTGAACGACCAGGATATGTTAATGTTTCTCGAGGGACAATTGGTGTACAAGCAGTAAATAATGTAACAGGAGAATTAGGAATTTTGACAAATGAACACGTGGCTCCTATAGGAAAAGATATGTATTATGGTGAACACTTTGATAGTACTCTACCATTCCCTTTTACCAAACAAATTTTTTTAGGGACACCTTCAATTACTCATAGTGGTAATACTACTGATGCATCTTTTGTACCATTTGCAGATCAGTCAGACTGGGAAATTTCTCCATATAGTAAATATAATAGTACAATATTTAATAATATTCTTCTTGGGACCAACAGTCAAATAATTAATGGACGTTCAATAACAAAAATAGGTCAAACAACAGGAATAACAAATGGAATTATAAATAATAGTAACACATCTGTTAATGTTGATGGTACAATATTTTCAAATGTAATAATATACACAAATTCTTCTCAAAGCGGAGACAGTGGTGGTCCCGTATATTATAATGACGGCACAAATTTATTTTTAATAGGACTTAATTTTGCAGGAGGTACTATTTCAAATACACCAGTTGGTGTGGCGTGCCGAATTTCTAATGTTATGAGTGATTTGAATGTTACTCCAATCACAAATGATAGTTTCAGTACTACTGTTCTTCCAGATGGAACAATACAATTAGATGCTATAAACTTTAATTTTAATGGTGCATTTGTTGTTCCTTCTTCTTTAAATGGAAGAATTGTATCAAAAATTGGATCTAATGTATTTAAAAATAGAAATCAAATAACAAAAATAATTTTACCTGATACAATTAATTCAATTGGTGATTCAGCATTTGAAAATTGTTCATCCTTACAATCAGTTACCTGGTCACCAAATTTAGTAACAATTGGGGCATCAGCTTTCAAAGGGTGCACAAATTTAGATGAAGTGATAATCCCTAATACAGTTACAAACATAGATTCGTATGCGTTTGAAGGCTGTACGAACTTAGAAAGCGTTACTTTATCTAATAGTTTATATGCTATAGGTGTTGGTGCGTTTAAAGGGTGTACAAGTTTAGAAGAAATAGAAATACCAGCTAGTGTTCAGTGTATTGATTCAGGTGCATTTCAAAATTGTTCATCTTTAAAATCAGTTACCTTGTCAGCAAATTTAGCAACAATTGGGTCGTCAGCCTTCAAAGCGTGCACTAATTTAGAAGAAGTCATAATCCCTAATACTGTTACAAGTATAGATTCGTATGCATTTGAAGGATGTACAAATTTAGAAAATATTACTTTGTCCAATAATTTATGTGCTATAGGTGTTGGTGCGTTTAAAGGGTGTACAAGTTTAGAAGAAATAGAAATACCAGCTAGTGTTCAGTGTATTGATTCAGGTGCATTTCAAAATTGTTCAAATTTGACATCGGTTATTGTTAAAAGAGCAGTTAATGGTATAACTAATTTAGGTAATAATGTGTTTGATGGTTGTTCAACATCTTTACAAATAGTAGTTCCACAAGATAGAATTGCTGAATATAAAAATAAAGTATATTGGTCTAGTTATAGAAGTAAAATAATACCTGATAACTCTAGTTATAGTGAAATTGAGTTATATTGCTTAATAGATGAGGATGATAGTGTTACATTAAATGCTGGATATAACAAATTATATAAATTAGTTGTTGAGTGCACAAGGTCATATAAATTTGTAACAGATGCATCTTCAAAAATAATTGTTTATAATTCAGATATGACTGTTGCTTATAGTGGAAATAATTCATTGACTGCTTATTTGAATAAAGGAACTCATTATTTAAGTATAGAACATTCAACTCTTACAACTAGTGGAACTATTAAAATCAATTATGAGCTTGCTTATAATCCTGATGGAATAGCAATTGCTTATAATTCAAGTAATGGAACAAATATCGCATCTGGGTTACATTTAACTGATAATAATATCTATCATGCTAGGCTTAAATATACGAATTATAATGGTGCTGGTTTTTATAAATTTACATTAAATGCTGGTGCAAGTGCTATATATCCAGTAAATGCGATTCAAGTATATACTGATGCTAATAGAACTAACTTATTAAGCATGTATTCTTTAAGTGAACTTGACATATTTGCTCAATCAAATGAAAATGAAAACATAATGTATATATATTTGCCAGAAAATGGAACATATTATATAGATGTTACTTTACCATTAAGTAGTTATTCAACTCTAACATTTAACATTCAAAGTATAGAAGTAAATAATATTAATTATTTGAATTCATTAACAAGTATTGATTTTGATGTCTTATTTGAAAATGTAAATACTCAAAGTTGTTTTGAAGAAGTAACAATTAGTCATCGTTCAGAGATTCAATTAGATATTATTTCAAGTGGAACTATTTATAATGACATTAAAGTATATGTTTTTGAAAAAGTTAGGGATCCAGGTTATGAACCTGGCATAAACTATTATTATATTGAAAGTGTATATATAGATGAAATCACATCAACAAATAGAAGTCCTGTCTTCACATTGATTTTAGATCCAGGAACTTATTACTTTGGATATGCTGAAAATGAAGACAATGTAAATATAAACTTTGCTTTAAGAAGAATGGTTGATTATAATATGAATATGCAAGGCATTCTAGTTGCTGATCCATATTATACTGGATATGACTTAGGAACTGAAGTTTTGTTTAATAGTGGTGAATGTGATGAATATACTATCACTGAAGGATTTACTAGAAATATTTATTTAATGGTTGAAGATAGACTAAGAGACCCTATGTCAAGACTTGATTATGATTGGTATTCAAGTAATGAAAATGTTGCTATTGTAACTAATTTTGGTACAGTACTTGCGATGCCAGTAACTGAAGATACGACAGTTACAATTTATGCTGTTCTTAAAGATGATCCTAAAGTTGTTTATTATAGAACATTCACAGTCTTAAATGATGAAGAAGAAGATTTAATTGAAATAGAACTTAATATGTCTTATTCATATGTTGCAGAAAATGGAACATATCAACTAGAATTAACTAATACCAATTGCCCATATCCAATGATTCAATATTACTCGTGGAATATACTAAATGAAAGTGAAGAAACAGTTACCATGAATTATTGGGGACAAATATCTTCTACTGGTACATGTACTGTTCTAATAGTAGGAACATATAATTTAAATTCAAGAGTAAGATTGTATATAACACTAATAATTGAATAATCAATTAAGGTAGTTAACCAAATATGGTTGCTACCTTTTTTCGTTATATTTCTAAAGGTATAAAATTTCAGCACCCATTTTAAGAACTGTAGCAGAGTTTTATTGTGGAATTGTTAAAATGCTGAGGTCCTCATCTAAATGACGGCGTGGACCTATTTTAAAGTAACAAACTTTTACTTTCTCATTTGTCTGGACTTAAAACAAGTTATAGTACATAATTACTTGAACTAATTAAGAAAAGAGTAAATGATGGAAAACAATCTTATAAGTGATGAAGAAAGAAAAAAGTCAAAAGAAAAGATGAATAGACTTATGGATTCAGAGTTAAGACTAAGAACTATTCACGAATTAAGATGGATATTACTTGGGCTATCAGAAGACATCAAAGATCATGATGTATATATATAGAGAGAAGGTCAATAAATATTAAGTGAAATGGAAAGACAAGTATGGAAATACATTAATGGAGAAACTCTAAACTACTAATGTAGATGAAAGGCTATAATGCCTTTTGTTGTTTGAGAATATAAATTCCCGATTTAGTTGAATTACTAAACTGAAATTCTCTATATAAGTTATTGATTTAAAATAATTATATGTTATAATTTTAGTGTAGCTACAAAACAACATAAGGAGAAAATGATAATGAATATAAGTTTGTCAGAAAAGTTAAAGAGTTTAAGAAAAGAAAAAAATGTTTCTCAAGAAAAATTAGCAGAGTACTTGGGTGTTTCTTTTCAAGCAGTAAGTAAGTGGGAGAATGGTAACACATACCCTGATATATTATTACTTCCTGATATTGCAAGATTCTATGGAATTACTATTGATGAATTATTACAAGTTGAAAAGATAGACGAACAAAGATTAGTTGATGAATTTGAAGACCAAGCAGAGGCATTATGTAGAAATGGTGATTATGAACAAGCATTAGAATTATGTAAAAAGATGTATAAAAAAATGCCAAATAATATTGAGATAAAAGAACATTTAATGAGTTTATATTATGATGTTGATAAAATTAAATATCAAAATGAAATAATAGATCTTGGAAATGAAATATATAATATGGATCATCCTAGTAATTATTACAAAGGTCAAGTATGTAATCAACTAGCTGTTTTATATAGTTATTTAGGCAAAGAAGATATGGCAGAAAAATGGGCTGATAAATCATTTCCACTTCATCATTCAACTGAATTAATATATACACAAATATTTGGTAGTGAAGAAACTATTGGACATGTCAGTTGGTGTATGTATTGGTTTTTAGACAAAATGTACTGGATGGCAGCGCAAATAGTATTTGATACTGAATCTCCAAAGGATGCAAAATATAAACAAAATGTATTTAAGACAGTATCAGATATATTTGAAGTAGCATATAAGAATGATGATATGAGTTTTGAAATGATGAAATTATTATATATAATGCATAAAGAAATGGGTAAATTTGAAGTTCAAACGACAAAAAATGAAAATGTAGTGAAACATCATTTAACAAGATGTTTAGAATTATCATTAAAATCAAGAAATATAAAAGCACATTCATTAAAATTACCAATGCTTGACACTTGGAAAATTCAAGATGCACCATCAAATAATATGCAAGTAGTTGATATGATGAGAAAATTATTAACAATAGAATTTTTTGATGAATATAAAGAAAAAGAATGGTTTATTAATATTAATGAACAATTAAATAATATATAATTTAGATAATTTTATTGACATTAATTATATTTTGTGGCATAATAATTACCAGTTGGGTAATTATTATAGGAGGGTGTGTTATGAATGAAACTAATTTATAAAGACGACTATATAGAAAAATTGTTTGAAAATTTATAAGATCCTAGCAAAAATAAAAAAATTATGCAATCCATTATTAGTATGGATATTTTACGGAGCCTTAAAAGAAAATTGGATCAACTTTTTGCTTCTCTGAATTTTTATTTTGTTATAGATAAACATATTGGTAAATGTGAACCCTTAGAGGGGAATATGAAAGGAAAATATTCAATCCATATATCTGCAAATTATCGATTGATTATTTGTCCTAATTCACCAGATTTAAGTAAAAATAGTTTGGTGAGTTGTGAAGAATTTTATATAGAAGGAGTGGTTGATTATCATGGCACAAAACAAACATGGATTATCCCGTGATTTTATTATTCATCCTGGTGAAACAATTGCTGAATTTTTAGAAGAAAAAAATATGTCGCAAAAAGAATTAGCTATTCGTTGTGGCGTAAGCGAAAAACACGTTAGTACAGTTATAAGCGGTCAAAAAAATATATCTGTTGATTTTGCAAAAAAATTAGAATATGCTTTAGAAATAGATGCAATTTTTTGGATTAATCTTCAAACAAATTATGATAAGGATATAATAGAATTTGAAAAAATTAATAATATTTCAGAAGAATAATTAAGTTTATTATCTAAATTTAAATATATTTTTTAAGAATATAGGTAATATGGCTTTTTAGAAAGAAATTTGTTAAAGGTGGATAAAGTTTTAGAAGCAATAAAATTATTTAAAGTAAGTAATTTATTACAAATTAAAAATTATTCATGTTGGAGTACATAGAATAAATAACAACAATACTGTTAAAGAATAGTAGATTAATGAAAGAAAATTACATTAAATGGAATCAATATAGTAGTTATAGAGAACGATATGAATTAATAGAGAATTAGATTATAATCTTTTATATTATTAAACAACTAAAAAACTATATAACCATACTGCAAAATTTATGTTTTGTAATGTGGTATATAGCTTTTTTTTGTAAATTAATTTAAAAAGTTTGTCAGTAAATTTATAATTCATACACTATATTAATGAAAGGTGGTGAAACAATGTCTAATAATATAAGTATATGTGATAAATTAATTCAAGAATTTGTAGATAATTATATGGAAAAGATATTTTATTTTTGTTTAAAGAAAACAAGTAGCTGGTTAGATGCAGAAGATTTAACTCAGGATATCGCGTTAAATGTAATAGATGGTTTAAATAAAGGAACTATTCCTAATAATTATTCTGCTTGGGTATGGCAAATTACACGTAATGTTTATTCCAAATGGGCAATTAAAAATCGAAAAAGAAGAGAGAATATTAATAGTATCGACATTTATGATATTGAGATAATTGATGATGAACCTAATATCATAGATGAAATGATATACGATGAACAATTAAAACTTTTAAGAAGAGAGTTAGCGTTCATAAAAAGTGAATATCGTAATATTATAGTTGCTTATTATTTAGAAAATAAAAACGTAAAAGACATTGCAAAATCACTAAATCTTTCGGTTGATGCAATACATCAAAGACTGCATCGAGCTAGAAATGTATTGAAAGAAGGTATGAATATGACAAGAGTATTTGGTAAAAAAAGTTATAGTCCAGAAAATATTGGATTTGTGATGAATGGTAAAGATGGAAATAAAGGACAACCTTGGTCTATTATCACACATTTATTATATAAAAACATTTTCTTAGAAGCGTATGAAAACCCACAAACTGCTGAGCAACTTGCATTAGAATTAGGTATTGCACTCCCTTATATGGAAGATGAATTAGAATTTTTATGTAAAGAAGAATTGTTAAGAAAAATTGGAAATAAATATGAAACAAATTTCAAAATAATTAGTAAAGAAGAACAACTAAGAATTCATAATGAAAACATGAAATATGCTAAAGATATCACGATAAAACTATGTGAGTTAATAGATATTTATATGAGTGAAGAGAATAAAAGAGTTAATATTTCATACGTATCATATGAAAATGCTAAATGGTTATTATTAATGAGAGCATTTGATTATATTTGGCTAACATCACCATATGCACATCCTGTATATAATAAAGAAGATGAACATCCTAAAAGACCCGATGATGGACATTGGGAGGTAATTGGATATGAACAACCAATTGATTTTGATGAACCGAAATTTGTAGGATTACATGGATATGAATGTAAAGATATTAGAGAATTAAAAAAAGATATTGATTTTGGTCAATATAAATTCTATAAATTTGATTTATACAATAAATCGCCCGAATTTTTAAATCATAATTTAGTTTATCAACTATGGTTAATATGTAATGGTTTAAAAGAAGAAACTGATGAAAGATATATTAATGATTTGCTAAAATATGGTTATTTAAAAGAAAAAGGTGGAAAATTAATCCCTAATATTGTTATTTTTGAAAAAGGTAGTGCTAATAAAAAACTAATAAATTATGAAAAATTATTAAAGTTAAGAGATGAAATAGTTTTAATGATGGGAAAAGCTAAAGACATATCTAGAGGTTATATTATAGATCAAGCATTAGATCTTGGATGGTTAAAGTATGATGAAAATACAATTAATACTGTAGGAGCATATATTTATAAATAATTTATAACAATATCAGTTAACATTTTAGACTAAATAGAAAATTCTAGGGTTTTAAAAAAAGCTTTAGAAAATTCTAGGGTCATATTAAACAAACAAAAAGCGATAATAGAGAAATCTATTACCGCTTTTTTTGTGCGTTCCTTTGATATAATAGTATTGCCGTACATT
>JAFQFT010000045.1 GCA_017398545.1 Bacilli bacterium | reverse complement strand
TAATAATGATTTAGTATATACATTATCAGAATTTTATAAAATAATGGCAGATTATACAAGAATGAAAATAATTTATGCTTTGATGAAAAAAGAATTATGCGTTTCAGATATTTCTGAAATAGTAGAAATGAGTCAAACAGCAGTATCATATCAATTAAGAATATTAAGAGGTGCAAGACTTGTAAAACATAGAAGAGTTGGTAAAATGATTTTTTACTCGCTTGATGATGATCATATTAATGATATTATAAACACTACAGTTATGCACTTAGAACATGGGGAATAACATATGAAAACATATGAATATTATTTTAAAGGCATAGATTGTCCTAATTGTGCAGCTAAAGTAGAACATTTATTAAGTAAGTTAGATAATGTAGAAGAGGTAAGAGTTAATTTTTTATCTAAGAAAATTATAATTACTTATAAAGACAATATACTAGATTTAATTGAATTAGAAGAAATTATTAGAAAAATTGAACCTGATGCAGAAATATCATTAGATGATGAGTTTGAACATCATGAAAGTTGCCATGAACATGAACACAACCATGGTTGTTGTCACGAGCATGGTGAACATGATCATGAATGTTGTTGTCACGAGCATAGTGAGCATCATCATGAATGTTGTCATGAACATCATAAATGTTGTGGAAAGAAAATTATAAGTGTTGTTCTATTTGTTTTAGGATTATGTTTAGGAATTACTGCTTTAATTTTAAGTACTATATTAAAAGATAGTAATGTTGTAGTTATTGGTAGAGTTTTTTATATTATAAGTTATTTATTACTTGCTTATAAAATAATAATTAAGTCTATTAAAAATATTATAAAAGGTAATATATTTGATGAAAATTTACTTATGATTATTGCAAGCGTAGGTGCATTAATAATTAATGAAGGATTAGAAGCAATATTAGTTGTATTATTATATACGATTGGTGAATATTTTCAAGATCTTGCGCTTGGTGAATCTACTGATGCAATTAGTAAATTAATAGAGTTAAAAGTTGATGTAACACATTTAGATAATGGGGAAGATGTTTTAACTAAAGATGTAAAAGTAGGCGATGTTATTGTTGTTAAAGTTGGTGAAAGAATTCCTCTTGATGGTGTAATTAAAGATGGTGTAAGTACTCTTGATACTAAAGTTATTACTGGTGAAAGTATGCCACAAGATGTTGGTGTTGGTGATGAAGTTCTTTCAGGGTGTATTAACTTAAGTAGTGTTTTATATATTGAGGTAACTACTTTATTAAATGAATCAACAACTAGTAAAATTATTAAAATGGTTGAACTTGCAAGTAATAAAAAATCTAAGACTGAAGAATTTATTACTAAGTTTGCAAGAATTTATACTCCGATTGTGTTAATACTTGCTTGTTTTGTATTTTTAGTAGAATGGTTATTAATAGATAAGTTTTCATTAAATGATGCGTTAAATAATTGTTTTGTATTTTTAGTATCATCTTGTCCATGTGCACTTGTTATTTCTATTCCACTTGCAATGTATGGAGGAATTGGTAGATGTTCATCATTTGGGGTACTTGTAAAAGGTGGAAACTATGTAGAAGCATTATCTAAAACAAAGTTAATTTGTTTTGATAAAACAGGAACACTTACTAAAGGTAATTTTAAAGTAAGTAAAATTTGTCCTATTAATATTAATTTAGATGAATTTATGAATTATTTAGTAAGTATTGAGTTAATGTCTAATCATCCTATTGCGAAAAGTATTTCTAAGTTAGAATGTAATGAAAAATTAAACATTAATAATGTTAGAGAACTTCCTGGATTTGGTATTATTGGATATTATAATAATATAGAGATTTTAGTTGGTAATTATGAATTAATGGTAAATAATAATATTGAAATTGTTAATTGTAAAGAAACTGGTAGTGTATTATATTTAGCTATTGATAAAAGATGTTATGGTTATGTATTGATAGTAGATGAAATTAAAGAAGAAGCATATGAAATGATTAATGGACTTAATAAATTAAATATTGAATGTGTTATTTTAACTGGAGATAATTATGCTACTGCAAATGATGTTGCAAGTAAACTAAATATCAATAAAGTTTATGCAAAACTATTACCTAGTGATAAGTTAGAAAAACTAGAAAATATTATAAAAAATAAAGAGAAAAATACAAGTGTTGTTTATGTAGGAGATGGAATAAATGATACACCATCAATAAAACTTGCTGATGTAGGAGTTGCAATTGGTGGACTTGGTAATGATGAAGCAGTAGAAGTTAGTGATGTTGTTTTATTAAATAATAATATGAATAATTTAACTAAAGCAATCAAGATATCTAAGTTTACAAAACGTATTTTAACTTGGAATATTATATTTGCACTTGGTGTTAAATTTATTGCTTTAATAATCGGAACGCTTGGAATACTTGGAAGTTATGGAATGCTTTTAGGTGTTTTTGCAGATGTTGGTGTATGTTTAATTACAATTCTTAATACGCTTAGAATTTTAAAATATGGAGGAAAGAATGAATAATACTTTAAATATTGTTTTTTTAATTGTATTTTTAGGAATGTTAATAGTATCTAGTATTGTTATGTTAGATACAAATTTTGAAAAAATATTTAAACAAGGTAAAATTGGATCAATTAGAGCGTTTTTCTTTATAGTTGTATTCTTAATATCTATCTTTACGGCATGGGGATTTAGAGAATTAGTAAATGTAATTTATAATATTTTAAATTTCTAAAAAAATTTTGAATAAAAAGTAAAAAAACTTCGCATAATAAATGCGAGGTGATATTATGAAAAATTGGATTAAAAAAATTGGCCAAAATAAATTTCAATTTTTCTTCTTCGTTGGAATCGTATGTTTATTGTTTGTTGCTATAATCGTAGGGAGTATAAATACTAATAAACCAGTAGAAAGCCCTAATGATGATACAACAGTTACTCCTACACCTACTCCAGATGATGAAGAAAATGTAGGAAGTGTTTCAGAAGAATTTGTTTCAATGCCTTTTGATGCAACTCTTGAATATGAAGTTGTAAGAAAATTCTATGAAAAAGATGCAAGTATTGAAGATCAAACTAAATCTTTAATTAAATATCAAAATAGTTTTAGAACAAGCACTGGGACAAGCTATGCTTTAACTAGTGGTGAATACTTTGATGTTGTTTCTGCAATAGCAGGAACAGTTACTGAAGTATCAAGTAGTCCATTATTTGGTAATTATGTTGTTGTTTCTAACGATGATGAAGTTAAAACTTTTTATTATGGCCTTAGTGAAGTCTGTGTTGAAAAAGGTACTAAAGTTTTACAAGGTGTAAAACTAGGGGTAGCAGGAACTACTACAGTTGACTCAGAAACTGGAATTCATGTGTATTTTCAAATTTCTAAATCTGGTAAGTTCTTAAATCCTGAAAAAGTAATTGGTACTAAGACTAAAGAATTAAAATAAAAACTGTAAGAGAAAGTCTTACAGTTTTGTTTTTGATATAGTTATAATATAAGGAGAAGTAGGTCTGTTATAATTTAGATATTTAGTAACTAAATATTTCTTACTACTTAAGTTTATTGCATAATTATCAATAAAGTCACTTTCTAGTTTACCTTCAGTGTGTCCTGGATATAGACAAATAATAATTAGTAAATTAGGATTATTATTAATTTCAGAAACTAGTTTTTCGATTGCTATCATTGTTGTTTCTTTTTTAGTTGTAATAGATTTATCTGTATTAGGTAAATAACCTAAATTAAATATTGCAAGATCATAAAGTGATGCATCAATATATTCATGTGATTTATGATATAGTGTGACATTTTTAATATTTAAATTATTTAATTTTTCTTTTGTTATGTTAATTGCAATCTCTTGAATATCGTAACTATCAACATGACCTTTTTCTTTTAAAAGGTTAGCTAAATAAATAGTATCATTACCCATTCCGCATGTTGCATCTAAGCATCTTATAAAAGAAAGGTTAGAATTATTAATATATTCTTTAATAATTAGATGGCTAAATTCAACAATCTTGAACATATAAATCTCCTTGATAATAGTTTTCTTTACGCATTAGTTTATCTATTTCATTCATTACTACAAATTTCTTTAATGTCCACATAGGAGCAAGTAGTTCAGTTTTATCTGCATCTCCAGTAATTCTATGAATTACTATATTATGTGGAAGAAGACGAAGTTGTTCTACGACTATTTTTACATATTCTTCCATAGTTAATAGAGGAAATGGATTTTCTTTATAAAGTTTTCCAAGTGGTGAGTTATTAATTACATGTAACATATGAATTTTGATTCCATCAATTGGTAGTTTTCTTAAGAATTTAACAGTGTTAATCATATCATCATACGAATCTGTTGGAAGACCATTAATAATATGAACTATAACTGTTATTCCAAGTGATTTTAAGTCTTTTACTGCTTTTACTAATATATCGTTAGAATAACCTCGATTAATAAATTTTGCAGTTTCTTCATTTGATGTTTGAAAACCTAGTTCTACCCATAAAGGGATTTGGTCATTTAATTCTTTTAGTAAGTTTAATACATCTTTGTCTAAACAATCTGGGCGAGTTGCGATAGATAAGATTTTTATTTTATCATCTAATTTTTTTCCATCTTTAACAATTTGTTCATAACGCATCTTTAGTTCACTTACTGTTCCATATGTATTAGTGTTTGCTTGGAAATATGCTATATAAGCCCCATTGGGCCATTTTTTTTTAAGTATAGACGCAACTTCATAAAATTGATCTTTAATTGATAGATTAATATTTCCTGCAAAATCACCACTACCACTAGCAGAACAAAAAATACAACCATTTGTACTTATCTTACCATCACGATTAGGACAAGAGAATCCTCCATTAAGTGATACTTTGAATACTTTTTCATTATAGATGCTTTTTAAATAATTATTCAGTGTTAGATAATGTTTTTCATTTGTAAATAATTCATTCATAAATTAAACCTCTATTTATATTTTACTATAAATTTAGTTAAAACAATAAAAACTTGCTTAAAAATTGTTATAAATAATCAAATTATGATATAATAAAAGTGGAATATGAAATTTCCAAAATAATTAAAAGGAGAAAATTATGCAAGACAAAAACAAAAAAGGGTTAATTGCTAAAGTAGAATCTTTCTTTGATATTGAAAAAAATGGTTCATCATTTAAAGTTGAGATTATTGCTGGTATTGCAACATTTTTAGCAATGGCTTATATTTTAACAGTTAATCCTAATAACATTTTATGGGCTACAGGAACTTCTGATCCTAGATGGTCATCTATATTTATTGCAACAGCATTAGGTGCAATTATCGGTACATTATTAATGGCATTCCTTGCAAAAATACCTTTAGCACAAGCTCCAGGTTTAGGTTTAAACTCTGCAGTAGGTGGATTAATTGGTGGTGGAGCAGGTGCAATTATGGGTGGAATTATGCCACTTGGTTCAGCATTACTATTAGTTTTAATTTCAGGTGTTGTATTCTTGTTATTATCTATTATTCCTGGTGGAAAAGATAAAAAGACAGGAAAAGTTGTTGCATTAAGAGAAAAGATCTTTGACGGTGTACCAGAATCAATTAGAATTGCTATTCCAGTTGGTATTGGGTTGTTTATTGCTTTTATCGGTTTACAAAATGCTAAAGTCATTGTTGATAATGAATATACTCTTGTAAGTTTAGTTAATTTTGGAAATTTTGATTTATATGCAAATGGTGGAATTGCTTCTCAAGCACTTGTTTGTATTTTTGGATTAGTTGTAATTGGTATTTTATCACATTATAACATCAAAGGTGCTGTTATTATTGGTATTATTTCTGCAACACTTTTAGGACTTCCTTTAGGTGTAACTAATGTAGATGTATTACTTGGTAAAGCTGATGGAATTACTTGGAAATTCTGGGAAAATTTTGAAACATTCTTCTCAATGGATCCTTCTAAAGGTGGAGTATTCTTTGCAGCATTTACTGAAGGTATTGAAGGACTTGATAAAGATACATTAGCTGCAAGTATTGTAACAATTATATCATTCTGTATGATTGATATGTTTGATACAATGGGTACAGTAGTTGGATGTTGTGCTGGTGCTGATTTATTAGATGAAACAGGAAAACCTTATAATTATTCGAAAATTATGTATTCTGATTCTATCGCAACTTGCGTAGGTGCTGTATGTGGTACTTCTACAGTTACAACATTTGTTGAATCAGGTGTTGGTGTTGCAGCAGGTGGTAGAACTGGTTTAACTGCTTTAACAACAGCTATTTTATTCTTCCTATCTATCTTTATTTTACCTGTATTTGCATTTATTCCTTCAGCAGCAGCAGCTAGTGCACTTGTATACGTAGGTGTATTAATGATGAAATCAGTTGTTAATATTGATTTTAAATCAATTAAAAATGCTGTTCCAGCATTCTTAACAATTATAGTAATGCCATTATCTTATTCAATTACAACTGGTATTGGTGTAGGTATCATTTCATATGTAGTACTATCTGTTATTATTTATTTAGCAGATTTAATTAGATATGCAATGAAGAAATGTGAAAAACCAAAATTTGAATTATCAATTGTAATGATAGTAGTATTTGGTTTATTCTTACTATATTTCTTAACTCAATAAAATAATATACGGTTATGTTTTACATAGCCGTTTTTTTTCTTTTTTTATTGATAAAAAAAGATATTAATGGTATAATTAATATAAAAAGAGGTAAAAATTATGATTTTTTCTAAAATAAGATCTATTTTAGCAGTACTAGTTATGTATGCTGCAGCAATTGTTGGATGTATCTTTTTATATCCATATTTAAATATTAAAGGTGATGTTGGTGAAATAATTCTATTTAAAATACTAATCCTTGATTTAATTGCAACAGTATTTATTTTTATAATGAGTTGTATATTTAAAAATGCATCAATTTATGATCCATATTGGAGCGTTGCCCCAATTGTAATGTCAATTAGTTTTTTATATCTTAGTGATAATATTAATACATGGAGTGGAGTATTAGTTGTATTAATATGTGTATGGGGAATTAGACTTACAATTAACTGGGCATCAAGATTTAATAATCTTCGTCATCAAGATTGGAGATATGTTCATTTTAAAGAAAAGTTCCCTAAGGTTTATCCATTACTTAATTTCTTTGGGATTCACTTAATGCCAACAATTGTTGTTGCAGTAGCAATGCTTCCTGCATTTAACTTTATTGGTGATGTAACTAAAGCAGGTTATGAACCATCATTTATGACTATTATTGGATATTTGGTTATAATAATAGCTATTTTAATTGAAACTATTGCTGATTTACAAATGACAATGTTTAAAAAAATACCATCTAATCATGGACTTGTTATGACACAAGGTCTTTGGAAAAACAGTCGTCATCCTAATTATTTTGGTGAAATATTATTTTGGTTTGGAATCTTTTTAGTACACTTCAGTGTAAAAAATGCAAATCCTGCACTTGTGTTTTGTCCACTAGTTGTATTTGTATTATTCCAATTTGTTAGTATTCCAATGATGGATAAACGTCAACTTAATTCAAAACCAGCATTTAAAGAATATATGGAAAGTACAAATCCATTATTACCTATATTTCCACCAAAAAAAGATAAATAAAAATAACAGCCATTTGGCTGTTATTTTATTATGATTTGGTTGTTTGTAAGAGTAATTAAAATTTCTTTTAAAGTAGTAATATCTGATTCTGGGACTTTAATAGTTAGTGTAACATTAGTAGTAAAGTCTTTAGATAATATTTCGTAATTCTTTAGTTTATTTTCTATTATATTCATGAAACTATAGTTGAATGTTAATTCTAAAGTTTGATAGTTAATGATAGGTTGTGTTCCTGCTTCTTTAAGTGCAAGGCTTGCAGAAGATGAATAAGCTCTAACAAGTCCTCCTGCTCCTAGTTTAATTCCACCGAAGTATCTAACTACGATACAAACAAAGTTTGTGATGTCGTTTTTCTTAAATACATCTAAAACTGGTAGTCCTGCAGTTCCACTTGGCTCTCCATCATCATTAGCATGACCATGTTCACCAGTTGGTCCTACTAAATATGCTGTTACATGGTGTGTGGCATTGGGGTGTAGTTCTTTAATTTCTTTAATGTAGTTTTTAGCATCAAGCGGTGTAGTTACTAACTTTAAATATGTTATAAAACTACTTTTATTTATTTCTTGTTCTACAATAACATCTTTTCCAATTGTGTTCATAGTATGCTTCCTTTCCTTATTATTATAGCAAAAATTTATAAAAAAAGAAATTAATAAGTTTACAAAAGTATTTAATTATAGTATAATTATTATTAAGAGGTATTAGAAAATGATTAATACAAAAAGATTTTATTTAAGAAAGTTTAAAATTGCTGATGCCGAGAATATGTTTAATAACTGGGCAAATGATAGTGAGGTTACTAAGTATTTAACATGGCAACCACATAAAAGCGTTGAATCATCATTAGAATTTATTAAATTTTTAATTGATACTAATAAAACTGATCTTGCAATATGTGATCGAGCAACTAATGAGGTTATTGGTGCCATTTCTAATGTTAAAGAAAATGCTGATTTTTCAGCTTGTGAAATTGGATACTGTTTATCAAGAAAATATTGGAATCAAGGTGTTATGACTGAAGTTCTTGATGCATATCTTGATAATTTGTTTAATAATAAAAATTATAAAGTTGTTGAAGCAGAACATATGGTAGAAAATGTTGCATCTGGTGCTGTTATGATTAAATGTGGATTTAGATTTAACTATAATGCTGAGATATTAACTGATAAACATGGGTGGATTAATGTGAAACATTATTCTATAACAAAAGAAGAATATTTGATGCATAAGTTACAACTTTTATTAAACAATTTTTTAAATAGTAAGATTCCTTTGTTTTCTACACTTAATCAAACAATCAATTATTTAAGTAATAATGGATATTTAGTTGATGTTGTTAATACAATAAATGATTCTAAAGTTCGTTATAAATCTATTGAAGATGTTTTAGTAATTAAGAAAAGTGAGTATAATATAAATACATATTATTTTATTGGTAAAAGTAATAGTAAAGAAGCGTTTAAAAAATATGTTAATGATTTTTTAACTACAAATAATTTATTTGTATTATCAGAAGGAAATGTCCCAATTGAAGAAGTACTTGTAAAGATGTTAATTAAACATAATTTAACTATTAGTTTTGCGGAAAGTTGTACTGGCGGACTAATGGCTGCTACATTAATTAATGTAAGTGGGGCATCTAATGTTTTAAAAGAAAGTTATGTAACTTATAGTAATGATTCTAAAAATAAAATTTTAGGTGTGAATAAAAACACAATTAATAAATTTTCTGTTTATTCTAAAGAAACAGCATATGAAATGGCTAAAGGTTTATCAAAAGTATCTAAATCTAATATATGTGTTAGTATAACAGGTCTTGCAGGTGGAAGTAGTTATCAAGTAGGAGATGGTAGCTATCATTCATGTATTATAATTAATTATAATAATAAGGAACTAGTAATTGAACTTGAAAGACATGAAAAAGGTACACGTAATGATGTAAGAAGAAAACAAGTTAATTATGTATTTTATCAAATAATTAAAGTTCTAAGGGAAACTCTTTAGGGCTTTTTCTTTTAAAAAATAATAGGTAATTGTAGTTGAAAAAAAGTTCAAATTATGGTATACTATCTAAGGATATTTTGAGATATCTATTGTGTTGGAAAATTTAATATATTCTTATAAAGTTCGTATGTGATGGAAAAACCGTTGACATATTAACTCTGTAAAATACCAAACAAAAAGACAATTAGAAAAACGGAGGTTAAAATGGAAAACGATTATATTAATGACGCCCTTCTTGGGAAGATTTCTCGTGAACAAAACGTTAAAATTTCTCAAATTAGAGCAGTGTTACAATTAATTGAAGGTGGTGCAACTGTACCATTTATCGCTCGTTATCGTAAAGAAGTTACTGGCGGGTTAGATGAAGAGCAAATTAGAGCTATTTATACTGAATGGGATTATGGTCAAAAGCTTGCTCAAAGAAAAGAAGACGTTATGCGTCTTATTGAAGAAAAAGGAAAACTTACTCCTGAATTAAAAGAAGCTATTATTAAAGCAACTAAACTTGCTGAAATTGAAGATATTTATCGTCCATTTAAGGAAAAGAAAAAGACTCGTGCAACTGATGCTAAGAAAAAAGGCTTAGATCCACTTGCAGAATATTTATTATCATTCCCTCTTGAAGGTGATGTTGAAGCTGAAGCAGCTAAATATGTTACTAATCTTGAAGGTAAGACTGATGAAGAAATTGAAGCAATGAAAAAAGAAGGTCTTATTGTTAAAAATAGTGCTGAGGCTATTCAAGGTGCAAAAGACATTATTGCAGAAGTTGTTTCTGATGATGCACATTATCGTTCATGGATTCGTGATTATTTTGAAAAGAATGCTAGTATTAAATGTACAGTTAAAGATGCTACTCTTGATGAAAAGAAAGTTTATGAAATGTATTATGATTACTCTGAACCTATCAAGACTGTTAAACTTCATAGAATTCTAGCTATCAATAGAGCAGAAGCAGAAAAAGTTATTAAAGTAGAACTTGTTGAAGATTACGCAACAGTACTTAACTATATTTGTTCTGACAAAATTAAGGTTGCAGAAAGTATTACTGCAGGCTTAGTACGTGAAGCATGTGAAGATGCTTATGAAAGATTAATTAAATCTGCTATTGTTCGTGAAATTCGTGGTGATTTAAAAGATAAAGCTGAAAATCAAGCTATTCATATCTTTGGTGAAAACTTAAGAAATTACTTATTACAACCTCCTATGAAAGGTAAAACTGTTCTTGGTGTTGACCCTGCGTTTAGAACAGGTTGTAAATTAGCTGTAGTTGATGCTACAGGAAAACTTCTTGAAAAGAGTGTAATGTATCCTCATCAAAAGAGTAAAGATGAAGTTGTTCCACCAGGACGTTATGCTAATGCTGTTGAAATCTTTAAAGATTTAGTACTTCGTCATAATGTTGAAGTTGTTGCTATGGGTAATGGTACTGCTTCTCGTGAAACTGAAGCATTCGTTGCAGGAACTCTTTCGGCAATGAAAGAACAACTTGATGCTCTTGGACGTGAAGTTAAATATATTATTGTTAATGAAGCTGGTGCATCAGTTTATTCTGCATCTGATATCGCTCGTGATGAATTCCCTGATTTCTCAGTTGAAGAACGTTCAGCTATCTCTATTGCAAGACGTCTTCAAGATCCACTTGCAGAACTTGTTAAAATTGATCCTAAATCAATTGGTGTTGGTCAATATCAACATGACGTTACTCAAAGTAAACTTGCTGAAAGTCTTGACTTCGTAGTTACTACTGCAGTTAACCAAGTTGGTGTTAATATCAATACTGCATCTCCTTCACTACTTAAATATGTTGCAGGTCTTAATGCAGGTACTGCTAAGAAAATTGTTGCACATCGTGAAGAAAATGGTCGTTTTGACAACCGTGAAGATATTAAAGTTAAAGGTGTTGGTCCTAAAGCATTAGAACAAGCTATCGGTTTCTTACGTATCGTTGATGGTAATGAACCACTTGATATGACTGGTATCCACCCTGAAAGCTATGCTGCAGCTCGTGCAATCTTAGAAAAACTTGGATTCTCATCAGCTGATTTAGGTAAAGCAGAATTAGTTGAAAAAGTTAAAGCAATTACACCTGAAGAATTAATTGCACTTCAAAATGAATTAAATATTGGTGAATATACAATTAAAGATATTTTAGATGCATTCTGTAGCCCATTACGTGACCCACGTGATGTAATTGAAGCACCTATTCTTAAGAGTGATGTACTTCACTTAGAAGATTTAAAAGTAGGTATGGAATTACAAGGTACAGTACGTAATGTTACAGACTTTGGTGCATTTGTTGACTGTGGATTACATGATGATGGCTTAGTACATATTTCTAAAATGTCAACAGGATTTATTAAGCATCCACTAGATGCAGTTCATGTAGGACAAATCGTTAAAGTATGGGTACTTGAAGTTGATCTAAAGAAAGAAAGATTGCAACTTACAATGATTGACCCTGAAGCTCCTAAAGCTGCACCTAGAGAAGCAAGAACACCTAATAATAAAAGACCTAAAGAACCTAGACAAGACGTTAAACGCGCTAATCAAAAACCACAAAATAAGCGCAAAAAGATGCCTGAGTTACCTTTCGCAGTTAAAGAAAGACCTCATCTAGGCAGAAAGTAATTTATAATATAAGGAGAAAAATTAATTATGGTATTCGAAAAAGTTAAAAAAATTATTGTTGAAGAATTAAATGTTGCTGAAGAAAAAGTAACTATGGAAGCAAGTCTTGTTGAAGACTTAGAAGCTGATTCACTTGATGCTGTTGAAATCATCGTTAGAATTGAAGAAGAATTTGATCTTCAAGTAGATGATGAAGCTGCTGAAAATGTTAAAACAGTTGGCGATTTAGTTAAATGTATTGAAGCTAATTTAAAATAATTAATTAAAACAAAGTCAATAATGTGATTTTACTCATATTATTGACTTTTACTATTAGTAATTATTTTATATTTATATTGGTTTTAGTTTATAAATATTATATACTATATTCATACAAATAAATACTAGGTAATACATGTAAACATTGTGGGTATTTTACAACAGGTTTTGTAACTATTGATAGTACAATTGGTGATATTGAAGTATTAGAATATGATGCTAATAATATTTTGTATTTAGAAAATGTAAATGAAACTATGGAGGAAGAAGATAATGAATAATAAAATGTTAAAATTATTTATAATAGTTATGTTATTATTTTTTATAAGTAGTTGTAATCCCGTTTCATCACCAACATACGGCGCTTATAAATCTTCTTGTTATCTTGATGATGTAAATGATGGTTTTATACCAGAATATACTAGACTAGCTGACGAAAGAGGCTTTACAGTAAAAAATCTTTATGGAACTTTTTACATTCCAAAATCAATGGCTGATAATACTGTTGATGTTGAAAGTAAAAAACAATCTACGCGTGAAGATAGATTAGAAAATTGCATTGATCGTTATTATTGGCATTATGGTGTATATTTTTATAATGGTGAAACTTCAAATAGTGATATTCCTAAGGAACTTGTTACGTATAATGCTTTAGGAGTTATACCTAGTGAATATTAGTATAGTTTTTTGAGACTTTCAAGTACTTATGTTTATGATTTTTATAAAAGTGATACTGATGTCTTTATAAAATTTTATAATTGTTATGATGTTTTGGATTTAGATAGTATTACTCCATTTAAAGAAAGAGAGTATTTAGTCGGTTTTTATAATAATGAAGTTAGAAGAACAGGTTTTTATAGTTTAAACAAAGAAAAAGAAAAGGTAAAAGAATTATTGCAAAATGAAAAATATGAGTATTCATGCATTGGATATATAGATAGCTACTATATTGAATATAAGGGGAAGAAAATTAAGATTTGTGAGTGTAAAGTGGAATCTATTCCTTCACGAGTTACTATTGACAATCAAGAAATACATATAGGAAAAGATGAGATAAGTGATTTTGTTAATGGTGGAATTGTTAGTGAAAAATTTAATGTTATGGATATAATTATTACTGATGAATATTTTGGATTATCAAATGGAATATTTGAAAAATATTATATTGAAACAATAATTAGTGATAATTTAGAGAATGAAAAATCCAACTAGATGTTGGGTTCTTTTATAGTTTTATAATAGTTTAAAAGTAATATTTTTTGCTTTTAAATTAAAGATATGTTATAATAAATATGATAAAAAGAATTGAGGTATTAAAATGAAAAAAATATTATTTGCAATATGTATATGTTTATTACTTGTCAATGTGTCATGTACTAATACGAGTGAAAGTGTTAAAAAAGGAACAATTGATATAACTGTTGATACAAAGAATGTTACAGTTGAAAAAGTTGATGATGCTGAATGGTATACTGTATCAGTAAAAAATAGTAGTGATTTACAATATATTGTTGTAACTGTAAAGATTACTGATAATGCATATTTGCCAAAAAAATGTAAATTAGTTGTTAATGGTGAAGAAATCGATAGTAAGAAATATACTATTGAAGATAAAACAATTACATATAAAATTGATGATCCTAACTGGTCAGATTTTATTTAATAAAGGAGTAACTTATGGCTACTGAAAAAGATGAAAATAAGAAAAAAACAACAACAAAAAAAGAAGTAGAAACAAAAACATCTACTAAAACTCCAACTAAAAAAACAACAACAAAAAAAGAAACAAGTTCATCTAGTAAATCAACAACAAAAAAATCAACAACTAAAGAACCTGCTAAAAAAGCACCTTCAAAGAAAACTCCAGTAAAAAAAGTAATTGACCCACGTACTGGTAAAGTTGTTACTGCTGGTAAAAAGGAAACTACTAAAAAAGAGCCAGCTAAACCTGTTGTAATAGTTGAAACTAAAGAACAACCTAAAAAGAAAACTAAACTACCTAAGAAAAGTTCTAAAGATTTAACTATTGAAGTTCCTAAGAAAGAACCAGAACCATTAGTTCGTCCTACACCTAAGAAACAAAAAGAATTAAGTAAAGAAGATAAAGTTCTATATAAACAATTATGTGAAGCATTTGATTTTGTTGTTAATATGGGAAATGTAATTGAAGATAGAACAATGGACAGAAAACTTATACCAGATTTAGCACTTGGTGAACTTCATGTTATTGAAACTGTTAATAAAAATAATAATAAACCAATGACACTTATTGCGAGAAAAGAACATGTTACTGTAGGAGCACTTACTACATGTGTTAATAGACTTGTTCAAAAGGGTTATTTACTTAGAACTAGAGATGAAATGGATCAACGTGTAATTTTACTTTCAATTACACAAAAAGGTAAAAAAGTATTAAAAATTCATGATAAATTCCATGATGATATTATTGGATTAACTTTAGAAGGTGTTAATCTTGCTCAAGCAACAAAAGTTATGACTCAATTTGCACATATCTTAGAAGTTTATTATGATCCATCACTTTTAAATGTAAAAGAACCTGCTAAAAAAGGTTCAAAGAAAAAATAAAAAATTAAAAACATCCACTTTAATTAGTGGATGTTTTGTTATTTATAACACTTAATGCAATTAATGTTTGTGATGGAACATAAAATAACCATGCAAAATTAAATGGTGGATCAGAAAGAAATTCTAAAATTATATTATTACTTACATTAATATAAGAATCATTTAGAATTTTTATACCTATTTGTAAATCACATAATGAAAATAGTAATAAACCAATTGGAAATAAAATCGATTTACTTGATTTTCTAAATGCAAAAATTATATTTATAAGTAGATTTGCATAATAAAATGTGGATATGATACTTAAAAAATCAGTCTTTTCTTTTAATACAATAATTGTTATTATGATAATTAAAATACTAGTTGTAATTCTCGTAATAATATGAATTAATTTTTCTTTTTTAGAGTTTTCATTTAAATATAATCTTAAAAAGTAACACATTTGTGTTATTGTAAAACAAATCATTGCAGGTATTTGTAACATTGGTGTAATAACTACTAAGAATAAGTCTGCAAATACTGTAAATAGTAATCCAAGTTGTGTTAAAAAGAAGTCTTTTTTAGTTATAAAAACAAATGAAAAAACACATGCTAAAACAACTGATGAATAACATAAAACTATATGTAATGTTTGATGAGAAAATTGTATTAAAATTCCTAAAATAATTTCAATTGTAATAAATAATCCTGTAATTAATAATGTTTTTCTATTCATTATGATATTCCTTTAATTTAATTTAATATTATTTTACTATAAATTATTAAAATAATCAATATCTTCTTTATTAGAATACATAAAGGTATTAACAAAAAACATTTAAAAAATTTTAAAAAATATGTATAATTATTAAAATATTGAATATAATAATATTGAACATGAAAGAGGTGTATTAAATGAAAAAAATCTTTCTTGGCATCACAATCATGTTTATAATGTTTTTTACAACATCGTATGTGTCTCTTAATGCATATGGATTTGGTTTCACAAGAAATGATGACCATAAAACTCCTGAAATTGGTAAGTACCAAACTATCATAGATGGTACTGATAGTTACTATGTTGGTGATACGAATCAAAAAGAAATCTACCTAACATTTGATGCTGGGTATGATAATGGAGAACTACCAAAAATTTTGGATATTTTAAGTGAAAAGAATATTTTGGCAAGTTTCTTTTTAACGGGAGATTTTATAAAAAGATTTCCTGAACTTACAATTCGGATGGCTTATGAAGGTCACACCATTTGTAATCATACTTATAACCATGCTAATATAACAAAACTTAGTATAGATGAGTTAAAAGTAGAACTTACAAAATTAGAAGAAGCTTACTTTAATTTAACAGGTATGAATATGGTTAAATATTTTAGACCGCCTGAAGGTGAATTTGATAGAACTTCCCTTTTAAATGTAAAAAGCCTTGGGTATAAAACAGTATTCTGGTCTAGTGCTTATTGTGACTGGAATGTAAATGGTCAAAAATCTGTGGAGTATACAAAAGAAATGTATTTAAATAATCTCCATAATGGTGCAATTTTATTAATGCACAGTGTATCTAGTAGCAACCGTGAAGCACTTTCTAGCATTATTGATGAAGTAAAGAGTATGGGTTATACCTTTAAAACTGTTACTTCACTTTAGAGACAAAAAAGAAGTCCTTATTATTATATAAGGACTTTTTTTTATTAATTTTGTTCCCATTTAGCAGTAAGATTAATTTCTGCTGGGTATAATTTATCAAGTGATGTAACTTGATTACCTTCATCATCAAACCATCCTAAGAATGTCCAACCTTTAACAGAAATCTCTTTTAGTGGAATTGAAGCCTTTTGTGATTCGTTTGAATAGAAGTCAATTTGTTCAAGCAATGCTGCCTGAGCGTTTGATGCATTAACGTACTTTTCTGGATTAGACTCTCTTAAATAATCTGCATATGCTTGTTTTTCATAATCAAGTAGAGTATGTTTAACTGAATAAGTTGCAGGATTAAGACTTAAGTTTTGTTCATTAAGCATTTCTACACGTGATGAATTAAAGTTTGCGTTACCTTTTACATCGTAATTAACTTTAAATTCAGTAGGTGTCCATTTAGCATAAAGAGCAATTTTAGTAGAAGTATTAAATTTGTATTCTACTAATGATTTATCATTATCATTATTAAATAGACCTACGCCTGTACAATCAGGTGTTAAATACCAACCAGCAAAATCATAGTAAGTACGTTTTGGATCAGCTGGAGCATCAATTAAAAGACCATCACTTCTTGATACTTGATATCTTTCTGATGTTGATGCGTTATCTTGTAGTTTAAATTCAGCTTTTACTGGTGTTGTAAACATAATTAAAGCTACAACTAGTAATACTACTATACCTGCAAGACTTGCTATAACTGTTATTTTTCTTTTTTTATCAAAAATTGGTGCGGTTTCGTTAAATCCAGATGTATCACCAACTGCTTCAGTGACACTCATGACTCTTTTTTGTTTTTTACTCATTTGTAAACCTCCTAAATATTATATATATTATACCATATTTTTTATAAAATATCTATTAAATGTTTTTAATTTTATTGTTTATAAGTAAATTAAATATAAAAAAGATAAAATAATGGTATAATATATTTATAATAAAATTAAATATTATGAATTATTGTAGAAGGAGCGTTACTATGGTAACTAATGTTGTAAAAGAAAAACAAGAAATTTTATTATCAATTAAAAGAATTGGAATCAATGGTGAAGGTATAGGTTATTATAAACGCCTTGCGGTATTTGTAAATAATACTTTACCTGGTGAAGAATGTGTAGTAAGAATTACAGAAGTTAATGAAAAATACGCAAAAGCAGTACTTGTTAAGATTAAAGGAGAAAAGAGTCCTTATCGAGTAGAACCTAAATGTCCACATTATAATGTATGTGGTGGATGTCAATTTCAACATATAAGTTATGAAGGACAACTTAAATATAAAAAATTCTTAGTAGAAGAAGCTTTTGCAAGATATTATGATGGAAATCTAAATCCTGTTTTATTTAAAGATACAATTGGAATGGATAATCCATGGTATTATCGTAATAAAGCTAAACTCCCTGTGAGATATGATGGTAAAAAATTAGTTACAGGACTTTATGCATTTGATTCAAATAAGTTAGTATATGTAGATAACTGTGATGTTGAAAAGAAAGATATCAGAAGTGCAGTTGATGAAATATTAAAATATTTAACTAAATATCAAGTTATCGCGTATAATCCTAAAATGAGAGATGGAGTACTTCGTCATATTGTTGTTAGAAGCTCTACCGCAACAAAAGAAATTCAAGTTACTTTAATTCTATATAAGAAAGATGAAAGAACTATTAAGATTGCAGAAGGATTAACTAGTATTAAAAATGTAGTTAGTGTTTATATTAGTATTAATCATGATACTGATGCATTAGAAAACTTTGGTGAAAATACTTATTTACTTGCTGGTAAAAAGACAATTGTTGAAAAAATAGAAAACTTTAGTTTTGAACTTTTACCTACAGCTTTTTTCCAATTAAATCTTGAACAAACAGTAAAACTATATAATCAAGTAGTTAAATCTGCAAGACTAAAAGGTTATGAAAAAGTAATAGATGCATACTGTGGTGTTGGTACAATTGGACTATTCTTAAGTAAATATGTTAAAGAAGTACGTGGTATTGATACAAATGAAGAAGCAATTAGAAATGCTAATAATAATGTTGAACTAAATAACGTTACTAATGCATCTTTCTATGCTGGTGATGTTTTATCAAATATCACTAAATGGTATAAGAAAGGCTTTGAAGCAGATGTACTTGTAGTAGATCCTCCAAGAACTGGTCTTGATTTAAAATTAATTAATTATTTACAAGAACATCCTGTAAAGAAATTAATTTATGTATCTTGCAATCCAGCTACACTTGCTAAAAACTGTAACCATTTACAAAAGAAATATCATATTTTATCAATTCAACCTTTGGACATGTTCCCTTCAACTTCAAATACAGAATGTATAGTGTGCTTAGAAAGACGATAATTAAATTTATATAAAAGATTGTTGTTAATATTTCATGATATTGACGTAATACAAATTATTAAAAATGCAATAACATTTTATTTTCAAAATAATAAAATAAGGAAGAAAGTATTATTCTTCCTTATTATTATAATTAAATTTTAAAAATAATAAAAAATTTAGAAAGAAGGTATAACTATGGCTGGATATAATCCTGGTGGATTTAAGATTTCAAAGAAAAAAGTAAAAGAAATCATTATTGAATTAAAACTAGATAAAGATGATATAAAAAGTGTTAAAAGAAATTTAAAAAATGCTCAAAGAACTTTAAAAAATGGCGATATGCAGCTTGCTAAAGTAATATCATTAGATCCTCTTTATATTGCATGTTTCTCTGATGAATTTAATGCAGTCAATTTAGCACTTAATCAAGGAGCTGCTAAAGGAAACTTAGTAGTTACTACTATTCGCGTTTCTAATCTCGCAATGGAACCAATGTGTGGTTATTGTCAAAAAGCTATGGAAGGAGTACTGCTTGTTGTAAGTGGTTAATTTAAAAAATGAGATTATCTAATAAGTTAATACAAATTTTATCAAAACGGGGATTTAATGTTGAAAAAAAACATAAAATCAATGATGTGATTGATTATTTAGAAAAAAATAATTTACCTATTTTTGATGAATTGTTGGAATATTTAGAAATATTTGATGGTCACCAACTTATTGTTTCTTCTGATTCTATGAGAGAAAATGAAGAAGAAATTTTAACTTTTGATTGTATAAAAATTAATGAACTGGAAAAAGAATATGAAAAGCTATACGAGGAAACCGTGGAAGAAGAATTGGTTATGATTGGTTATAATAGTTTTAATTATGTATTTATGATGTCTTTATCTGGAAAAGTATATGCTGGTTTTGATAATATACTTTTTTTTATAGGAAATGATATCGAGGAAGCTTTAATAAATTTATGCGAAGAAGTTAAATTTAAACAAATAGAGTTAAAAGTTGAACCTTGCCCATTTAAAAATAAAATATATGATATTAAATCAAGTGAATTAGAAGAATATAAAAATAAATTTAAAGGTTCTTTTGTGATAGAAGTGGATGGAAGTAAGTGTAAGACATGGGTAGATTATATTAAAGAGTTAGATAAAAAATATGGTATTGATCATTACTATAAAGATACTAATCATCATGCATTTTACATTATTGAATGGGATCATCAATTTGATTTGACTGAAAATCAAAGAGATTCATATTTATTGATAATAAATAACTATGATGCTTTTTTATCCAAAGAATTAGATGTTAAAGAATTTTTTGAAGAATTATACAATGAAAAAATATTGAATTATTTTGATAATGAAATAGTTAAAAAAAGATTAAGTGGGGAATATAAAAAATTTAATTTATTATTAGTTAATGAGTAACTTAATAGTTTTTATTATTTTTTATGATTGTTTTGCTAACTAAGTTTAGAATGAATTGTACTTACTTAAAGTGGACTTATATAAGGGATTATTATTTCTGTGATTAAAATTATAATCCCTTATATATTTTATATGGGATGAATTTAAAAATATAAATATACAAAATACTTAGAAATTAATTTGCTTAAAGATTGCGTTACTGTGTTGAGTGTTCAAACTAAACTTATAATATTATAAACTTACTGCTAATTTTAAATGTATTTTATGAAATATATCATTTTATTGTATAACAATTTGGACATAAACATTATTAATTAAGCATTATTTTAACATTATTAGAGGTACTATAATGAATAGTATATCTTTGACTGATTATAAAGGTTACATGATGTATTTTCTTTTTTTTGATACATATATTAAATTATTTGAAAAAGGTAAAGAAGTTATTTTTAATGAACTTTACATAAATAATAGTTCATACAGAAGATGTAGAGAGAAGGAATAAGGTGTTGGACCTGAAATTATATCTAAACTTGTAAAATATTATAATTTAAAGGAACTAAACGTTTATGAAATAGAAAGTTACGAAATTTATTTGAATTATCTTTATTCATAAATATAATATAAAGATAATAAAAATTATGAAAATGATTTGAATAGACTAGAGCAAATTATAAATGAAAAAAATATTTTATTACCATTATTTCAACTAATGAGATTACTTATGTTATTAAACTCTAAAAAAAGTGTTGAGCAAGTCTATGAAGAGAATCTAGAAGAATATCTTTATATGAAAAAATTTACTTTCTTATTTAAAGGTGAATTAAAAACTATATTTAATATTGTCTCTTTATTTTTTTGAAAAATGAACTTAAAATTTTGAATGAAACTATGGATTTAAAAATGCATTAGCATATCAAATATTAGCATCTAAATGTTATAAGGATCACAAATATGTGGAAGCAGTATTCTTTGCTACAAAATCTAATGAAATATTAGTAAACGATTATAATTACAAAAGAATCATTACAGTTAATAATGTAGTTATGCGTTCATTATTATATATAGGAAATTATAAACAATGTTTAGAAGTAGCAACTAAACAACTTAGAAGTTTAGAGGCACTAGGCTTGAATGAGTTTGATATGAAAGCAGTTCAATCCAGCGTTAATCTTTCATTACTTGGTTTAGAATGATATGAAAAAGCTGTATATAATATCCTTAATCAAAAAAAATGGATTTATTAGAGATTACATGTTTATTAATTTCTAAATATATGCTTGCCAAAAATGAATATAAAAAGTATTTTTCTGATTTTGTTTTAGATACTAATTTTAATGATAATATTATGAAATATTTGAATTTATTAAGTAATTATTTTACTCACAGAGATAAGAAAATGTTAAAAATGTTTGAAAAGTACAATATTTATGGTATTTTAATTAAAATTTTAAAGAATGTTTAAATTTGGGTATTTTTAAGTGGTACTATAATCTATTGGCTATTTTAACTCACCTTTTAGGTGAGTTATTTTTTTATAGTCTCAACTAATTTGTTATTGTAATTTGTAAATAAAGTTGTTATAATATTAGTGTAATCATATTGATATGAAAGGATTAATTATGAAAAGTATAGGTATAAAGATTAAAAATTTAAGAATATTAAAAAATGAAACACAAAAAGATTTAGCAGATGCTTTAAGTATTACGTATCAATCAATTTCTAAATGGGAAAACGGTATTAATACTCCATCAATTGATTGTTTAAAACAACTTGCTATTCATTTTGGAGTTGATATTAATTATTTTTTAGAAGTTGATAATTGTAATAAAGAATGTGATGAATTTATTATAAATCCTAAAATAAACGAAGAAGCGCCTATTATGTTATGGACCGATTTTCTATATAATAAGACAATTGCTCCTGAGTCTTTAGTTAATAAAGGTTTCCATGTTCCAGGTAAAAGATATTTAAAAACACATCCTTCACCAAAAGATTATTTAGTTATTGCTGTTGATATGATAAGTGAAATTTGTTTTTTATCAAAACATTGTAATTATTTCTTGCCTACTTGTGGACCTGATGGATTTTTTTATTCAAAAATTGATGGAATGAAAAACAATAATCCATGTTTGGTTGTTGAATCAAGTTATGATAATAGAAGAGGTTGTAAAGATTTTGAATTCGTTATTCCTAATGATGGTTTTGTTCTTGCTCTTCCTTGGAATACTGTTGAAGCAAAATCCTTAATTGAATTTATTGTTCCAAATAGACTTAAAAAAATTGTTAAATATAATTATAATAGACTAGTTTCTCTTAATAATCAATATCCTTCATTTAATAAATCTTTCTTTACAGATCACATTTTTATTGGCGAATTAAGTAATATTAAAGTTTCATTAAAAGGAAATAGTGTCATATTTGTTAAGCCAAAAGAAGAATATAATGAAGAAGAACAATCTTTTCAAAATGATTTAAATATTTGGGAAGAAATCGAAAGACTAAATCATAGAATTGATGCATTACAAACTGACATTGATAATTTAGGAGATGGGATTAGTGATTCTTTAAAAGAAGCGATTGGTGAATTGATTACTATATATAATAAAAAATAATTAATATTTTGATATAATGTATATGAATTTATAAAATTAAAAATGGGAAAGTATAATTATGAGATCTTATGATAAAATTTATTTAGAACATGCATCTGTAAATATAGGTACAATGTTTCAGTATGCGGTGTCATGTGGATATAATCAAAAAATGTTTTGGGATATGTTTTGTACATCTAATATTTCAAAAGAAATCGAAAAAGGTAACCCCATTTATTTAGTAGGACATTCAGCTATAGATCTATTTAATTATGTCATTAATGAATCTGAATATATAACACCTGAATGTTTTTATATTCCAAATGAGTATTATTGGGCGGGATGGGTACTTGCACAATATCAAAATTTTAGAAATATTTCTTTTTTTGATATAAATAGAGATTTTCCTATAGAAAAAGTATTATCATTATATAATACATTACATGAAGCTGATACTACAAAATTTTATGATATTGCTGATGAATTTATTTATAATAATAAAAGAGAAACAAACTTAAAAAGAATAAGAAAAGCTGCAGGTCTTTCACAAAGTGAACTTGCCGTTAAATCAGGAGTATCAATTAGGAATATTCAAATGTACGAGCAAAGAAACAATGATATAAATAAGGCTCAAGTAGATATTCTTTTAAAATTATCAAAAACACTTGGGTGTAATATTGAAGATTTATTAGAATATCAAAAAATTTGTCACAAATAAAAATTTTAATTGTTTTATATGTGAGGTGATGAATCATGCCAGGAAAGAAAATGTTAATAACAGTTAGAGCAATTACTAAAGTACTTGGAATTATTTTTATAGTTTGTGGAATAGGTTTATTACTTATTGGTGGATTATTAAAACTTATAATAGGACCAGTAGAATTTCCAGATACTGATGAAATAATGATGATTGGACTTGTTGCATTATTTGTAATTTTTCAATATATACCGTATGGTTTAATGATTATTGGTGGATTACTAACTATTTCTGCTTTAATTCACCTATTAATAAGTGGATTAATTGCATGTTTTAATGATTATGAATTAGTAAAACAAAAATCAAAAACTTATTTATTAATAATGTCAATTGTATTAATTAGTGTAATATTATTGCCGTCATTATTATTAATAATAGTATTATTAACTAATGATAATGAAATAGGTGTTAAAATCGCAAGTATATTTTTAATATCAAGTATTGATGCAATATATGGATTAATGCTTGCATTCCTTTTTGTTGCTAGATCAAAAATACTAAATTATAATGAATAACATTAAGATAAAAAAATAAGATTGATAATTGTTCTAATTTATCAATCTTATTTATCTTTTTATTGGAAAAGAATAATATTAAAAGTTATAATAATTATAATGAAAATAAGGAGATTATTATGGCAGTATTTAAGAAGGAAAAAGATAGATTACCTTATGGTTATTATACAAAGAAAGATTATAAAAATGCATGTATTATGAGTTGGATTTTAATTTTTTCCGCAATTGCATTATTTGTGTTGATTGTGAATCTATTTGGGAAAATGTTCTTATCTTTAGGTATATTTTTTATTTCATTTTTTTGTATCTTTCTTTTTATAGGAACTAGATTTAACCAGTTTAATCGTATATTTAAACAATATTTTAAAGATTTAGATTTTAATAAATTAGAAGAAAAGTTGCAACTTTTTATGAAAGAAAATCTGCATTCTGAATCTAGAAATGAACTTTTAATGCAGTATTCTAATTTATTACTAAATTACGATGAAGAGCGTGCATTTAAAATGTGGGAAAATGTTAAAGAACCAGAACTTAATAAGTGGATTTATCATTTTTATGAAATATCTATGTTAATTAATCAAAAAAAATATGATGAAGCGAAGTCTTTATTTGAAATATTTAAAATTAGATATTCAAAAAAAATATATGAGTATTATCGTAATAAATTAGAACTTACACTTTTAATAGAAATTAATAATGAAGAAATTGTTGATTTTGATAAGCTTAATTTTAATAATAAAGCAAACAATCTAAATAACTTGATGGCATATACAAGAGCAATGAAGTATTATGATACAAGAGGAAAAAAAGAACTTGCGGTAAAATACGCGCTATTAATTAAAGAAGCAAATGTTGGATTTAAAGAGATTGATAAAATTGTTGAAAAAGTATTAAATCAAGAAAATTAAAAAGTCATCTTTAAGTATATAATAGGAGTTTATATAAATATAGTTTTTAAATGTTTCTTTAACCAATGTAAAGAATTTAAAAGTAGAAAATAATTATTTAAAAAATTGTTATTTAGATAAATTAAACAGTAGCATTAATATTGCAGAGATTGAAAACTTAATCAGTAAAGAACAAGCTGAATATTTAAGAAAAAAGTATTTAAGATGAGACCAGGAAGAATTAATTCTTCCTTTTTTTGTAGGAAAAATTTAACTGTTAAAAACAATACTTTTTTCTATTAAAGTATACTTTAATTGAAAAAAAAAGGTAATAGTAGTATAATAGAATAGATAAAAAATAATAAATATACTATTTGGAGGTAAATATGAAAATTTGTATTATTGGTGCTGGTAGTACTTATACACCAGAATTAGTTGAAGGTATTATTAATAAAAGAGACACTCTTCCTGTTACTAACTTAGTATTCATGGATATTGATGAAAGAAAATTAAATATTGTAGGTAGTCTTTGCCAAAGAATGATTACTGCTGCAGGACTTCCTTGTAAAACAGAACTTGTATTAAATGACTATGCTTATGCTCTTGAAGGTGCTGATTTTGTATTATGCCAAATTCGTGTTGGTAAACTTCCTGCACGTGTTAAGGATGAAAAGATTCCTCTAAAATATAACTTAATTGGTCAAGAAACATGTGGTATTGGTGGAATGTTTAAAGGTTTAAGAACTATTCCAGTAATGATGAATATTGTTAAATTAATGGAAAAACATTGTCCTGATGCTTGGTTAATCAACTTCTCTAATCCATCTGGTATGATTGCAGAAGCATTACTTAACCATACTAATGTTAAGATGATGGGGCTTTGTAATGTTCCTATTAATACAATTGATGGTATTAAACGTGCTATGAATTTACCTAATGCATATATTGAATATATGGGTCTTAATCACTTTGCATATATCACTAAGATTGAACAAGATGGTAAAGATTATTTACAAGAAGCATTACAAGCAGGGCTTAATAGTGAATCAATGAAAAATATCCCTGCTAGTGGATTTACAAAAGAACAAGTTGCTGCTATTGGTGCAATTCCTACTTGTTACTTAGAATATTATTACTTTAAAGATAGTAAATTAGAACATTTAAAACATGCTGAAAAAACTCGTGGTGAAAGATGTATGGAAATTGAAGAAGAACTTCTTGAAATTTATCAAAATGCTGAACTTCATGTAAAACCAGCACAACTTTCTCAACGTGGTGGAGCACGTTATTCTGAAGTTGCTATTAACCTTGTTAACTCAATTTGGAATGATGTTGGTGATATTCAAGTAGTTAATGTACTTAATAAAGGTGCAATTGATTTCTTAGATGATAATGATGCTGTTGAAGTATGTGCTCGTATTGGTAAAAATGGTGCTGAACCTTTAAAAGTTACTGGTGTTGTTACTGATCATATGAAAGAATACTTACGTAATGTAAAAGCTTATGAAAAACATGCTGTTAAAGCAGCACTTACTGGTGATAAACTAGAAGCTATGCGTGCACTTGTAATTAATCCTCTTTGTGGTGATTTAAAAACTGCATCAGCTTGTTTTGATGAAATGGTTGAAGCACATATTGAATTCTTACCTCAATTTAAAAAGGAACAAAACTAATGAAAAAATATATTATTGGTGTTGATGGTGGAAACACTAAAACCGATTATTTATTATTTGATGTAAATGGTAATTTTATTGATGGAATGCGCTGTGGGACTTGTAGTCACGAAGCTCCTAGTATTGGTAGTTTTGAAGGTGCATATCTTGAAATGAACAAACAAATAAATTTACTTTTATCTCGCAATAATTTAGTTATTGAAGATGTTGTATCAGGTGCATTTGGACTAGCTGGAGTAGATGCTCCATTTCAAAAGAAAGCATTAGAAAGTGCTGTTGAAAAAATTGGTTTTACTAAATATGCAGTTGTAAATGATGGTTTCTTAGGTATTAAAGCTGCATCTAAAACTGGTACAGGTGTATGTAGTATTAATGGTACTGGTACTGTTAATGTTGGTATTGATGAAGATGGTAACTGGATGCAAGTTGGTGGTATTGGTTATGTTGCAGGTGATGAAGCAGGTGGAAGTTTCTTAGCACGTGCTGCAGTTAGACTTGCATTTGATGAATGTTTTAGATTTGGTCCTAAAACTTTAATTACTGAATATGTATTTAAAATGTATGGTATTGAATCGAAAAAAGATTTATCTAACGCAATAGTAGGTAAAAAAGTTGATTCAACATATCTTATTAAAGCATTATTCACTTGTGCTAATGAAGGTGATGAGGCTTCAGTCAATGTACTTAGAACAGCTGGTGAAAACATGGGAAAAAGTATTTCAGGATGTATTTCTGAAATTAACATTAAAGAACCTATTCAAGTAATACTTGCAGGAAGCGTTTGGGCAAAAGCTACAAATTATGAAATGTTAGATGCTTTTAAAGAAACAGTTATAAAGCTAACTAATAAAAAATGTGACTTTATTGTCCTAAAAGAACCTCCTGTACTTGGTGCAATTTTATGGGCATTGGAACTTGCTAATAATGAATTACCTAGTGCTGATTTAAAACAATTTGTTTTAAATCAAGTTATAGAATATCAAAATAGATACTAATATGCATTGTGGTGTAATTCAAGGTAAAGTTGATGATTTAGTTCTTGCGGTTAAATTTTCAATTAATAAAGATTTACCACTTGTTAGTAGCCTTGCTAATTGTTCAAAATTAATATATGATTATTTTGATAATACATCGTGGGCTGGATTT
>JAFQFT010000044.1 GCA_017398545.1 Bacilli bacterium | reverse complement strand
GGAAGTGAATAAAAATTTATAAGGAGGAAAATTTAAAATGAAAAAAGTTCTTAAGAACAAAAAAGCATTTACACTTACTGAAATGATTGTTGTAATTGCTATTATCGGGATTTTAGCTGGTGTTTTAATTCCTACTATTACCGGATATATTAAACGTGCTAATCAATCTGCTGCTTATCAAGAAGCTGAAGCTGTTCTTAATGTTTATGAAACTTGGGAAACTGAATCAGAATCTGGTCTTACTAACTATACATATTTTGCTGACTATTATAAAGAAATCTCTAATGAAGTCTTAAGTGATAATTACTATATTGAATATGCTACTGCAGTTCATGATGAGAAAAAAATAGAAAATGTTAAAGCTATAATTTTCGTTGAAGGAAAAATTACTGTACGAATTGATTTAAGTACTAAAAGCGAAAGCTTTTTAGATGTTAATCCAATTCCAGAAAATGCTGCTGATCTAGCAACTTCAAAATATGATTATTTAAAGAGTGTAATGTATGAATAAGAAGAATAAAGGTTTTACATTAACTGAAATGATTGTTGTTATCGCAATCATTGGTATTTTAGCAGGTGTTTTAATTCCTACTATTACAGGTTATATTAAAAAAGCTAATCGCTCAAATGATGAACAATTAGCAGCAAGTATGACAGATGAATTAGAAAGATATTGTATTGAAAATAATCTTGAACAAAGTGAATTAATTGGTACAGATATCAGAACTATTTTGAACGCTAAAGGATATGATTTAGTTCCATCACGAGATAATTGGACTTATGTTTATAATAGCGATACTATGATAGTTGAATTAAAAGATGTTAAAAAAGGTGTTTTAGCTTGGAGTTCAGTAGACGCAAAAGATCCAACTAACTATGCAGAAAATAAGTTCTTAATTGGTGAAGGTAAAAATGATTTTGAACAAGCTGTCAAATTATTAATTAACTATAAGACAATTGACGATTATAATGAAGCTTTAGAATTAGTACAAGATAATGCAACTTATAAAGCATTAGTAGAATCGTTTAATCCAGAAAATACACTATATCTGAATAATATAAAATGTTTATCAGCGCCTACAGCAGTTTCAAAAGTTGTTTTTACAGCAGGTACTTATAATATACCTAATTTAACAAATGAAAATATCATTGCAAAAGACAGTGCTCAATTTAATATTCCTCAAGTTATTTCAAGCGTTGATGAATTTACTAAAAACAAAATGAGTTATTTCTTTAATGATATTAAAAAGTTTGAAAATAGTAGCTTTGCTTCTATTGACTTATCTGGTTTAGAACTTGATGAAGATGCTACGCCTATATTTACTTTTGGAAATTTAGTTGAAGGCACAACAGAACAATCTATCATTGTAGATGTTGTTGGATATACTCGTAAATGGGTAGATTCTAATAGTGATGGACTTGTTAATCTAGATGAAAAAGAAATTAAACTAGTTTATCAAGTTACAGTAATATATTATGGTGAAAATGGTATCGTTGCAAAGGGTATCAAACTAATTGAATCAAAGGTTATAGATCCAATTTATAGTGCCAATATTGAGTTATTATATACTCAAATTACACTTTAATAGGATAAAAAAACATAACAAAAAAGAAAGGAAATAAGATTATGAAAAAAATATTATTAAGCTTAACTATGGTTTTAGCTATAGTTGCTCTTGCAAGTTGTAGTTTAAATAGTAAAACTACTATCGAATTCTCAAAATTACCAGAAACAGTTTATGAAGCTGGTGATTATTCAAATGAAGAAGTTAAAGCATTACTAGAAAATGTTTCTGTTAAAGTTTCTGGTGTTGCTAATGAAATTGATTTAACTAACAATTTACTAACTGTTAGTGGATTTGATGCAGCTACTTTAAAAACTCCAGGTACATATAACCTTGTAGTTATTTATGGTTCTGCTAGTGTTGTATTTAGTTATACAGTAGTTGCAAAAGTTGAACCTCAAAAAGTTTCTACAGCTGATCAATTACAAGCTGCATTAGACAAAGGTGGTATTATTGAACTTCAAGCAGACATTTTAAATGTTACAAAACAATTTGAAATTACTGAGTCTGTAGCTATTTATGGAAATGGTTATACAATTAGTGCTACATCTGGTGCTACAAGAGTATTTAATCTTTCAGAAGTTTCTAATATTCACGTTCAAATTTATAACTTAAAAATGGTTAGTGCTGGTCAAAGAGGTATTAGTTTATATTTAACTACAGATGTAGAATTAACTTTAAACGATTGTCAAGTTTCTGCTGCTTCATATGCAGTTAACTTAGCTTCAGGTAATAATGGTACTGTAGTAACAATCAATAATACATATGTAGTTGCTTGGGCAGCATTAAATATTTGGGCTAATACTGCTACTGTTAATGTTAATGATTCTGTATTAGAAGGTATTAACAATTATAGTTCAGAATCTAATAACTTTGGTACAATCGTATTAAATGGTGGTCATTATGATTATGAAAACATTGGTTTAAAAGCTGGTGACACTGGCCAAGATAATGTTTTAAATTTCAAGAACTCTCAAATTATTGCTACACAAAATGGTACAAATTTACAACATGCACTTTTAATACAAGGTGCATGTGTTGGAAACACTATTTCATTTGATAACTGTGAAGTTGTTTGTGAAGAAGGATCATTATATTTACCTGATGATTTCTATCCAGCATCAAATGTTTTCACAATCGATGGTGTTAGAAAATAATTTATACTAACATAAAGAGAATGTGGCTCTGTACATAAGTTGGGGGTTTTATGAAAATAACCTTTAAAATATTTTTGGTATATTTACACCTTTAAACTTGTTTGGGGTCAATAAAAGTGGTTCAAATTTTTGAATCACTTTTTTATATAAATTACCATGATTTTATTAATTAAAAACTTATTATTTCTCTTATTTAAGCGTAATAAAGAAAGTTAAAAATAGGTTGTAATCAATTTTTTGATTTAAAATTTAAATAAACTAATGAATCCCTAAAATACTAAACTTTACTATAGTAAAATTAAAACCTATAAAAAATATGGGGTGAAAGTACTTAACCCCAACTTGTTTAAAGATATATCTTTACCCCCAACTTATTTATATAATCATTTAAAGCACCTGTCTAATAATATGGCTCTCCAAAGTTTTTTGGGATTTTGGGAGATAAGAACAAAAGCAGCTCATACTAAATATGAACTGCTTTTTTTTTGGATTTATTTATATAATCTATTTTTTTACTACAGTATATTCACCATTATCAAGTTTAACAACTTCATAACCAGGAACGATTGCTGTAGAAGCATTTTTATTATAATCAATAATGTTTGCTGATTTAGTTATAAATGTGCCACCTTGTACTAATAATGATCCGTATTCTTGACCACCATAATAAATTGCTGCACCTTTTGAATTAACAAATTTTCCTCCACTTACAACTAGCGATGAATATTCCATTTTACCACCATCATCTTTGTTTGGATTTGAAACATAAACAGCAGGAGCACCTTGAGCATTACTATAGAATGTTCCACCAGAAATTACTCCACTAACTGCAGAAACTGCACCTGAAACATAAATTGGTCTATATATACAATCATTTTTACCAAATTCACCACCTCTAACGTCAAATTGGCCACTAACTAAAGCAATTGCTCCTCTTTGACCATCAAATGATCCACCATAGATGAATAGACTACCTTTTGAATCAATTGCATATGCTCCATACGGCACGCCAAAAGCATCAGTACTATCATTATAGAAATTTCCACCATAAATTTTTGCAATTGAATCAGTTTTTAATCCTAACACTTCTTTACCATAGTGTCCTTCATGATTTTCAGGTTTTAAAGATTTGAATGAACCATCATAAATAGTTAATTGTGCAGATGAATTTAACATTAGTAAAGCCCCGATACGACTAGATTCAGTAAATGTTTGTGAATAATCTGTATAATTACCTTCTCTAATAACTAATTCTCCGTAAACATCAAAAATACCCTTAACATCAATTTTATTGTTAATAATATTTCCTACACCTTTAATTTCAAGTGAAGAACTATCAGGAATATTAAATAAATAATCTGTACCATAAGCATTTTCATCAGTTGTTAATGTATAATTACCTAAATCTAATACTACTTTAGTATTAGCTGGAACATTAATTTGTTTTGTTAATTCAACGTTAGCAACTAATTGTAAAGCAACAGTCTTACCATCAAATTTAAAATCATCTTCAGCATCTACATTAACAATTCCTTCTACAACAGTATAAGTGAATGTAACAGTAGCAGTGCCATAAGAGATTTTTGCTGTATATGTACCAGCTTGATCAAGATTGAATCCTTCTACAACTACACCTTGTTCTTTTAAAGAACTTAAATCACCTGATGCAACTGAAGTAGAATTTTCATAAACAGTAATTGTAATATTTTTTAGAGCAGTGTCTATGTCACTACCTTTTACATATGTTTCCTCAGGGAATTTATTCATTTGAATTGATGTTTTAGATGAAACTGCAACACAACTTGCGATTGTTGCAAAACACAAAAACATTACTACAAGACTAACACATTTTGTTAAAATTTTTTTCATTTTTTAATTTTCTCCTTTATTTTATTTTTCTATATTAATTTGCTTTAAATCCATAAGCATATAGACCATTTTCATTGAAATATTTAACAGTAATTGAAGTACCATTAAATTCAATCACTTGAGCAATAGATCCTTCCACATTTTCTCCAAAATAGAAATAAATTCCATCTTTTTTAGAGTCTTCGTCACCAAATTTTGATCTAACCATTTCGTCAACATCAAGTTGGAGAACACCAGTACCATTAAGATTTCCAGGGCCAATTTTCTTTATTGATGCTTTAGTGTATAAATTGTATATTTTAGATTCTGCATCAATTTCAATTGTTTTAATTACTTGTGAAACAGTTAATTTACTAGCTAATTTAATATCATTTAATTTAAAATTAGATATGTGGAAAGTATTTAAATTATAGACAAGTTTTACAGTGCTTTCTGTATTGCTAGTAGTAAAACATCCTGTATTATTTATATATAAAGTAATACTAGGATCAAATTCAACTGCAATTTCTGTATATTCTGTATCACTCAATAATTTTTTTGCTTCATCATAGTCACTTTGACTTTTTACGGAACACAACTTCTTGATGCCTTGTTCTAAATTAGATTTACCTTCGCCTATTAAGAAATAATTTTTTTCAATATGAGTCGGATCTAAAGGTGTATAATCATCAAAAGCTGCTAGAACTCCATTGTCAATAAAATCAATTAATTTTATTGACTCATCATTAATATCATATACATAGGTCCATTTGGAATATTTAGGGACAAGATTGTAATCGCTTTGGTATAAAATAGTTCGTATATCAGTACCAAGTAAATCTTCTTGATCGATATTATTATCTATACAATATCTTTCAATTTCATCAGTCATACTTGCTGCTAATTGTTCGTCATTAGATTTTTGTGCTTTCTTAATATAACTGGTAACTGCAGGAATTAATACGCCAGCTAGAATACCAATGATTGCGATAACTACAATCATTTCAGTTAATGTAAAACCTTTTTTGTTTAACTTTTTCATTTTAAAAATTCCTTTACTCTTTATTTAGAATAGTCTGCTGACATATCATTTATATTTATTGTTACAATAATTCCATTATCAGCTGTAAATATAAATGTATCATCTGTTTTATCTTCATAAGTGTTAGCATCATTGTAACCATCATTCTCTGCTAAAAGTTCATTAGTGATTTCATTATAATAGTCTGCAAAATCTTCATATGCATTGTCTGAATTTGAATTAGTTTGATCACAATTTTCATTACTACATATTCCATTATTGTCATAATTGTGTTTATATTCTAAACCAGATTGATTATCTACATAACAAATTTTGCCATATTCACTAATTAAACCAGCTTCTAATTCAGTTTGATATGCATCATAAACATCATAAGCTGCTACTGCTTGTTGATATGCTGCATTTTGTTGTGCTTTCTTTATATAACTAACTACACTAGGAATTAAAACACCAGCTAAAATCCCGATAATAGCAATTACAACAATCATTTCAGTAAGTGTAAATGCTTTTTTGTTCTTAAGAACTTTTTTCATTTTAAATTTTCCTCCTTATAAATTTTTATTCACTTCCAAGCACT
>JAFQFT010000043.1 GCA_017398545.1 Bacilli bacterium | reverse complement strand
GTTGACTCATCACCACCAGTTGATTCATCTCCACCAGTTGATTCGTCTCCACCAGTTGATTCATCACCACCAGTTGACTCATCACCACCAGTTGATTCATCACCACCAGTTGATTCATCTCCACCAGTTGATTCATCTCCGCCAGTTGATTCATCACCACCAGTTGATTCATCACCACCAGTTGATTCATCACCACCAGTTGACTCTTCTCCACCAGTTGACTCGTCTCCACCAGTTGATTCATCTTCACCAGTTGATTCATCACCACCAGTTGATTCATCTCCACCAGTTGACTCGTCTCCACCAGTTGATTCATCACCACCAGTTGATTCATCAGACAAATTCTTATCTATGTCAGGAGAATCAACATAAGGATTAGTAAAATCTTCACTTGATATACCATCATCACCACTAATGCCATCAGAACCAAAATCATTAGAGGAACCATCTAAACCACTTGAATTATCATAAGATCCACCATCCGAATGAACATCATTTTCTAAATTATGTTCATTCGAACCAACTGCATCATCAAAATTATCGTTATCTACAATCAATTCTCCAGTTGTTTGTTCTTTTCCTTTTGCGTTTAACATTCCCTCGTTAGCAGCTAAATTAACCAAACCTGCAGCAGCTCCAGCAGCAGCTCCTATTGCAACAGCCGCTTTACTTTTATTTGATAATCCTGATTCATCGATTGTACCATAACTATGACCACACTTAGGGCAATTAGTTAATTCCTCAACACCATTATATACATAACCACAATCATTACATTTCATATTTCACCTCAATAAATAGCTTAAGTTTTTTATTCAAGCATTCTTTGTTCCATTAATTCTACATTCTTTGTTCCATTAATTCTAATCTTCTCAAATGATTTTGCCAACATGTATTACAATAATATGGATTATCAATTATTGCTTGTTGAGCACTTATTTCATCTTCAATATCAGAAATCGCTTCATCAACCGAAGTTTCCATAGGTGTTAATGTCGTATCTACTAAATTATTAATAGATGTTGCATATGTAGAACAATATCCCATATCATACGGCTCACCAGTTGGACAAATGGATTGGCATTGCACACCCAAACTCACCAAAAAATCTGCATACTTACTCAACGCATCTTTAGCAGCTTTAATATCTTTAGAAAGATTATCATATTTTGTTTTTTCTTTTTCAAGTTCAGTTTTTTTATCTCTTGCATCTCTTGCATCTCTATAATAACAAGAACATGGCATATATAATCACTCCATCCTACATTTATGTTATTCAGTTATCTATTCTTACACTATATAATAATTATACGATAAAACACTATATAAAGCAATAAAAAATGAGTCTTAAATCAATAAAAAAAATCAATTTTAGCATTGATTTTTTTTTATTTTTTTACAAGAAAAAAATGAAAATATTAACAGTATATTATGTGTTTTTTTTCCAAATATAAACATCAATAAAATTTAAAAAACTCTCAAATGAGAGTTTTAAATTGAACCATCAAAACTAACATCAGACATATTATAACAAGCTAACATTGCATTTTGATATTGAGGATAATTATCATAAATTCTTCGCTTTAAAGCACATAATATTTGATGTGTTTTAGCCATATTCACTGAATTTCTAACTACTCTATCTTGACATTCATCACAAAGACAAGCCAAATTATATATATCATCTTTTCCACCCATATGCAAAGGAATAACATGCTTAGTTCCTAAAAAGCTAGAATCCGCAGATTTTTTACCACATAAATCACAACAATACATTTGATTATCATCAACTGCAGTCTGTTTAGCTTGTCTTTCAACTAATAAATTTTTAGGTTTTAAAAAATAATAATTAAATTGATCAAAAACATTAGCTAATGCATCAAATTTATCTTTCAATGTTGAATTAATAGTCAAACCATAATAAATCATAGAATCATTTCTATTAAGTGTTTCCATTAATTGCGATACAGTTTCTTTATTCTCATATTCATTATAATAGCTTAAACTAATAAGTCTCTCATATTCAATACTAAAATCATAATTTCTAAATTTCTTCGCCTTAAAGAAATCAATCACCTTAGGTAACATAAAAGCTTTAAAAGAACTTTCGTGTAAAAAAGCAATTCCCTTAAAATCATCACATTTAAATAAAGGATAAATCGAATCAATTTTATTAGATAATAAAATGATTTCAGGAACATCATTAATAACTCTTTTTAAATTTTGTTCATCTAAACCTATTTGCATTAAAAAATTTCTTAAACTAGTTAAATTTTCAATCTTAAAACATTCATAGAATGATTCATTTTGATATAACGAACCATAAAATTCATCATAATCGAAGTTAATAGACATTATTTGAAACATAACTTCATTAAATTCTAATTTATCAATATTAAAAGTACTATTAAAAATAGAAAACAAAACTTCTTGATTAGTTTTTACAAACTCTAATAAAGTTTTTCTTTTCATAGTTTTCCACCACCACATTCATTAAAAGTAAAAATCAAGATACAATAAAAATCACATCTTAACTCAATTCAACAAAACTTCCCCTTTCTTAAAAAGAATATTAATAAAAATGTTCTTCTTAAGAAATAAGAAGTTTTTAAAAAACTTCTTATAAAATTATAAACTATTATAATTATCAAATGCAGTTTTAACGCTATCTACAGCACTTGTTAAATATTCTTGATACTTAGTAATACCATCAATTAATGATTGGAAATTTTCAAGAGCACTAGATCTACCAAGTGATTCACCACGAGTCCAGTTTGTTTCGATAGCTGTTTTTGTATTACTTATATTGTTTTTGAATTTACCAATATTTTCAACAGCACTTGTTAAATTAGTTGATGCAGCAAGAACATCACTAGTAATACTTACTGTATCTCTATCATCTGTATGAGGTGGCATATCAGTCATCTCTACTGGAAAAATATCATCAATAGGATTAAATCCAGCACCATTTGAATTTTGAAGATCTCTTAAAGTTTGTGCAGCTTTAACAGATAATTTAGCAAGGTTACCAGCTCCATTAGCAATAGTTCCTAAAGCATTATAAACTTGAATAACATTGTTAATTTGAACACCTGCATCCTTTCCAGCCCAAAATTCTTTCATTGTAGTTATTGCAGTAGCTAGTGATTCTCTTATAGCATTTGCGCTATCATCCCCAGCTCCCATAACATAAGTGTTATATAGTTTAGCAGCATCTGAACCTAAAGTATCAACACTTTGAATTTCTAAATCTAACATTTTATTTTACCTCCTACATTAAGTATAAATTAGACTCAAAATAAAATCAAGTAAAATTACTTGATTTTATTAATTAATTTCGCAATAGCAATATTACCATTCTTTAAAATACATGCATTTTCTTCTGTAATTGCGGAATGTTTTGCATTTTGTGTAGAAGCTCTTAATACAAATTGTTGAGAGAAAGATGGCCCTACCCAAATTCCATTTGAATTATCTAAACCGTTTTTATACCACTCTTCATATTCATACTTTTTAAATGATCCAGCGGAATCAATAAATGCAAAATTAATTTTTGGTTCTTCTTTATTATCAAGAATAATTTTTTGCATAGCTTTTTTATGATCATCATCTAATTTACTGAAAAATTTATCAACTCCAATAATCGTAACAAATATATTAGGTATAGATGATAAAATTTTCGGATTATGATCATTTTCTTCTAATAATTTAACAATTTTATCATTAGCTGATACTAATGAATCAACAAAAACATCAAATTTTTCATTTATATATGTCATTTCATAATCAAATGATTCAAACAATTTATTTGCATCAATAACATAAGGTGTAAATCCTTTACCCAAAGAAATAGAATAAATAAAGTTCTTAATAAATCTAGTTAAATATTCAGAATCAGAAGAAGATATTGCTGTACCAACTCTTTTTGAAAAATCAAATAATGCAGAATTAAGCGTTTCCTTGTAAATACCAACAGGTACAGAATTTAATCCTTCATATTTACTCATCATTTTATCAACGTCAACCTCTTCAGGCATAATATAAATTGGTGGAACTTTCTTATATCCTTTTTCACTTAATTTAGTAATATATGATTTAATAAAATTATAGAAAGATTCATTTTTAGAAACCAATGCAGTTTGAAATTCACAGGTCTCATTCAATTTTATTAATCCCCTACCAACATTATTAGCAGGAATTATATTTGTTCCTCTACCTAATAAATCTCTATAATATGATTCGTTAGCTAATTGTAAACAGAATATATTCTTACAACTTTGAACAATTTTAAATTTAATTGAACCCGGATTATCAGCAGTTATAAAGAAATAAATACCATACTTACTACCATCTCTTATAATTGGAGCAAACTTATCAGCCATATCTTGATAAATTTCACACATAACATCAAAAGAGTTAATAGTGACAATAATATTTGGTAATTTTTCACCACTATGTTTTAAAAATCCTTCATAACTTCCACCATACGCAGTAAATTTTTTCTTTCTATTATTTAACTCAATTGATAAAAATTTCAATAAATTAAATAATTTTTCTTCATCACTACTAAGAACTACATCAGCAACTTGTGGTGCTTCTATAAAATTAATTAATGTTTCAGCACCAAAATCAATTAAATATATATTTACTTCATCGCTTGAATATGAATCAATTAAAGAATAAGTCAAAGTTTGAACTAATTCATCTTTACCACTTTCGTTTACTCCATAAACCAATGAATGACCCAACTCAGAAAAATTTATAGTTAATAAACCTTGAACTTGATCAGTAGGATTATCAAATTCACCAATTATTGGATTAATTACATAATCTTCTTTTTTATAATTATATTTAATTTTTAAATCATCAACATATACATTAGCGGGAATTTTATCAAGCCATAATTGTTTTAATTTTAAATGTTCGCTCTCTTTACCAACACTAATAAGATATTTAACAATATTCGTTAATTCCTCACCTTGAGAAATAATGTCCTTAGTATGAATCACATTATTAATCGATTTACTAACCGAACCAACATTATCGATTGAATAAATATTTTTATCAACATTCTTTTTAAATTCACTACTTGGACAATATTGAGCACCAGCCCATGCAGATTGACCAGTAGAGAAAAATTCATTATAACCTACAAGTAAATAAAATCTACCAACTTGTTTTATCTCAGCTGCAAGATCATTTCTTATCATCTCATTACTATCTTGCTTATCTTGTACTTTTAAACAAACCTTAAATTTAGCATTTGACCAAATTTGAGCATCTACTACACCACTTGGTTTTTGAGTAGCAAGAATTAAATGGACACCTAATGAACGACCTATACGCGCAGCACTAACTAAATCGTTCATAAAATCTGGTTGTTGAGATTTTAATTCAGCAAACTCATCACAAACAATAATTAAATGAGACATCGGTTCATTAATAACACCATCTCTATACAATCTTTGATATTTATAAATATCAATCGTTCCTTCACCTGTTTTCATTTTAACTTCATTAAAAACAGATTGTCTCCTACGAAGTTCACTATTAATACTAGCTAAAGCTCTATTTATTTCAGCTTTATCTAGGTTTGTAATTGTCCCAGCAATATGAGGTATCTTAACACCAGTTTCACTATCGACAAATGCACTAGCTAAACCTCCACCTTTATAGTCTATTAAAACAAATTGAACTTCTTCCGGACTATAATTTACAGCCATAGAAAGCACATATGTAATAATAAACTCTGATTTACCAGATCCTGTCATTCCAGCAACTAATCCGTGAGGACCATGTGCTTTTTCATGTAAATCCAATATAAAAGAATCACCATTTACATTTGCACCAATTTCGGCTTTTAAAGTTTTAGTAGGATTATTTTGTTTCCATCTATTAAGAATATTTAATTGTTCAATTTTACCAACACCAAATGTTTCTAAAAAAGTAATTGAACTTGGTAATTGTTTTGCAGCAGCTTCCATATACAATGGCAAATTAGATAATATTTTTGAACACTCTTCTAAATTATAAACAGTATTTGTTTCTTCAATGAATTTTCTTTGTTCATTATTAGTCATATCCCAAATAATAGAAGTTTTTTCTCCAATAACCAAAAACTTTGAAACTTCACTTGGTACTTTAGATAATTTTTCTTCTAAAATAACAAGACTAAACCCCAATGAATTATTTAAATTCAGTACTTTATTTACTATTGAAATTCTACGAGCACAATCAATATCATCAATAAAAATAATATAATGCCCATCAAAATATTTATTATCTTTAACTGTTTGACGCAAACTAAGTATTTGTTCTAAATAATTTGATACTTCTTGCATCTCATCAGCATTTGTTGCAAAAAAACGAATTGATTTATCATTTGAAAAACAATAAGGGGTATCTCGCAAATAATCCCATCTATCTTTATTATCATCATTTGTAAAAATTACAAATTTCAAATCATCATAACTATGAAACGACATAAGTTGTAAAATAATATTACTAGTAAACGTTAAATATTTTGGAAATAATCCATTAATTCCAGTTAAAGGATTTTCTAAAAAAGAATAACTCATAGGAACATCTTTTATGATTTTATAACTTGAAATTAATTTATCAACCATAGTTTTAAGGCCATCATTTTCCATAGTAAAATCTTCCATAGAATATGATACTTCAGCATCAAATGGTTCATCACCGATACCAACCCTTACATTAAGAAAATCATCTTGATCTTTTCTTCTAGACCACAAAGTTCTACGTTTATTAATTATCATATCATAACAAACATCAGTAGATAAAACATTGTCTTCAATTATACGCTTTTGTCTTTCGTATTCTTCTAATAATTCTCTATCTTTTTTACTAATATAATCTCTATATTTAGCTTGCCTTTCTTCTTCCTTTTTAATTTTATTACGTTTTTGAATTTTTTTATTAATATTAGGCCATATTAACATAGTAAAAACCATACAACCAGATATTATAAGCGTAGGTAGAATTTGTGTGAAAGTTTTTTCTCCATCAAGATATGACATTATAGCATTTGATAATGTTATAGAAGAACTAGCAACCATAGTTAACATTGGAGCCATAGTTGCCCATAATGGAACATCTTGAATCTCTTCCTTTGATGGTGGAGCATCAATTTTCATCTTAAATGTATCGACACTACTTCTAACTCTAGGAGATTTTAAGAAATAATCATCATCATCATAATAAGGTATATCCTCTATTTCTTCTTCAGATAATTCATCTTCAATAACATAATTCACTTGTTCTAAACCTAAAAACACAATATTTTTAAAAGGATTATTAACAAAAAAACTACCATTTATTAAATATATTTTAAATCCATATATATTTATTAAATCACCATTATAAACGTTAATATTATTTTCCTTGATTCTTTTATCATTTAAATAACAAATAGAATTTTCTGGTAAAACAACATTCCAAAAACCTTCTTGAAATGTAATTTGAACGTGAACTGGTAAAATATTTGATAGTGGTATACAAATATTACAGTTTTTATCACTTCCTACCGTTACAGGTACACCTTTTTTAACCAAAAAATTTTTAAAAGATAAATCCCCCAAATAATTACAGAACAATAAAAATCTATTATTATCTTTTTCAACAATATAATAATTTCGAATTTTCAAAATAATATTTTCTGTATTACCATTAGCATCGTAAATTTTTGTGTTTTTACTAGGAAATAATTCCCAATTACCATTAACCGCAGAAATGTTAACCATATTGGATCCTTGACTATCTTTTAACCAAAAGTCACCTAAAACTTTAACAGGTAATTCAAAATTAACTATTTTATTATTTTCAAACAAACTTACATTCATGATAGCCTCCTATATTAAAACTAATTTAGTGCCATTAACAATATCAGTATCTCTTACTAATTCATTATTTTTGTAACACTTACCATTATCTACATTTAAAATTAAAATAACCTTATTAGAATCGAAGCAATCACTCATAACATTATTAAGCAAATTAGCAATATGTCCAACCTTTTCGTTAACAGGAATAAACATTTCATAATTACGACTTAAAGATAATATATATATATTTACCAAGATTTTATTTTCATACATATAAAAACACCCTCTTATTCTATATATCATTATACAATAAAAAAAATCAAAATTAAAGGAAATTTGACACAAAAAAAGAATTAATTATCTTTCATTGTAATTAATCCTTTTTCTACCTCTTCTAAAGCTCTACCGATTTCTTTTTTAGAAAGATATTCACTTTCATTTGCTTGAAAATGTTTATGTTCTTTCATAACCTTAGCTCTATCAGCAGCAATATGAACCAACTTATATTTTGAATCAACTATATTTAATAGTTTATCTACTGAAGGATATATCACTTATTACCATCTCCCTATCTTTATAATAATAATATACCCTAATATTATTTTCTTTACAATATTATTGTACACAAAATTTACAAACTACAAAAATTAGTTATTTTCAATAAAATCAGAACCCTTATGTGGTTCATCAAAACATAATCCCGGATAACCTTGTTGTCTTAATGCTTCATAAGTCATTATAGCTACCGCATTACTAACATTTAACGCTCTAACATTGTCACTCATAGGCATTCTCATACATTTGTCTAAGAATGGCTTTAATATCTCAGTTGGAATACCAGTACTCTCTTTACCAAATACAAAATAATAGTTTTTATTAACGTCACTATAATCAAAACTACTATGAGGTTTATGACCATATCTAGTTAAAAAATAATATTCACCATCATTCTTTTCAAAAAATTCATCTATATTTTCATATAAAGTATAATCACACTTATCAATATACCCAGCACCACATCTCTTAATATACTTTTCTTCTAAACTAAATCCTAATGGCTTAATTAAATGTAATTTAGCATTAGCAGCTACACAAGTTCTCATAATATTTCCAGTATTAGCTGGAATCTCAGGTTCAAATAAAACAATATTTATCATACTTTCTCTCCTCAATTAAAATCAATTCTATCACAAGTTTTTAAAATATACTATCAATTATTTTCTTTTTAACTTCAAGAAACATTTTAGCAGTTCTTTCATGAGTCAATTTTTTATCAACATTATCTATATCACACCATATTAAATCATGAACTTCAGTTGATGAATTATCACTAATCCCATCATCAACACCTAAATAATAATATACAAATACCTCACCTTCATGAGATGAATACTTATCAACACATAAAACTTCTTCACTTACAAGTTTAACTTTTCTTTTAATCTCTTCTTCAGTCTCTCGAACAGCACATTCAATTAAACTCTCTCCTT
>JAFQFT010000042.1 GCA_017398545.1 Bacilli bacterium | reverse complement strand
TTTGATAGTAATCACATTATCTTGTTTTCAGTGAACAATTGTGTTATAATACATTTGATTGGTGACGATAGCAAAGTGGATACACCTCTTCCCATACCGAACAGAGAAGTTAAGCACTTTAACGGCGAAAATAGTGTAAGCAAAGATAGCAAGTTGCCAATTTTTTTTTTGCAATTTTTTACTCACTTTTTGTGAGTTTTTTTTTACTTTCTTTTATGTTAAAATTATATTTGGAGGATATATGAAGAAAAAAATTAATGTTAAAAAGTTGTTTTCAAGTAATCGATTTTTTTATGTAGTTTGTGTTTTCTTTTTGTTATCTTTTTTTATTTTTGGATTTTCAAAAATAGGGGATAGAATTCTTATTAATTTTAATATATTTAAATTATCCGCTCGTGAGGAAGTAAAGCATGATGGTTGTTTAGATTATATTATTAATACTAGTGAAAGTGATAAAAATATTGTAAAAAAAGTATTTGCCACTGGAATGAATTTAGATAGTTTTAAGTCTGCGTGTAATTATGAAAGCGAGATTGTTTATAAAAATGGTGACTACAAACGTATTTCATATAATTTTGATCGTAAATTGCATTATTATGATATAGAGGAAATATTATATAATGCTAATAATAGTGATATCGTAAAATTAGAAATTATTGGTCAAAGTGTTGATAATAGAAATATATATGGTTTAGAGATTGGTTATGGTGATAGAGTTATTTATTTAGATGCCAGTATGCATGCGGCAGAGGTTGCTTCTACAGTGTTTTTAACCAAGTTTATAAATGATTTGGTGTATAAATATGAGTCAGGTGATAAAGATATTATAAATGCTTTAAATAATGTTAAAATGGTCTTTATTCCATCTTTAAATCCTGATGGTTATGAGGTTTATAATTTTGGTATAGAATCTATTAGAAATAAGGATTTATGGATATATCAAAATAAAGATAGAGTTAATTTTAGAACATTTAAATATAATGCTAATGGTGTCGATTTGAATAGAAATTTTCCAAGTCAAAATTCTGGATTATATTATAATGGTAAAAAATTAAAAAGTAGTGTATCGTTGAATAAAACTGTAAAGAATGGTACATATTTTGGAAATTTAGAAATGGGAAGTGAACCTGAAACTCAAGCTGCGATTTATTATATTTTAAAACATCATAAAAATACTGTTATTTATATTAATATGCATAGTCAAGGTAGAGTTATTTATGCAGGAAAACCAAATTTATCAAGTAAGTTTAATAATAATACTGTTAAGTTTGCTAATTGGGTATCTAAACATACAGGTTATAAAGTTCATGGTTTATCTAGTGAAGAAGTTGGTGAGGGTAATGATGGAACTATAACTGATTTCTTCTCTGAAATGGCTCATGGCTTTAAGTTCAGTACTGAAACTTTAAAATTATCTGCTGATAAATATAAAGGCAATTTTGTTTCCAAGTATAATACTGCGGTTATTACTCTTGAAACTTTGAATGATTATACTTCTGATGTAAGTGTGTTTAAACGTGAATATTATAATTATGGTATTGAAGATTTATTATACGGGTTATTAGATTATTAATAATCCTTTTTTTTGTAAAATATTTGTATTTTATTTTTATTTAATCTTTTGATATGTTATACTTAATTTATAGGATAGAGGTGTGTATATGTCAAACAATGATATTGCTTTAAGTAGTAATGATACTGAAACGCTTTCTTTTGATTTGGATAATCTTCAAGAGGACATTGAAAAAAGCTTACTTAATATGAGTAATCTTATGGCTAACATTTCTTCTGTTTTGGAAGGTGAAGTTAGTGATGGTATTGTTGACAAATTCTCTGAGTTTGAGACTGAGTTTCCGGTAATTGGCAGTAATCTAAAGTCCTATGTAAAAGACTTTAAGAATTTGGTAACAAATTTTGATGAGCAAGATAAAGATGCTCATACTGATAATGTTACTGATGCTAAAAAAGGAGGTGAACTTATAAATGTCAAAGTTTAAATTAAACATTATGTTATTTAGTGATGGTGGTGGTGAAGGAGCTGCAAACGGAGCTGCTGGAACTACTGGATCATGGACTGAAGGTGTAACTAAATCTGCTATTGAAAATACATTAGCTCAATTTGATGAGAAAATTCAAGCTGCAGTTGATGCAATTAATAACTTCACTGCTGTAGAAACAGCATTAGAAGAAGGATGGAGTGGACAAGACCGTGTTGATTATGTTGAAAAATTCCATCAACATGCTAAAAATGTAATTGCAGAAATTACTGAATATAAAGCTGCTTTACATAAAACAGTTGAAGATGTAATTTCTCAATGGGAAACATTCCAACAAAATTTAATAAGCTAATTTATAAAAATGAAGGGAGAGATGAAGCATGGATACAATGGCTCTTAATAGCGAGTATGTAGGAAATATGCAATCTGCAATAGAAACATACATTACTGAAGTTGAATCTGCAATCGCAAATATTAAAGCTTTTGAAATCGGTTCTGATTCAGGTTTTTATGGTACTGCTCAATGTACTACTATAAATGGTTATGTTACAGAAACATGTGAACAAATTAATAAAATCGTTAGATATTTCGATGATTTTAAAAAGGCGTTAGATGAAGTTGCTGGTGCTTATTCAGATCAATCTGCTGCTACTACAGTTGGTGAAGTAGAAGCTGCTGCTGAAAATGAAGGTGACTTAGTTAACGTTAATCGTATGCAATAGTTATGATTAATTATTATCGTAATCAGGTATATGAATTAAAACAATTAAAAAGACGATTTGAAACATTAAAAGATGATTTAAATGGAAGTGTTATTTCTTCATTAAATGCTGTTAATTCATCACTTAATGAGGCTAATACTTTGTTACTATCTTCATACACAATTGATGGAGAAGGTGCTGATAATAAATCAATTTCTAATAATGCTTCAAATATAGAAAAAACTAGTAGTTATATTACTAGTAATGTTATTCCTGCTATAGATAGTGAAATTCGTAAAATTAATAATAAAATATATTATTTTAATGAATTAATTGAAGAGCAAGAAGAAAGTAATGAGGAGTAATTGGATGACTAGAGTTAATGTAGATATAGAGAAATTAAGGGTATGGATATCCGATTTTGATAGATGTGTACAAGATTATAGAACATCTGTAGATTCCTTTTTTAAAAATATTAACCAATATGATGGTTGGAAAGGGGAAGCTGCTGTTACTTATCTTGAAAGTGTAAATACTGAAAGTATTAAGTATATTAATTTTGGAGATAATCTTCAAACTTTTAGTACTACGCTTTCTGGTGTTGTAGATAATTTGGAATCTACATTAGTATCAACTGCTAAAGAATAATATGGTTAAAGGTGATTTTAATTCTACTGAAATGAGTAAAGTTATAACTACACTTGAAACTGCTACTAAAGAGTTTGATGCTAGTATTAATTCTATTAAAGCATTAGATGTTCCAAGTTTTTCATATTCAGGATGGATAACAGGTCTTCCTAGTATACTTACAAGTTATCAACAACAATGTTCTTTGGATTTAGATTGGTGCTCAAG
>JAFQFT010000041.1 GCA_017398545.1 Bacilli bacterium | reverse complement strand
TCTCTTTTTTAATGAGTTAATTTAAATAAATTTAAAACAGTATACATAAGTACATTTACAGGCCTTATAATAAATGCAATGCTTGATATTCCATTAATTCTATTATGTAGTAAGATAGGAATATATCCATATTATGGAGCTATATTTGCCACATTAATTGGTACTTCAATTTCAATATTTATTTCAATGAAATCTCTAAAAAAAGAAATGAAATTTAAGTATAAAGGTATTTTAGATATAATAAAGAAAGTAATTATACCGATAATTTTAATGTCAATAGTTGTATTCTTTATAAATGGATACCTTAGTGAAATCTTTAATACAAGAATTACAATGATGATTACATGCATTATATGTGCATTAATTGGTGCTACTATATATGGTATTGTTACATTAAAAAATGGATTATTATATGATGTTCTTGGTAAAGATTATGTTGATAATATACTTAGAAAAGTAAAATTAAAAAGAGACTAAATAGTCTCTTTTTTAATGAGTTAATTTAAATAATAAAGCACCAACAATAACACCTATACAAACAGTAAGAACAATTACAAAACATATTAAATATTTATTTGTAAATCCAACCATAGGATATTGTCCACTTTTCATAACAAGTTTTGGACCATCTTGTTCAAGACTTCTTTGAGCTTCTTGTTGAGCAAGTAACATTTGTTGTTGTCTTGCTAATTCTTCTTGTTGTTTTCTTATTGCCATAAGTTCAGGAGTAGAACGTTTTAGTGCCCTTAATTCATCTAATGTAAGTTCTTCATTATTAGCAAACTTTTTACATAAAGCTTCATATTCTTCATAACTAAGAATTCTAGTACTTTCATCAACAAGAATCATAGGATCATCATCTTCATCAATAACACCATCACCATTGACATCAGCTTCTTCAGGAGAGATAGTACCATCTCCATCAGCATCAATTGCTTTTACAGCATCATCTTCATCACCTATAATCATTTGTTCTTGTGATTCAGTTTGCGTTCCATCAGCAGTCATTCCAGGCTCAACACCACCAACTAATGTAGCATCAACATAAGTACCGTGATCATCAGTAACAACAATTTCATCAGTTTCTTCAACTACATGAATTCCACTTTCAGTATCATGTTTAACAACATCAGCAGAAACATCATCTTTAAGTTCTTTATTAGCATATATAAAATCAACCATATTAACTTCTTCAGCACTTAATTGATCTCTATTTATTTCATCTTCTGGATTAAGATCTGTTTCTTCAACTAATTTAGTAAGTTCATTAAAAAACTCTTCTGGATCAATAGTTTCACCTGGTTTTAATTTTTTAAATCTTTCTTTATATACTTCACTAATAATACCAGGATTTCTAGTTTCAACTAAATGAACTTCATCAAATTTATCTATATATTTTATATATTGCTTACCATGTAAATATACTATAGAAATTCTTCCTTCAATACCAAAGTCTTCTTTAATTTGCTTTTCTTCTGCGGCACTACCAACACCTAAGTTTTCAACACCTTCTTTTTTGGCAACAAAAGCCTTGATTGCCTCAACATCACAAGTTTTAATTAATTCTTGTAATTCAGCATTATCAAGTATTTCCATAGCAGTACTATTAAATACCATAGGGTCAAGTCCTTCACCAAGCTTTTCATATAACTTAATGACTAAATCAAGGTTTCCTTCTAAATCAGGTCTTTCGGTAATATCAATACTATATTCATTAGAGATACGTCTAGTATAATATTCAATAAGTCCTTTTTCTAAATACTCACCATACAAAATAAAAGTACTTTCACTATCAGCAACTTCAAGCATTTTTTCACACTTAATGTCAATAACTCCATAAAGTACTCTTCTAATTACATCGCCTTGAATTTTACTTTTAGAAGTTGCATCTTTTAAAATACTTTCATCAACGAAACTATTTTCTTTTAAAAATGCAAGTTTATCAGCTGGAATATATTTACCATATTTAGCTATAATACATTTTTTAACTAGCATTTCAAATTGTTTTAATTTCTCTAATGTTACACCAGAAACCATATCTACGCCTCCATGATTATCCTAATATAAGTATATATTAAAGAGAGGTTTTTTTCAACTTTTTTTTTAATAGTTAGTGTGCTATAATAGTTATACATTGAAGTGGGAGGTTTTTTATATGAAAGTAATTTTTATTAAAGATGTAAAGAAACAAGCTAAAAAAGATGAAATCAAAGAAGTTAAAGATGGTTATGCAAAATTTCTAATTTCTGAAGGTTTAGCAGTACCTTACACAAATACAAGTGCAAGCGTATTAAAAAGCGAATTAAAAGCTAAAGAAGACGAAGAAAATGCATTTATTGAAGAATGTAATAAAATAAAAAATAAATTAAAAGATAAAAAAATCACTTTTAAAGTAAAAACAGGAGCTAATGATAAAGTATTTGGAAGTATAACAACAAAACAAATAAGTGAAGAATTATCTAAAATGGGATTTAATATTGATAAAAAGAAAATAAATTTATTAAATGATATAAATTCACTTGGTACTCATGAAGTACAAATAAATTTACATAAAGTAGTTAGTTTCAAT
>JAFQFT010000040.1 GCA_017398545.1 Bacilli bacterium | reverse complement strand
CGTTCTAAATTAATAATAAACCCAAAAACCCCAAACTTATTTATAATAATAAAAAAACCTATAAGAAAAATTGGGGTTTAAGTAATAACCCCAAACATGTTTAAAGGTATAGCTTCACCCCAAACTAATTTATATAATCAAATAAAAATGGGAGTTCATATGAACTCCTTTTTCATTTAAAAATTGTTTGAAGTAAACTTGTTTGTTCAAGTTAAACAAACAAGTTTATTTTTATTAAATATTATTTTTTAAGTGCAGTAGATAATTTACTTACTAAATGAATTCGTTCTTCACTTGATGAACTACTCCAAACAAGTTCTAAAAAGACACCAAGTCCTGGTAGTGTTTTTTCTTGACTTGATGAAATAGCTTCATTAATTGTTTGATGAAGTTCTTCATTTGAAGAGTTTTTAAAGTTTTCAATAATTGCATTTCTAATATTAATATCCATAATAATCTCCTTTTAATATTAGTATTTACTAAAATTATAATATTATGCTAATTTTTATTTAAAATATGATATACTAATTAATAGATTAATATTGAGGTGAATTATGGTAGACTTTAAACAAATAGTAGAAAATAATAAAGAATTGATTATTAAAAAGACTAAAGAATTAGTTCAAATTCCAAGTGTTCTTGATGAATCAACAATTAGTGAAGATGCTCCTTTTGGATTAAAAATTAAAGAAGCACTTGATTATATGATGAATCTTGCAGAAATAGATGGATTTGAGACTGCTGTTGATGGTGGTTATGCAGGGCATATTAATTATGGTAACAAGGATGGTAAGATTATTGGTGTACTATGTCATTTAGATGTTGTACCTGAAGGTACTGATTGGTTATATCCTCCATATAGTGCAGAAATTGTTGATGGTAAAATGTATGGACGTGGAACTACTGATGATAAAGGTCCTACATTGGCTGCATATTTTGCGCTTAAGTTTATTAAAGATGCAGGCATTAAATTAAAAAATCAAATTAGAATTATTTTTGGTACTGATGAAGAAACTGGTTGGCGTGGGATTGCACATTATTTAAAAAACTTCCCTATGCCTGATTTAGGTTTTGCACCTGATGCAAGTTATCCTTTAATTTACGGTGAAAAAGGTCGAATGAGTTATGATTTAACTTTAAATTCTTGGGATGATGAAGACATTCTTGTATCTATTACTGGTGGAGAACGTTATAATGTTGTATTAGAAGAAGTTAAAGCAATAGTTAAAAAAGATTTAAGTAATGAGTTTACTACATATGCTAAGAGTAACAATTTAGAATACAGTGTATCAATAAATAATGGTTTATGTGAACTTATTTTAAAAGGTAAAGCAGCTCACGCTATGGAACCAGATAAGGGAATTAATGCAGGAACACATATGTGTAATTTCTTAAAAGATTATTCTAATAACTTAATGGTTAAGTATGTTGTAGATAAACATCATTTAAGCCATGCATGTGAAAAGTTAGGACTTGATTATAATGATTATGAAATGGGACCAATTACTTGTAATATAGGTATTATGAATATAAGTAAAGAAGCTACTCGTGTTACACTTGATTTAAGATATCCAGTAAGATATGATACAGAAAACTTTAATAATAAGTTAGAAGAAATTGTTTCTTCATATAATTTAGCTGTTGCTGCAAAAACAAATAAAACTCCTCACTATGTATCACCTGATGATGATTTAGTAAAATTACTTTACGAAGCATATGTTAAAAATACAGGTGATACAGTAAATAAACCATTTACAATTGGTGGTGGAACTTATGCAAGTATTTTAGAACGTGCTGTAGCATTTGGTATGATGATGCCATATGAAGAAGAACTTTGTCATCAAAGAAATGAATATTTAAATTTAGATACATTATTTACTAGCATTTTAATTTACATTGATGCTATGTTATTATTAGGAGAAGTAGATGCGTAGAAGAAATGCAAAAAATGCTCATGAAAGAGTAATAGCAAGAAGTGGATTAATGGTATTAGATCCAGCAAGTTATAAAGGAAAATGGAAAGAGTTATTTAATAACAATAATCCAATTTATTTAGAAATTGGTATGGGTAAAGGTAAATTTATTATTGAACATGCAAAAAGAAATCCAGATATTAATTATATTGGGATTGAAAAATTTGAAGGTGTAATTATTCAAGCATGTGATAAATTAAAAGAAAATGAACCTGCTAATCTTCATTTAGTTGCAGGAGATGCTACTAATTTACTTAATTGGTTCGAAAGTGGTGAAATTAGTAAAATTTTCTTAAATTTCTCTGATCCATGGCCTAAATCTCGTCATGCAAAAAGAAGATTAACTTATAAAACATATTTAGATATGTATAGAGTAATTTCAAAAGGTGAAATAGAATTTAAAACTGATAATAGAGAATTATTTGAATTTAGTTTAGTATCATTAAATGAAAATAATTGGAAGTTTTTAGATTTAACTTTTGATTTACATAAAAAAGAAGAAGATATAATTACTACAGAATATGAAGACAAGTTTTCCGCAAAAGGAAATCCTATCTATTTTGTAAGAACTACATATAAAGGTGATTAATATGAAAGGTATGATGTTATTTGCTGATAGCTTTGAAGATATTGAAGCACTAGGCACACTTGATTTAATTAGAAGAGCTAAAATAGATATTGATACTGTAAGCATTACTGGTAAAAAAGAAATTTTAACACAATCTAAAGTATATGTTTTAGCTGATAAATTAATTGAAGAAATTAATTTAGATGAATATGATTTCTTAATTATACCTGGTGGTGCAGCTGTTATGAAAACACATCTAAATTCACCAATTACGGAAAGTGTTGCATTGTATTTTTATAAAAAACATGCACTAATTGGTTGTATTTGTGCAGCACCAAGTATTCTTGGTAAATATGGAATGCTAGAAGATAAAGAATATACATGTTTTCCAAGTTTTGAAAAACTAGTTGTAGGTGGTACATATTTAAGTGACGCTAGTGTAGTAGTTGCTGATAATATTATCACATCTAAAGCAGCTGGTACAACATTTGATTTTGCATATGAAATTATTAAATATCTAAAAAGTGAATCTATTGCAAATCATATTAAAGAAGCAGTATTTTATAGATAATCATTAGTCCAAATTACTTTACAAAAAATTAAAAATATGATATAATATATCAGCATAGTAATGAAATGATTACTATTCCTTGCTTTTTATAAGATAAAAAGCCTAATAGACCAAAAGGAGGTGGAAAGAATGAAAAAGTACGAAGTTATGTATATCATTCGCCCAAATGTTGATGAAGAAGGTAAGAAGAGCATTATTGAAGAAATCAATCAAGTATTCGTAAAATGTGCATCTGTTGTTTCTGAAGTTAAAGAATGGGGCTTAAGAGAACTAGCTTACGAAATCGATGGTGAAACTAAAGGTTATTATGTTTTATTAAATGTTGAAGCTACACCTGAAGCTGTTAAAGAATTTGACCGTGTTGCAAACATTAAAGAAACAGTTATTCGCCACATCGTTATAGCATTATAGGAGGTAATTTATGAACCGAGTTATGCTTGTAGGTAGAATTACAAGAGATCCAGAACTTAGAACATCACCAAGTGGTGTGTCTTTCACTGCATTTTCAATTGCTGTTAATCGTCAATTTGCAAATGCACAAGGTGAAAGAGTAGCAGATTTTATTAATTGTGTTGCTTTCAATAAGCAAGCAGAAAATTTAGCTCGTTATATTAAAAAAGGCGGGTTAATTGGTGTTGAAGGTAAACTTCAAACAAGAACTTACCAAGCTCAAGATGGTAGTAATCGTACAGCTGTAGAAGTTATTTGTGATGTTATTACATTCTTAGAAAGTAGAAGTAGTAATCAACAACCTGGCGGATACAATGATTATAGTTCTTATGATGGAAGTTACAATCAACCTGAACAAAATTCAAGTCCAAGAAATGGATATGTTGCTCCAAGACGTCCTGAGCCTGTTCAACCAGCTCCAGTACAACCTGCACCAGTTCAAAAAGAAGAACCAAGCAGTTTTACTGACGTAGAACAACAATTCGACATTTCTGATGATGACTTACCATTTTAGGAGGAAATTATGGCAACTTTTAAGAAACGTAAAAAGGTGTGCTACTTTACTGAAAACAAGATTGAAAAGATTGACTGGAAAGATGCTGATTTATTAAAGAAATTTATTTCAGATCGCGGTAAAATCTTACCTCGTCGTGTTACAGGTACAAAAGCTATTTACCAAAGAGAATTAGCTATTGCAATCAAAAGAGCACGTCATATGGCGTTATTACCATTCGTTAAAGAATAGTATAACGATTAATATAAAACAAAAGCTTAACATTTTAATAATGTTAGGCTCTTTTTTATAAATTTATTAATTATTTAATAAAATATGTTGTGCATTTTAGTAGTTAATAAATGCAAACTAATTAATATGTTATTGCAAATAATAAATTAAATGGTATACTTTACTTAATTGGAGGTAAAGAACATTGAACCCAACATTATTCGGAATAGAACATATATTATATATTATTATTAGTACTTTGATAGGTAGTTTAGTTATAATAATTTCTTATAAGTATGCAAAGACTGAAAAATCTAAGAAGATAATTTTAAAACTTTTTGCAGCAATATTATTAATTTCAATTATGACTAATCGTTTGTCTCAAGTATTTCGTTATGATACTATAAGATGGTATTGTATTATCCCAGATAGTTACTGTGGAATGACTAGTTTAGTATTAAGTCTTGCGGTGTTATTTGGTAAAAAAGATAATGGTGTTTTACACTTTGTTTGGCACTTAGGTATTTTTGGCGGCATTTCTACTGTAATTTACGCATCTTTTGTTGGACAAGGTCCTACAATATTTTATTTACCAACAATATCCGGACTACTTCATCATAGTTTTTCTGCAATATTAGTTGTTTTGTTATTAATGTTTAAACAAATAGAAATTACTTATAAAAAATGGTATTATACATTATTTGGTTTTACATGTTATTTGACTGTAGGCGCTTTTTTAATGGAAACATTTAATATGAGTGATGCTTTTCATATTGCGGAACCATTAATTTCTGGAACTAATTTAACTGCATGGGTTATGGCTCCAATGTATGCTACAGCATATAGTTGTATTCTTTTATTAGTAGAAGTTTTGAAAAAGAAGTATTCTAATTCAAAAAATTAGATGTGTTTTTGCATTTTATGGCAAAACATGGTTGAAATCTATTGAAAAAGAGGGCAAAAACTAATGCGTTTTTATTGAAAAAGAGGACATAATATGATATTATATATATGGAGATGATATAAATATGTTATGGAGAAAACGTCAAAAAGATATTATAGATTGGATATACAATGAAAAAAAAGCATTATTAGTTACTGGTGCTAGACAAATTGGTAAAACTTTTTTAATAAAGAAGACTTTAGAAAAAGAGAATTGTGATTTTGTTGAATTTAATTTAATTGAACAACCAGAAATTGTAAAACTGCTTGAATCTGTTTCTAATGATAATTGTAAAACTTTTTTGGAACGTTTAACAATCGTTACTAATCACGATCTAAAGAAAGGAAAAACAATTATTTTCTTTGATGAAATTCAAGAATATAAAGAAATTGTGACCAAAATTAAATTTTTAGTTGAAGATGGTAGCTTTAAATATGTGTTTAGTGGCTCACTTCTTGGTGTTGAATTAGTCGGATTAAAATCTGCACCTGTAGGTTATTTAAATACAATAGAAATGTTTCCTTTGGATTTTGAAGAATATATTGTTGCATTAAACATTAAAAGAGAAACTATTGATAAATTAAAAAAATCTTTTGAAGAGAAAACTAAAGTAGATGAATTTGTGCATAATAAAATGATTGAAGCTTTCAAGAGTTATTTACTAGTAGGTGGAATGCCAGAAGCTGTAGTTTCATATGTTAATGAATCAGACTACAATAAGATTTATAATATCCATTTAAGTATTATTGAACAATATAAAATAGATTTTACAAAATATGAACAAGAGAAAAAATTAAAACTTAAAAAAATATATGATCTCATACCTGCAGAACTAGCTGATAAGAATAAGAGATATATATTTAAGGATATTGATAATAATATTAAATATGATAGATATGAAAATAGTTTTAATTGGTTAATAGATGCTGGTGTTGCAATTCCAGTTTATAATGTTACAGAACCTAGATTACCTTTATTAATTAATAGTAAAAGTAATTTATTTAAGTTGTTCTTATCAGATATAGGTATGTTAACAAGTCTATATGGAAAAACCACACAAATGGCTATAATGAATGGTGATTTATCATTAAATAGTGGTGCTATATATGAGAATGTTATTGCACAAGAATTGAATTCACATGGATTTAAAGGGTATTATTTTAATAGTCATAAACAAGGAGAATTAGATTTTGTTATAGAATATAATGATTTCGTTTGTCCAATTGAAGTAAAAAGTGGGAAAGATTATACAAAACATAATGCTTTAAATAATGTGTTAAATAATAAAGATTATGGAATCAATAATGCATTTGTTTTTTCTAATTATAATGTAGAGATTAAAGAAAATGTTATTTATTATCCAATATATTTTATTATGTTTTTAGATAAACAATCATTTGAATTACCGAAATTTAAAAAAATAGATTTATCTGAACTATAGTTTTATAAATAAAATTATTATGTATTATTATTAGTTTTAAGAAATAATAAATGAATTAAACTTTAAAAAAAGTATGAATGAAAAGATCACGATTTGTGGTCTTTTTCTTAAATTCTTTTATACACAATTTTTTAAACTTTCTAATTCAACTTGAAATTTTGCTTAAAATTGTTAATAATACAAAAATATAGTTATATTTTAAAATATAACTGTTGACAGTTATAATAAGATGTAGTATAATATTAGTGGTGATAATATGTTTAAGAGTTATTTACAAGAAAAAAAGATATCAGTTTATAAATTATCAGAAATATCAAATATTCCATATACAACAGTTAATGAACTTGCAAATGGTAAAAAGAATATTGATGATTGTAAAATTAAAACTATTCAAGGTTTAGCTGATAGTTTGAATTTAACAATTGAGTCTTTATTAGGATTGTTTAATGATGATAAAGTAATTCTTTCTGATTCTTGGGAACAAAATAAATATAAAAAGTTTTATTTTCCTATAATTATTTCTAATGATAATTATGAATGTAATAGAATTCATCCATTAATGCAGAAAAAGGTTAATGAAATATATAATATTATTAAAAATTATAAAGAAGTTGAAAAAGTTGTTTTATTTGGAAGTTCTGTAAATATTAGATGTAATAATAATAGTGATATAGATATTGCAATTAAGATTAAAGATGAATATTTTAATAGAAGTATTCAAAATATTATTTCGGAAACAATTGGAGAAATTACTAATTATAACTGTGATATTGTTTGGATAAATACGATTGATAAATTATCATTATTATTTAATAATATAAATACGTTGGGGGTTGTTATTTATGAGTAAATTATTAGCAAGAGCGAAAGCTAAAAGATTTAGTGCAGAAAATAGTTATAATAATATAACTGTTGATGATGCTTATATTGATGAATGCTGTTTTAATTTACAACAAACAATTGAGTTTTGTTTAAAGTATTTAGTTGAAATGGCTGGTGAGGTATATCCAGAAAATCATGATATTAGATCGCAAATTAATAGACTTAAAAAACTTAATCAGTATATTCCATGTGAAGATAAACTTAGGTTACTTGCATCCTTGATAAATTCATGGGAAGTAGAGACTAGATATAGTGATAGTTTTACTGCTTTATTAGAAGATATAGATGATGTTAGAGTTATTGCTGATGAAATAATAAAATACTGTGATAGTTTGGTAATAAGTGAAGAAATATAATAAAATTAGACCTTGACGGTCTTTTTTCTATAGAATATATAAAATTTTAAAATAACTTGTAAAACTATAATTAATATGGTAAAATACTTGTAGAGGTGATGATAATGAATAAGAAATTAAAGTTTATTATTGTTTTAGCAGTAGAGTTTGTTGCGGTTGTTGCAATTATATTATTAATATTTTTTGCTGGAAAAAAGGTATATACAATAACTTTTGATATTAATGGAGGAGTTTTAATTAGTGGTAGTTTAGAACAACACGTTACACAAGGTCAATCGGCTACTCCCCCACAAGTGACAAAAGATGGATGTTATTTCTTAGAATGGGAAGGAAAATACCAAAAAGTTACTAAAGATGCTGTAATAAAAGCTATTTGGGAATATGAAACAACTGAAGGTATTGAATATAATATTATTGAAAATTCTAATTATTGTACAATTAAAAGTTGTTATAAAGATTTAGTTGGAGATGTTTATATTGGTGCATATTTTAATGAATATAAGGTATTAGGAATAGAATCTAGTGCTTTTAAAGATTGTACTAATATTAAAAATGTATATTTACTTGATGGTATTTTAAATATTGATGATAGTGCATTTGAAGGTTGTACTAGTCTTGAATCAATTGTAATTCCTGATACTGTTGTTAGAATTGGTGATAATGTTTTTAAAGATTGTTCTAGTTTAATTAATGTGACACTTGGCAAAAGTCTTAAATCAATTGGAGATGAAACTTTCTTTGGATGTTCTAGCTTAAGTGAAATTATTATTCCAAAATCTGTTGAAAATATGGGGTATAGTGTGTTTGTTAATAATGATGATTTAATAATTAATTGTGAAATAGAAGAAAAACCAGATGGTTGGAAAGATTCTTGGTATTTTGGTGATTGTGATATAGTTTGGTCTTATAAAGTAGTTGAAGATCAAGTAGAAGAAGAAAGTAAAAAATAGAGGTGATTAACTATGCATATAATGCTAATGGTTTTGATCCTCGTTGTAATATATTTCTTTAGTTTAATAATAATATTTATTAATCGTGATAAAATTAATATTAAGATTGGCAATTTAGTTTTTGTTATATTAAATGGTATAACTTTTGGATTATTAAATATTTATTATTATAATCATGGTGGTTTATCACATTTTCTTACACTAGATAATATAAGTCCAATGATGTTTACAACTATGTTATTAATATATTGTATGCATCCTAAAGTTAAAGAGTGTTATTTGTGTGCTGCATCACTACTTTCATTTGGAATGTTTATCGCCATGCTTGTTAATCCTAATTATGCATATTTGTTTAATTTTAAACAACAAGCAACACTTGACTATATGTATGATTCTTTAGGACATTTAATTTTTGCGGTATTCGGTGCTTATTTAGTAATTACAAAGCAAGTTAAAATAGGAATTAATACGCTTAAAAAAGCATCAATTTGGATATATTCAGTTGTAACGTTTGGTGTTATATTAAACTTTATATTTCATAAGAGTTATTTTGGGATGAATCCATATGGTAAATATAGTATTTATATGTTAGATATCTTTGGCTCATTCTGGATAACATTACTTGCGTATTATTTAGGTATCTTTGTTGTGTTAATACTTGGATCTCAGTTTAATTATTTATGGGAATGTATAATGAGAGTAGATGAAAATAAAAAATAAAATAATAATATCATAAAAGAGTAAAGTTAATATGTATTTAGTATTTACGATAATATTAATAGTAGCATATATTTTAGGGATAGTTGGAATCAAATACATTAAGAAAAATAAATATTGTGATGTATTAATTCCATTTGTAATATTTATTATTTATATTGTATATTTACTATTTATTTTAAAAGTGAGTTTAAAGATTGGAATTTTACAAATGCACTGCCTATCGCAAATGTTAGTCCATTTATGTTTTTTAGCTTTTAATTATTTGTATGTAAATATTAGTTGTAGGATATTTGTTTAGAATATTATTAGGTAAAGTAGTTTATAAAAACTAATTTAATTGTGATACAGATATTAAAGTTGAATTATATAATTGATAATTATTGTCACAAGGCTTAAATATTTAAGTCTTGTGATTTTCTATATGTTGAAATTTTAAAATATAAACAAAAATATATTTATTGTTTGAAATATACTTTTTTTTATGGTATACTATAAAAGGAAAAAATTGGTTTATTTTTAAAACCTATAATTCTATTTTAAAAAAAGATTATAAAAAGAGGAGTTAACAAATTTATGAAAACTATTGATTTAGCTAAATACGGTATTGTTGGTGTAAAAGAAATCGTACATAATCCTTCTTATGAAGAATTATTTTTAGCTGAAACTGATCCAAGTTTAGAAGGTTATGAAAAAGGTCAAGAAACTGAACTTGGTGCAGTAAATGTAATGACAGGTGTTTATACTGGTCGTTCGCCTAAAGACAAATTCATCGTTATGGATGAAAACTCAAAAGACACTGTTTGGTGGACTAGTGATGAGTTTAAAAATGATAATCATCCTTGTAGTAAAGAAACTTGGAATGAATTAAAAACATTAGCTGTTAAACAACTTTCTGATAAGAAATTATATGTAGTAGACTGCTTCTGTGGTGCTAATAAAAACACAAGAATGGCTATTAGATTTATTATGGAAGTTGCTTGGCAAACTCACTTTGTTACTAATATGTTTATTAAACCTTCAAAAGAAGAATTAGAAAATTTCGAACCTGATTTCGTATGTTATAATGCTTCTAAAGCTAAAGTTGAAAACTTTAAAGAATTAGGTTTAAACTCAGAAACTGCTGCTGCATTCAACATCACTTCACGTGAACAAGTTATTTTAAATACTTGGTACGGTGGTGAAATGAAAAAAGGTATGTTCTCAATGATGAACTACTACTTACCTCTTAAAGGTATGGCTTCAATGCACTGTTCAGCTAACACTGATATGAATGGTGAAAATACTGCATTATTCTTTGGTCTATCAGGTACTGGTAAAACTACACTTTCTACTGACCCTAAACGTTTATTAATCGGTGATGATGAACATGGTTGGGATGATAAAGGTGTATTCAACTTTGAAGGTGGATGCTATGCTAAAGTTATTAACCTTGATAAAGAATCTGAACCAGACATTTATAGAGCAATTAAACGTAATGCATTATTAGAAAATGTTACTGTTGATGAAAATGGTGTTATCGATTTTAAAGATGGTTCTGTAACTGAAAACACACGTGTTTCATATCCAATTGATCATATTGAAAAGATCGTTCGTCCTGTTTCTGCTGCTCCTGCTGCTAAGAATGTTATCTTCTTATCTGCTGATGCATTTGGTGTACTTCCTCCAGTTTCAATTTTAACTCCTGAACAAGCTCAATATTACTTCTTATCAGGATTTACTTCAAAATTAGCTGGTACTGAACGTGGAATTACTGAACCAACTCCTACATTCTCTGCATGTTTTGGTCAAGCTTTCCTTGAACTTCACCCAACTAAATATGCTGAAGAATTAGTTAAGAAGATGGAAGCAAGTGGTGCTAAAGCATACCTTGTTAATACAGGTTGGAATGGTACAGGTAAACGTATCTCTATTAAAGATACAAGAGGTATCATTGATGCTATCTTAGATGGTTCAATCCTTAAAGCTGAAACTAAAGTTGTTCCTTACTTCAATTTAGAAGTTCCAACATCTTTACCTGGTGTTAATCCAGCAATCTTAGATCCTCGTGATACTTATGCTGATGCTAAAGAATGGGAAGCTAAAGCTCAAGATTTATCTGCTCGTTTCGTTAAGAACTTTGTTAAATATACTGGTAACGAAGCTGGTAAAGCATTAGTTAAAGCTGGTCCACAACTATAATATAAAATATAAGATGAAGAAATTTAAATTCATTTCTTCATCTTTTTTTGTATAAAGAATTGACAAATAATATTATTTATTATATAATAATAAATGTAAAGTAAATAAATTAAAAGGAGAAAAAGATGAAAAAATTAATTAAAACATTTTTATTTGTATTTTTAGTATTACTTGCTGGTTTTTGTGTTTCTTGTGATAAGAAATGTAAAGAACATGATTATGTAGAAGGTGTATGTTCAAAATGTGAAGCTGTTGATCCAGATTATGTAAGTCCATTAGATCAATTTAAAACTGCTATGGCTGAATTAGAAACAGCTACTTCAACTATTAATTGTGACATGGTTATGACAGCTGGTTATAAAACTGGTGGGCAAAGTACTACAATGACTCAAACTATGCAATTATATATTGAAAATTCTAGTTCAAAAGCTTATACTATAACAACTGTTGAAGGGGAAAAAACATATACATATGCAGTTCAAGAAGGCGAAAACGTTAAATCTTATGCAAAATTTGGTGATGAATGGATGTTACTAGAAACTATTGCTGCTGATGAATATTCTGGTATGGAAGATTTATTAGATGTTGAAGTTGATGATGCATTTACATTACAAAATGGTGTATGGGTTGGTAATATAGAAGTATTAACTACATTATTATCTAAAGTGGTTGAAGATTCTTTTGCTGAAAGTGGAGATATGGAAGGTATGACTTTAGATGAAGTTCCAATTAAGAAATATGATATTACATTAACAGAAGGTAAAGTTTCTCTTGTTGATATTGAAATGTACATGAAAATGAGTTATATGGATATGGTTATTGAATATACTGTTGAAATGCCAATGTATATTAGTAAAATTGGAGAAACTACTGTAACTGTTCCTGAAAATTTACCTGTTGATGGGGCTGTAGATTTATAAAAAAGTTATTAAAATGTAAACACTTTGTTGTTTACATTTTTCTTTTTTCTTTATATGTAAGCGTTTGACAAATAAGTTTTTTTTTAGTATATTATTGTTGAAAGAAAGAGAGGAATCTAATGAGAAAAATATATAACATTACACTTGTTTTATTATTAGTGTTAGTTTTAGGTTTATCTTCATGTGGTAAGAATAAACTTAAAGATGTTACATTCAAAAATGCTCCTACAACAATGTATGTTGGAGAAGAAGTTACACTTGAATATGAACTTCAAGATAAAGCTTCGATTGAATGGTCTTCATCAAATAATAAGATTGCGGAAGTTGAAAATGGTAAAATTACTGCTTTAGAAGCAGGTAATGTTACTATTAAAGCTGTAGTTACTCTTAAAAAAGAATCAAAAGAATATACTTTTGATATTACAGTTAAACAAAATGGTTTCAACGTAACTTATGAAAATGATGGAACATATAGTGATAAAACTAATCCAAATGCTTATTCTGAAAAAGATTTACCTATTGTATTAGTAAATCCAACAAAAGTTGGTTTTACATTCTTAGGGTGGTATTTAAATAATGAATTAGTTACTGAAATTCCTACAGGTACAACTGGTGATGTAACAGTTGTTGCACAATGGGAAGCTACTAGTTATAACATTACTTATAATCTTGATGGTGGCATAAATAGTGAATCTAATCCTGATACTTATACAGTAGAAGATGAAGTTGTACTTAGTGCTCCTACTAAAGAAGGTTTTGCATTCTTAGGATGGTATATAAATGATGAATTAGTTACTAAAATTGCTAAAGGTACAACTGGTGATGTAACATTGGTAGCTAAATGGGAAGCTGGTAGTTTTAATATTATTTATAATCTTGATGGTGGTGTAAATAATGAAGCAAATCCTAGTGTTTTTTCACCTGAAAGTGATGTTGAACTTAGTGCTCCAACAAAAAATGGTTACAATTTCTTAGGATGGTACTTAAATGATGAATTAGTTACTAAAATCCCTGCTGGTACAGCTGGTGATGTAACGTTAGTTGCTAAATGGGAAGCTTTAAGTTATAATATTATTTATAATCTTGATGGTGGCATAAATAACGAAGCAAATCCTACAACTTATACAGTAGAAGATGAAGTTGTATTTAGTGCTCCTTCTAAAGAAGGTTATGATTTCTTAGGATGGGTTGATAATGAAGGTAATGCGGTAAATGGTATTGTAAAAGGTACTACTGGTGATAAAGAAGTTTATGCTACATGGGAAAAGGTTATTGTTACTTTAACTATTACTTATACATTAAATGGTGGTAAGCTTCCTGAAGATGCTCCTAAATCATTTATTCAAGGTGAAGTTGTTACTTTACCTATTCCAACAAGAGAAAATTATAAATTCTTAGGTTGGTCTGTAAAACTTGGTTCTACTACATATTATACTGAAATTCCTGCTACACAATCTACTAATATTAAGTATTATGCGAACTGGGAAAAGATTGATGTATATAGTCCAATTTATTATGAATGTAATGGTGGTACATTTACTGAACCTGCACCTGAGGTTTATTTAGAAGGTAAAGTATTTAATTTACCTGTTCCAGTTAAAGATGGTTATAATTTCTTAGGTTGGACTTTAACTGAAGAATCTAATAGTTATACTAATGTTATTACTAAAAATCAAACTGGTGCTGTAACTCTTTATGCTAAATGGGAATTAGATACATCATTTACTATTACTTATGTTTATGAAGAAGGTGAACTTCCTAAGAAAGTTCCTGCAAATATTGATGAAGTTAGAGAATATGTATTTACTTCATATTATAATTGGTTAAAACCAAGTGATGATTATGAAACATTTAAAACTAAAGTAGTTGACCAATGGAAAGGTAAACAATCACAAGGTAATTATCAATTCTATAAACAAGGTGGTAAAGATACTATTGATGATGCATATTTCTGTAATGCATCTGAAAACTTTAAAGAATGGAATGCGTGGTTTACAGTATTTGATGCACAAGTAACTGCAGCAAATGGTGCACAAAATGCATGGAATTCTTATGTTGGTATTTTAAGACTTGGTCAATGGATTAGTAATTCATCACCATCTACTTGGAAAGATTCTATGAATCAAGCATTAATTGATGCAACTTTAATTCCAATTCCTCTTATTACAGAATATACACTTGGTGAAACTAAAGATTTAGTAGAATTAGTTGTTGATGATGGTCGTACATTCCTTGGTTGGTATGATGAAAATGGTAATAAAGTAGATAAAATTACTGCTGAAATGAGTGGTGATTTAACACTTACTGCAAAATGGAGTGCATCAACTCCTGCAGATTCATTTGAACTTAATAAAGTTGAAAAACTTGGTAAACTTGATTCATATCAATTAACATGGGTATTATTACCTGCTGAAACTACAAATAAGAAAATTGTATTTACATCAAGTGATCCAACTATTTTATCAATTGATAAATATGCAGTAATGCATGGTCATCAAGTAGGTAAAGTAACTGTTACATATGATGTACTTGCTAATCCAGAACTTAGTGGTTCATTTGAAGTAGAAGTATATGTTGATCCTTATATTGATGCAACATTTGAAACTACATCAGTTGTAGGAGTTGGAGAATATATTAAGATTAATGCTGAACTTATGGCTAGTGAAGGTAAAGTTGTATGGACTTCTAAAAATCCTTCAATCGCAACAGTTGATGAATCTGGTCAAGTTTATGGTAAATCAGGTGGTTATGTTGAAATTGTTGCTTCAATGGAAGGTAATGATAAGGTTAATTTAGTTCTTGGTATTACAGTATTAACAACTGAAGATAAATCATTATATAGTGTATTAACTAATGCACATAATGCAGAAGTATATTATGTAAATAAATTAAATGTTGCATATGACTATGATACAAGCGTTGCATGTTCAGTATCTGATTTATTCTTTAACTGGGAATATACAGTAAATGAAAAATATTTTATTACTCCAAATAGATCAAAAATGTCAAGTATTGAATTTATTACAGTTCACTATTCTGGTATGCCTCTTGCACATCAAGATGGTGAAATCATTGCACAAGCATTGTACAATGGATTCCATGGAACAAATTGGGGTGGAACTAGCTGGCATTACTCAACAGGTAATGATGGTATCTTCCATTCAATGTCTGATGATTTAGTAGCATGGCATGCTGGTGATGGTACAGGAACTAAATTCCAATGGTTAGATACAGGTGTTAAAGCAACATCTAATACTAAACCAGTATTTGCAGTTGTAGCAAATCCAAATGGTTCTGGATATGTTTATTCAGTTAATGGACAAGTTACAAGTCTTGCTGCTCCTGGTAACTATAGATTAACATTCTATGGACCAACATGGAAGATTGAAAATGGTAAGTATTTTATGGGTAATACATACTATAATAGCGATTATAAATATATTTCTAGCCGTGGTGGTAACTTAAACTCAATTGGTATTGAAACTGCATGTAATCTAGGTTCAGACCTTTGGATGACATATCATATTACAGCTCAACTTGTATCAAGATTATTAGTTCAAAACAATCTTGAAACTTCACGTATCCAAGGTCACCATACATTCTCTGGTAAAGATTGTCCTCAAACATTACTAGAAGGCGAAGGAGAACTTTGGTATAAATTTATGGAACTTGTAGAAGCAGAACTTGCATTATACAAAACAATGTCTAATTATACAATTACATGCGTATCTTCAAACAAAGATCTAGCAAGTGACAATGGTCGTGTAGTAAAAGTTCCTAACTATACAGAAACTGTTACTTATACATTAACAGTTAAAAATAATACAACTGGTGTTACTAAAGAAATTAAACTTTCTTCAGTAATTCATGGTTTATATACTTTAGATTAATAAGAAAAATCTCGTATATGATGCATCATATACGAGATTTTCTATTAAAAAATTATTTAATTTTTTGTATAAATAAAATAAAAGAGTAAACTATAGTTAAGATGATTAAAAAATTAATCATCTTAGAAAGAGAAAGGAAGAAAAATTATGAAAACTTTAGGAAATATTTTATGGATGATTTTTGGTGGTATTGAATGGGCCATCGCATTATTCTTTATGGGAATAGTTTATTGTTGTACAATTATATTTATTCCTGCTGGACTACAATTATTTAAATTAGCTAAATTTGTTATTTGGCCATTTGGTAAATCTGTAGTTAAAGAAAACTTAACTGGATTTAAGAAATTTATTAATTTCTTATGGGCTATTTTTGGTGGTCTTTGGATTGCACTTGGATTCTGCTTTACAGGATTAATTTTCTGTATTACAGTCATTGGTATTCCATTTGGTCGTCAATACTTCAAGATGGCTAAATTTATTATTTCACCATTAGGTAAAAACTTTGCAGTAGTTGAAAAAGAAGCTCCTGCTGAAGCTGCAGCTTAATAGAAAATAAGAATTAAATGAGGGTTAAATAACTGTTTAACCCTCATTATTTTTTTATGTTTTATCTAGGAAAAATTCATCGCTTAAATAAATAGGTTAAACTAATAAAAAGTATTTTATTTACCATAAGTTCAAAAAGGTATACCTTTATAACATAAAAATATCATCATTTTAATATTAAAATAATATCAAAATATAATCATTTTAATTAAAATTCTTGCAATATAATACAAAAAATGGTATACTTTTTATATAATTGTAAAGGTATACCTTTAAATATACTAAAAAATAGAAAAAAACGACAAAAAATTGAATAGAAATTTATAAAACTTAACCACAAGGAGGGTTATTTATGGAAAATCAAACTAATGCTAAACAAGATTTAAGACATAAAATATTTTCAATCGTGGGAATTGCACTATGTGCTATTTTATTACCAATGTTAATTATTAACATTATTATGATTATTAATAGTTACACTAGCAAAGATGAAGTACCTAGTGTTGGTAAATATGTACCATTTATTATTCAATCAGGATCAATGGCTGGCACTATTGAAGGTGGAGATATTATTATCACTACTAAAGTAGAACCAAAAGATGTAAAAGTAGATGATATTATTACATTCTATGATCCAAAAGGTAACGGTACAACAACAGTTACCCATAGAGTTATAGACATTGAAGAAAAAGATGGAAAACTAATATTTACTACAGTCGGTGATGTTGTATTAAATGAAAATATTGAACAATATGGAGATTTTGAAAGCATTCCAGAGCCTATCTTAAATGCAATATGCGAAACAGTTCCAGAAGATAAAGTAATATCTAGATACAAATTCAGAATTCCACTAATTGGTCATGTATCATTATTTATGTCAACAATCCCTGGTTTTATCGTTTGTGTATTATTACCATTATTACTATTAGTTGGTTATGATGTTGTAAGAAGAAAGATTAACGATAAAGCCAATGATGCTGATAAAGATGCATTACTTGCAGAACTTGAAGCATTACGTGCTGAAAAACAAGCAAAAGAAGAACAAACTGATTCAAAAGAAGAATAAGAATCATAAATGTACGAAGCATTAAATATACTTATGAAGAACGTAAGTTCTTCCCCAAACTTAGGTATTAAAGTATAAGCCACTGTTTACTTTAATATATACTTAAAAAACAATTAGACTAAAATTTAAAAGGAGAAATATTATGAAGAAAAATGTTATGATGCGTTTATCTGCACTTTTATTAGTTGCAGTTCTATTAACTACTTGCGTTATTAGCGGAACATTTGCTAAATATGTAACAACAGCTCCACTAAAAGAAGATTCTGCAAAAGTTGCTAAATGGGGAATTACAATGGAAATTACTGGTGCAGATGAAGTTTTAAATGCAAAAGCTGGAGATGCTGATGCTACTGCATCAGTATTATCTAATGACTTATGTGCTCCAGGTACATATGAAGAATTAGCAAAATTTACTTTAAGTGGACAACCAGAAGTTGCTTATAAAATCGAAGTTACTGCAAATTTAACACTTAATAATTGGACTGTTGATGAAGATTTCTATTGTCCTTTAGTGTTTGGAATTGGTGATACTACAATTAACGGATTAGACTATGATAATGCTACTGATTTACAAGATGCTGTTGTTGCAGCTATTAAAACAGCTATTTCTGGTGATTCAAGTGGTGCTAAAACTTATAATGCAAATGCAAATGCTGAAAAAAACGTTTTAATTGATTGGACTTGGGGATTCACAGGTGATGATGTTAAAGATACAGCTTTAGGTAACGCTGCTGTTAATCCTGCAAATGCTGCAACTCTTGCTTTCAATTTACAAGTGACAGTTACTCAAGTTGACCACGTTGCATAATTGCAATAAGAGTTAAATTTGGTTTAGCCACAAAAAAAATAAATCTTAATACGGTCTGCTCCTTGTGGCGGGAGCAGGCTATAAGATTATATAGATAATGTTTTTATTTTAAAGTATCAAATTATGATTTGATGTTTTAAAATGAAAATATTATAGAAAGGAGTTATGTTGTGATTTATTGTCACAATTGTTTATTAATATGAATGACAAGAAGAATAGTTTTAGTATAATAAATGTGGCAATAATTGTTTTATGTGTGTTATTGCTTCTTTCTATGGGGTATTTAGTTGTTAGACTTGCTGTATCGCTTCCTCATACTGATGATACGTTTGTTATTAAAGATGAGTTTGATACTGTTGAAGTAGCTGACGATAAAGTTATTTGGAGTGAGGATAGTGAAATTACTATTTTTAGAACTAGTGAAGTTGATGAAAATGGTAATGTTGTTGTTGAGTCTAATAGTGGTGATAAGATAATTGCTCCTGGTATGGAGGGGAATTATCGCTTTGAAATTAAGAATTTAGGTAAGTTTGCTGTTGATACTACTACAATTGTTTCTACAAAACTTACTGTTAATGATAAAGTATTTGATGATGTTCCTATTGAGGTACGTTTTACTAATTATAAAGGTGAAAGTGTTACTGAAGGTGGGTGGATTAATGTTAATAATCTTACTGAATTTTATGATGAATTAACTATTGCAAAGAGATCTTATGTTTATTTTAATCTTGATTGGCGATGGGTTTATGAAGGTGGTAATGATGAACTTGATACAATACTTGGTGATTTAAGTGCTAGTAATGATGTTAAGTTTACTGTAAGTATTGTTGCATCTGCAACTCGTTGTGGTGATAAAGATGCAAGTGGTGGTATTCCAATTGGTGAAGTATCACTTGAAAATGGTTTATTAAATATTGCACCATTTATTGCATTTAATGTTATAATTGTATTAATTATTGTTGCTCTTTCAATTCGTGAGTATTATAATCGTAAAAAAGAATCGAGTAAATATCGTATAGCTCAGAATAAGAATAAATAATTATTTTTCAGTTTTTAGGTGGGCAAGATGAAAGTAAAACTAAAGAGAATAATTAAATATGTATTTAGAATAATGATATTTTTGGTTATAAGTTTAGTTTTTGGGTTAACTTTTTATACCATCAACGCAAGACGCGTTTCAGGTAATCGTCTTGTTATGCCTTTTAATAAAACAATTGCGGTTGTATTAACTGGTAGTATGGAACCTACAATTAGTGTTAATGACTTACTTGTTGTTGAAAAAACTAATAGTTATGAAGTTAATGATATTGTTGTTTATCAAACTGGTAATATGCTTGTAGTTCATAGAATCATTTCTATTGATGGTGAAACTGTGATTACTGCTGGTGATAATAATGATGGTGAAGATACCCCTATTAATATTAAAACTATTAATGGTGAGGTTATTGATATTATTCCTCATTTAGGTCTTGTTTTAAAAATAATTAAGAATCCGATTGTGCTTGTTGTAATTACTTCGTTAGCTATTTTCTTACTTATATTGTCGTATAAAAATGAGAAAAAAGAAGAAAATAACGAAATAGATTCGATTAAAGAAGAAATTGAAAGATTAAAGAAAGAAGTAAAATCAATAGAATAAAGTTATATATAATTTATTTAAAGGGGAAATAAGTGAATTAAAATGAAAATAGTTAGAATAATTAGAAATGTTTATTCAGGCTTATTAGTAACTATAATTGCTTTTTTAGGAGTATTTTTAGTTAGTTCATTGTTTAGTAAAACTGATTATACTAGTGTATTTGGTTTATCTTTTTTTGAAGTAGAATCTTATAGTATGTATCCTGAACTTACTAAAGGTGATTTAATTGTTGTTAAAAAATTAGATCCTAGTGAATATGAAGTTGGTATGACTGTTACATACATTAAAGAAGGAGAAAAAACTTCTACAACACATAAGATTGTTAAAATAGAAGGTAATATTATTACTACACGTGGTATTAATACAGAAACTAACAATGCTGATGATGAACCTTTTGATGTATCTTGTATTATTGGTAAGGTTGTTACTGTTTGGCATGGTTATGGTAATATTCGTAATTTTGTAACTAATCCAATGGGAATTATTTCTATTTTAATTATAGGTTTCTTTATTATAGAAGGGTTTAATTATTTAGAAAATTATTTTAAAGAAAAAGAAAAAAATAAAAAATTAGATAATCAAGCTTGATTCTGATGTTAGTCAGAGTCAAGTTTTTTCTTTATTATAAAAATCTAAAAATACTAATTTAAGTGATTAATACTATAAAGTTGAAAAAAATTTTGAAATGTGGTATAATAAATATACTTACTATGGAAGGTGATTATTATGAAAAGAAAAAATAATATATCAATTATATGTTTAGGTATCGCAATGTTACTTGCAAGTGTTACGCTTGGCTTATTATTTATTAATCAAGGTAATAAAGTATTTAGTGATATTTCTTTTTATGTTATTTGTGGTGCATTATCTTCTTTAATTATTGCAGTAATTGTATCGTTATCTAATCGTAAAAATCACTTATATATTGAAACTTTAGAGAATAGATTAGAACTTTGGAATACAATTTCATATAAAGTAAAAGGTGCAGGTGAGACTGCATTTAAAGATTTACCTATTGGTGTTTTAGTTCTTGATAAAGCATATCGTGTTAAATGGAGTAATCCAATTGTACAAAAGATGTTAATGATTAATCATAAAGAAAAAGAATTAAAAGATATTGCTAATAGTAAGATTTTTGAGTTTATTAAAGATATTGAAGAAGAAAAAGTTGAAGATGATGTAATTACTAGTGAAATTGAATTATTTAAAAAGATTTATCAAATTATATATGTTCAAAGTATTAGAATTGTTTATTTAACTGAAATAACTGCTTTTGTTGATTTAAAAAATCAATATACAAATCGTACTGTTGCGGTAGGGTATATTAATGTTGATAACTTAGAAGAAGCATTATCTGATTTAGACGTTCAAGATAAAAGTGAATGTCAAGGTAAGATTACAACTGCTATTGTTAAATGGTCTGATAAATTTGATGCATATGTAAGAGCATTCTCAGATTCTAAGTTTATGTTAATGACTAATTATTCACAATTAGTTAAGATGATGGAAGATAATTTCTCAATTCTTGATGAAATTAAGTTAATCTTAAAAACAACTAAAGCTGTTCATGTTACACTTAGTATTGGTATTGCATGTGAAGATTTACATATTAAAGAATTATCTGATTTAGCCGAAGATCAATTAGTACTTGCACTTAACCGTGGTGGTGACCAAGCTGTTGTATTAGTTAAAGGTACTACAAGATTTTATGGTGCTAAAACTGATCCAACTAGAAAAGAAGTTAAAGTTCAACTTAGATATAAATACCAAGAATTAGAAACTTTAATTAAGAGTGCTGGTACAGTTTTCTGTTGTGGACATAAATGGCAAGATGCAGATTCATTTGGTGCAACTCTTGCAATGTATAATTTAGCTATTGCACTTGGTAAAAAAGTTTATATTATATTTGATGAAACTAGTATTGATGCTACTGTTAGAAAAGTATATGAAGATGTTAAAAAATATCATAAAGTATTATTAAAATCTTTTGTTACGCCTGATAAAGCAGCTGAAATGGCTGATGAAAAGAGCCTACTTATGGTTTCTGACTGTCAATCAAAAAAACAAGTATTATTAAATGATAAACAATTATCAGTATTTAAGAAAATTGGTATTATAGACCATCACCGTAAAAATGATGATGGAACAATTCCAAATCCAACATATTATTATTCTGAACCTGCTGCTTCATCTAGTGTAGAAGTAATCTTTACTTTATTAGAATTTTCGGAATATGAACTTAATATTTCAGATAGTGAAGCAACATGGATGTTACTTGGTATAGTTGTTGATACAAATAACTTTGTATATCGCTCATCTAATATGACATTTGAAATTGCGGCTTTACTTGCTAAGAAACAAGCAAGTATGGGTAGAGTTAAGGAATACTTAAAAGAAAAGAAATCAGAAAAATTAACAAGAAATAAATTTATTAGTGAAATAGAAGTATATCGTGGTAATGTTGCGATTGCAGTACAATCAGATGATACTCTACTTGAAGCTGCTACACTTGCTAAAGTATCTGATGAATTATTATCAATTGAAGGCTTTATTTTAGCTGTTACATGTGGTTTTAGTACTAATAAGAAAATTCGTATTTCTGCAAGAAGTTTAGGTAAAGTAAACTGTCAAGTTTTAATGGAAAAACTTGGTGGTGGTGGACACTTAACTGCTGCTGCATGTGAATTAAATATCACTAATATGGATATTGCAGAAAAACGTCTTAAAGCTGCAATTGATGAAGTATTAAAAGAAGAAGAATTTAAGAAAATTATTTTACAAGAAGATGTTAGAAATAAAGGTCGTAAAGGCGAATTACTTGAAGTTTCTATTGAACAAGCAAACAATCTAATTTCTAGTGGTCTTGCTATTGAAGCAACAACAGATGCAATTCGTATGATTGAACAAGAAAAACAAGAAGAAGCTCAAGAAGCTGCTAGACAATTACAAGAACTATATGAAATTAAAAAAGTAATTGAAAAAGAACCTTTAAAAATTTATGTTGAAACAGATGATAATGGTCACATTTTAGAAATAGTTAATCCTAAAACTATTGCTAGTGCATTAGAAAAAGCAATTGGTAAGAAATTTGATCGTCGTAAGATTACATTTAATGATAAAGTAGTTGCACTAGGTTTATATGAAGCACAAGTAAACTTAGGCAATGATATTTATGCTACTGTGACACTTCATATTGTTGAAAAACCTTCTAAATAAGAAAGAGGTAATTTATAATGAAAGTAATATTAACTGCTGATGTAAAAGGCAAAGGCAAAAAAGGTGAAGTAAAAGAATTCCAAGCTGGATATGCTAATTTCCTAGTTAAAAGTGGTTTAGCAAAAGTAGCTAGTGATGGAAACATGAAAGAATTAGAAGTGCAAAAAGCACTTGAAGCTGAAAAAGAAGCTCTTCATTTACAAGAAATGAAAGATTTAAAACAAAAAATTGAAAGTACAGTTGTTAAAATTATTGTTAAAGTTGCAGCAGATGGTCATGTACTAGGTACTGTAACAACAAAACATATCGCGGAAGCTGTAGAAAAAGCAATTAATGCAAAAATTGATAAACGTAAAATTACATTTACAGCATTAGTAACTGCACTTGGTGATTATACTGCTAAAGTACAATTACATAAAGAAGTTATTGCAACAATTAATATTATTGTTTCTACAAAATAAATAGTAGTTATATATAATAGGAAGGAGAGTCTATGAATAAGAAAAAAGAGGTAGTATACAATCGTTCAGTCCCATTTAATACTGAAGCAGAAGTATATGTTTTAGGTAGTATTTTTATTGATAATAAAATTATTGATGGGTTAATTGGAAAACTTGCTGATACTGATTTTTATGAACCACGCCATGTAATGATTTATCGTGCAATGGTTAATTTAAGAAATAGTGGTAATCAAATAGATGTATTATCTGTTGTTGAAGAATTAAAACGCTTAAATTATAATGATGTTCCTAATATTAGTAATTATCTAGTTGAAATCATTGACTCTGTTCCTTCAATCGCATCAGTTAAATTATATATTGAAATTGTAGAAGAAAAAGCAATTGAAAGAAAATTACTTCATAAGATGCAAGGCTTATCTGATGATATTTTAAATCATCGTTATGAACTTAATGATATGTTAGATAAAGTTGAATCTAATATTATGGAAGTAATTAAGCTTCGTCGAACTAGTGAATTTATGACATTAACTGAAGCTGCTGAAGAAGTATTTGAGAAAATTAATTCATATGTTGGTAAAGATCAAGAAATAATTGGGCTAGATACTGGGTATCCTAATCTTAATAAAGCAACACTTGGTTTCCAAAAAGGTGATTTAATGATTCTTGCAGCACGTCCTGCAGTAGGTAAATCATCTTACGCAATTAATCTTGCATTACAAGTTGCTAAGAATAATGATGCTCACGTTGCATTTTTCTCACTAGAAATGAGTATTGAACAATTAATGATGAGAATATATTCATATCAAGCTGGTGTAGATTTAGGTAAGATTAGAAGTGGTAACTTAAATAATGATGAATTATTATTATTAAGTCTTGCTAAAGAAGATCTTGCAAAACAAAAATTATATTTTGATGTTTCACCATCATCAAATATTGCCGATATAAGAACAAAATGTCGTCAATTAAAAAATGCTGGAAAACTTGATTTTGTGGTAATTGACTACTTGCAATTAATTACAGTAGAAAATTCAAGAGGTAATCGTCAAGAAGAAGTAAGTAAAATTTCACGTCAATTAAAAACACTTGCTCAAGAACTTCAAGTTCCAATTCTTGCATTATCACAATTATCACGTGGTGTAGAAGATCGTGAAAATAAAACACCACAACTTGCTGACTTAAGAGAATCAGGAAGTATTGAACAAGATGCCGATATCGTATTCTTTATTTATCGTAGAAAAGATGTTGAAGATCAAGATGTGGCTGATCAATTAAATGAAAAGCTAAAAGAAGAACAATTACAAAGAGAAAGCAAATCTAAGAAAGAAATGCTTGAAGTAATTATTTCAATAGCTAAAAACCGTCAAGGGCCATTACAAGATTTCGACTATCATTTCTATGGACATTTATGTAGATTTACAGAACAAAAAGAGTTCCGTAAACCAATAGGAAAACGAAAAAAGGCTCAAGGAATGCGCCGTTTAAACGGTAATAATAATAACAATTAAGGAGAATAACATGAAAGACCGTTTAGAAGTTATTTGTGCAAGATACAATCAAATAACAGAAATGCTTTCTGATCCAAGTATAGTGTCAGATATTAAAAAACTTACTGAACTTTCTAAAGAACAAAGAGGCTTAGAAGCAGTAGTTAATAAATATAAAGAACTTATACAATTAGAAAGAGACATTGAAGACTTAAAAGAAATGAGCAAAGATTCAGATCCAGACTTAAGAGAAATGGCTGAAATTGAACTTGTTTCATCTGAGGAGAGAATTGAAAAAATTATTGAAGAAATTAAAATTCTTTTAATCCCTAAAGATCCTAATGATGAAAAGAACGTTATTGTTGAAATCAGAGGAGCTGCTGGCGGTGATGAAGGTAATATCTTTGCGGGAGACTTATTTAGAATGTATTCTAAATATGCAGAATCACGTGGTTGGAAAATTGAACTAATGGATTCAGAACAATGTGAAGCTGGTGGCTTTAGCTATATTGGATTTATGATTAAAGGTGATTCAGTTTATTCATATTTAAAATATGAATCGGGATCACACCGTGTACAAAGAGTTCCATCAACAGAATCTGCTGGTCGTATCCATACATCAACTGCAACAGTACTTGTAATGCCAGAGGCAGAAGAATTAGAAGTAGAACTTGATATGAATGATGTAAGAATTGATACATTCTGTGCATCTGGTCCTGGCGGACAATGTGTTAATACTACTAAATCTGCAATTCGTGTAACACATATTCCAACAGGTATTGTAGTAAGTTGTCAAGATGGTAAGAGTCAACATGAAAATAAAGCAAGTGCTTTAAAAGTTCTTCGTGCAAGACTTTATGATCATATGCTTCAAGAAAAAGAAGCAGCAGAAGGTGCTGAAAGACAATCTAAGATTGGACATGGTGATAGAAGTGAAAAAATTAGAACTTACAACTATCCACAAAATAGACTTACAGACCACAGAATCGGATTTACAATTCAACAATTAGATAGAGTTATGGAAGGTAAACTAGATAGTGTAATTGAAGCTTTAATTGCATTCGAACAAAAACGTGCACTTTCTGCAAGCGAAGAAAACTAATAAAATAAGTCACCAATTGGTGACTTATTTGTACATATTATGTCGCAAACATATCTAGAATATATTCTATGAATAAGTTAAAACTAAAAATATTTGTAGAAAAAAAGAATTAACGTTACAAACATAAATATTAAAGAATAAACAAACTTAAAATGTTATGTTTAAAAAAATTACTTTTATTTCTCATAGAGAATTAAATAAAGACTTTTTGTCGGTTTCTTACACCCTGTATTCCACTTTTGTCTCGATGAAAAAGTGAACAAAAATTGATAAAAATGTTCAAAAACATATAAAAACTCACTTAAAACATAAGAAAAATAGGTAAGATTAACTAAATGTCTGTAATTTTTATTAAAAAATATATCGAGACATTTAGTTAATGTGAACCTAGTACAGCAAGATGAAAGGTCTACGTTATACCAACTTTAATTATGAATATGGAATTGTAGAAAAATAATGTAAATTGTAGTATAATATTCTTATATAGGAGTGTGGAATATGAACTTTATTAAATTAGATTATTCTGTAAAAGAAATAGATGATATATTAAAAATAATGGCATTAATAACTGTAGAAACTACATCATGGATTTATGGCGAAGATATGGGTTCATCTGAAAATATCAAAATGTATATTGAACATAAGAAAAAGGCAATGCCAATAACATATTTAATGTATGATGGTGAAAAAGTGTTTGCATATCTTACTTTAAGTATATCTGATAGTATATTATACATAGAAGATGTCCACATACTAAAAGACTATAGAAATAATAGTGTTACTATGATGATGATTTTGAAAGCAATAACAAAAGAATATATTGTTAATAAAGAAAAAGTTAGTAAGGTTGTATATTACATAAGCAAGATAAATGAGTTATCACAACATAATTTTGCTAAATACTCAAAAAGTATGGTAGAAAAAAAGAATAGTTATATGTATGAACTAGATTTAGAACATCCATTTATTTTAAAGATGATAAACAGGTGTAAATAGAAAGGTTTATTATATTTTTAATTATACAAACCTCGTAATTATATTTTGAACAGTTGATTTAAAGAACTTTATACAAGTATTTATATATAAAATATAAAAGATTATTTGGATTGTAAGGAGAAGAAAATGATTTATTTATGTTTAGATACTAATATTTATATGCAGCAACTAACTGATATTAATGGTAAAGAGGATTCTGAAGAAAATTACATTTCTCCTCACATTATTTCAGTTTTATCAATCTTATTAGAACAACAATATGTAACTTTAATTTTACCTGAAGTAATTATTTTAGAATTAGAAAAAGCTAATAGAAGTTTTCAAGATGATTATAAAGATAATTATTCAAAACTTAAAAATAAAATTAATGAATTTATTAAAGAAATTTGGTCTGAAGCAAGAGATATTTATGAAAAATTGTGTATATTTATTGATGAAGAACAGGATAACAAAATAAAATATTGGATTAAAACTTATGAAATAATTCAAGAATTCTTTAGAAATGAGAAAATTATTAAATTAAATTTAGATCCTGGTTTAGTTTTACAAAATGAGAAGAAAAGAATTAGTGGAGAAATAAATACAAGAAATACTAATGATGAATTAATTAAAATGCAATTGAAAATCTTTATACAAGGACATCTTAATGATGATGATGAGTTTATTTTTATTACGAACAATAAAAAAGATTTTTTTGTAGATAATAGCGAAGTAAATGGAAAATTTAAGTTATCATGGGATCGAAGAGAAAACTGTTATGGATATTTTTCATTAAAATCCTTTTTAAAGAAGTTTAATAATGAGTATGATCTTAAGATTGATGATAGTGAAATTGCAGATGAAGGTGTTAATTTAGCGAATTTAGATATAGATTTCGATGATTTTGAATCGGGAGAAGGGCAAACATGGTTAAAAGAGCAAACAAAATATCATGAAATTTGGAGAACAAAATATAAAGAAAAATTTGATAAAAAATTAAATGAAAGTCCACAAAACTTTCGTGAAATAAGAAATACTTTATTATTAGAAATAAATAATTTGTTATTTGAGTGCAGAAAAACAAAATCTTGGGACCATAGAAGTGAATATAAATTAAGTTACTGGTTAGAAGATAAAAGTGAACAAGAATTATATTTCTCTACTTTATCAGAATTGATCGTGATTAGGAATAATCTTAAAGAATATTTAAAAATTCATTTAGAAATGGATAAAAGTTATTAAAGTATTTAATAAATGTGTATGAAGTAACAAGGAACAAATATATAATAAAGTACATTAGATTGAATGGAGACGTGTAATGATTACAAAAGAACAATTAAAACAGTCAATTGACAAATATGGAGATAGTTCTAAATTAGTTAATAGATTAGGAATAACCGAAGAAGAAATAACTGAAACAGTTGTACTTGCTCCTTGGTGGTACCCTAATAAACTATATAATAATTACGATTGTAAGATTGAATTATTAAGTGATGAGTTCCCTGATGTTCATAGAATCACTTATAATGGTAAATCGTTTCTTCATATTAGAAGTTATGTTGGAGCAACCAATGTAGGTGAAACAGTATTATTACTTTCATTTACTAAATGTAAAAGAATTATATTTGTTGGTTCGGTTGGATCTATTTCAAATGATGTTAATATAGGTGATTTAATAATTCCTTCAACAAGTGTTTCTGGAGAAGCATTTTCTAGTTATTTGTATGAAACAATTAATAAAGAATCATTACATAAAGAATATCATCCAACAAAAGAATTATATGATGCTACAACAAATTATTTAAATAATAAAAAAATAAACTATAAAGATATTACAGTTTATAGTGTAGATACTATTGCTTGTCAATTCGCCCATATTGATGAAATATTAAATTTAGGATGTAAAGCAATTGAAATGGAAACATCTGCTTTATTTAGTGCATGTCAAGTTATAGAAAAAGAGTGCGTTGCATTACTTGCTGTATCAGATAATACTATTTTAAATAAATCATTAATTAGTGGTAGAACAAATGCAGATATGGAAACATATCATAAAACAAGATATGAAGTAATACCTAAAATAATATTTAATTTAGTGGGGGTAAATAATGAGTAAATGTTTAATATTTGATACAAATGCTTTATTAGATTTGTATGCATTAAAAAAAGATACAACAGAAGAAATAATAAATGCAATAAAAACATGTGATTTTCAAATCGTAATTCTACCACAAGTTTATTCAGAGTATTATGATAAATACAAAGCAAATCGTACTAAGACAAGTTCTAGGAATCCTATTAATTTATTTGAGAAAAATTTTAATTTTCAAAAGCAAAAGATATCACCACTAATTTCAAGTTTAAAATTAAATCATTTATCAAAAAAATATGACACAAAGATAGATGATTTAATTGATGAATTCTCACAGAACTTTGAAAGTTTTAAAAGTCAAATAGATGAAGAAATTAAAAATTTAAAACAAAATTTATCGTTTGATTATACAAATGAACATGATGTGGTTAAGGACTTTGTTGATGAATACTATGATTCTAGCTTAGAATTAACAATAGCAAATAAACTAGATTTAGTTCAATGGTTTGAAAATAGAATTAAATTACATTTGAAACCTGGGGTAACAGATAGTGACAAGAAAGAGAATACTTATGGTGATATGTTCATTTGGTATGATATTTTAAAATTAGGATCTAATTATGATGAAATTTATTTTATAGAAAATGAAAAAAAGGATGATTGGTGGGAAAAACGCTCTTCGAATAAAATCGATCCTTGCCTTTTAAAAGAATTTAAAGAAAATAATTCTTCAGAATTATATATGTTTCACTTGATAGATTTTTGTGAAAAATATTTAGCTGAGCATATGAGTGTAAAATCTCTTCAAGAAGTTTGCAATATTAGAAAAGATATTAAAAGGGATATAAACGAAGGCAAGTTTTTAGAGCATTATGAAAATGTACTATATGATTGTAACAAGATTCAGAGAGATTTAGAAGAGCATTTGAATTGTCAGGTTATAAATGGTGGTAACATTGATGAAATACATGACTTTGATATAGATGATATTAAGATATCTAATTTAATATATGAAGAAGGGTCTATTAGTAGTGATGTTATAGTTAAATCAAAAGCCATGATAAATTTAACTGGGATAGTGAGGGTTTATTATTTTAAAGAAAGTGTTGAGTATTTTATGATAAATGTTGAAATGATTTATGATCTAGTTATGCGTTTATCAATAAATTTTGAAGATGGGAATGTATTAATATCTCCTAATGGTTATCAGATAAGCTTTGATGATTTTAATAAAATTGAGAAATTACTTGATCTTTCATACGAAGAGCATGATTATGAGGAATATTATTAATGTAATAATTTTTAATAATATAAAAAAATTTTTGAAGAAATATGTTTTAGTGAATATTAAAATAATTTAAGCAATGATCAAGTAATTGATTTTCATAAATTAGTTAGTTGATTCAAAAAAAATCTTATAATAGGAGTAGTATATGTTAATAGCTGATAATATTTTAAGAGAAAAATTAAAAAATGTATATTTTGTAACAGGTAGTGGTAAAACAACTATTGCAAATGAAATGAGTAAACATTTAAATAATTGTTATGTATATCATACAGATAATAGGGGCCCATTCTTTAAATTGGCTGATCCTATGTATCAACCTGCAATGTGTAGAGATGTTCCTGATTATTTTGCACTAGATAAAGATGATGCACATAACTGGGAATGTAATATAGTAAAAGAATTTACTCCTATGATAATAATTGATTTAATTTATTTATCTTCACAATATGATGTTGTAATCTGTGAAGGAGATATTAATTTAGAATTAATAATTGATGCAATAGTTAAAGAAAATGTGGTTTATATAAAACACATAGGAAAAACTGGTGACTTCTTTGATAGACCAGATCAACGTCATATGTTATATAGTATTATAAATGATAATTCTTTATCTGAAGAAGAAAAGAAATTAAAAATAGAAAAGATGTATGATATTGTTGGAAGACCAAACGAAGAAATAGTTGAAGATAGTATTCCTGAAGTCATAAAAAATAATGACATTAAAGTAATAGTTAGATATGACGATAATACTGTAGAGGAAAATACCAACAAGGTTTTAAAGTATTTTAAGTTAAATAAATAAAAAAAGTCTAATTGCTCTCTTGATTCTAAGAACAATAATAAGTTGATTTTCTAACAACGCCATTACTTGTAACGTTCATGTTAGAGAGGCGTTGTTTTTAATAATATAGGTTAACAAAAAATTATGCTTAAGCAATGATTAACGAGACTTTTTATCTATCTCACCATATTAATTAATTTTGTCTGTATGTAAATAAGGTAAAGGCGAGATTACTTAAAAGTCTGTAAAATTAATGAAAATATTGAATTTTAAGGCTATTATAGCGTTATTTAGAGACTTTTTATCGTTCTTACCTTGATATAGAGACTTTTTATCGTGGTGTCGCACGTGAGTTTACACTTTTGTCTCGATTTATAGTTAGCCAAAAACGTTAAAAAATGGTCAAAAAGCATTAAAAACACGTTAAAATGGTGTTAAAACCTTAAAAAGATAGGTGAGTTTCACTAAATGTCTCGAAAATTTAGTCAAAAATAAAAATAGACATTTGGTGAATTTGAAGTTAGGACAGCACGATGAAAAGTCTACGTTATACCAACTTTAATTCAAATAACAAGTCAAATAACGGCTTGCATTTTTATTATAGTGGTAATTTCTACAAATTTATGATATAATGTATTTGGTCCACTCATACGGCCTAAAACATGGAGTGTGGAAAGGAAACGACATTAGAAAACCAAGTACTGTAAATTTTGCGATAGGTATCGTTATTCCATCGTATATATTATATATTTCGATGTATTAAATAAAATGATTAATGGTTTATAAAAGATCATTATGCTATTGATGATTTAAAGTTATTAGAAATATTTGACTGAGTTAAGTTATAAAATAATTTATTATATGAGGTGATTTATGAATCAAAACATTTTAAAAAATATTCAAAAATATGATAATACTCCTAATACTTTAACTGGTATACTATATACTGCCGAAGTTGAAATTGAAGGTTTAGTGGTTGAAAAAAATAGACTCGTGAGAATCTTTATTCCAAGTGATTATTATGAAAACCCTAATTTAACATATCCGGTTTTATACATGATGGATGGCAAAAACTTATTTGATAAATATACATCATTTGCTGGAGAATGGGAAGTAGACGAAATAATGGAAGAAAGAGCTAAGAATCATAAACAAACCTATATTGTAGTGGGAATTGATTCGGCTATTGATGGGGATGTAAGATGTCAAGAAATGGCTCCATATGGTGAAAATATAACATCTATTGATGGTTTACCACAATCATTTCCTGTATATGGTGATATTTTAGGAGATTTTATAGTATCAAAACTAATACCAGCAATTGATCAACTTTATCGAACAAATAAAGTAAATACAATTGGTGGATCTTCAATGGGAGGACTTTTTGCTTATTATTTAGGAATGAAGTATCCTGATGTATTTAAAAACAGTATTTGTTTTTCTCCAGCATTTTGCTTATATCAAGAAGAACATGTAAAAGTAGAACTTGAAAAACTAATACCTAATAATAATACATTCTATTTATTAGTAGGTAATTTAGAATATGAACATCAATTCATAGAACTTACTAAATATACTTATGAATTAATGTTACAAAAAGGATTTGATAAGGTAAAATATGTTCATGATTTAGAAGGTATTCATCACGAATCATTTTGGAATAAATATTTTGATGATGCATTAGAGTTTATTGATAAAAATAAACAATAATATTAAATATAAAAAACTCAATTATTATAGTAATTATTTAAGGAGAATACAATGGATAGTATAAAATTAATTAATGAATGGAAGAATAATCCAGAATTTAAAGTGTTATATGATATTATAAAACAACCAATTGAAGCGGGTAGGTTTGATATTGAACATGTTTATTTAAGAGAATCAACATTTAATAACAATAATGATCAATTACAAGGAATCATTAAAATTCATCAAAATGATTTAGCTATAGAATTAATTCTTAATAAAGTAACCGATATTAATATCCTTGATTATCAAACTTTAAATGATGTAACCATATCTATAGAAAATGGTGAAAACAACTTAGTTTTCTTAGTTAAAGTTATTAATGATATAGTTATTAGTGTTAATTTTAATGATGGAATATTTAAGATAAATAACACTAAAATTAGTTTTTAAAATAACATAAAGAAATTTGCTGGAGAAATCCAGCATTTTTATTAATAAAAAGCAAATTTTGTTAAATATTAATATTTTATAAAATACTAATAAAACTTAAAAAGTTTCGAAAAATGAAGAAAAAAAGGCAAAATTTGTAAAACATTTTTGCAATTAAAAGAAAAATGTGATACAATTAACATGTGTGTGATAGGGTTGTTAAGTTGTTTAACTACAAGGGTGAATGTTAATATTATCTATAAGAATAATAAAGTATCAAGACACCTTGAAAGGGTGTTTTTGTTTATTTATGTCAGTTGTTGACTATGAGTTGATATCTTAAATTTTAATGAAAATAATATAAAAATTTTTAGTTTTGTGTATAAATATAGATATTTAGCATATGTTGTGTGTCCCAATGGATATAGATATAGAGAGTGGAGAGATAGAACTAATATAGTATTAAGTCTTAACCTCTACACTACTAAAAGTTATAATTTATAAAATATTAGGAGAATAGTACAATTGAAGGCTATTCCCTTTTTATTTATTAATTTAATATATTATTAAAGTTATAAAAATACAAATAATAATTGTGATAAAGATTTAAAAAAATAAATATTCAATATATTGATTTATTACCAACCTTGTGATATAATAAAGTTGGTAATAAAAGTTGGTAATAAAGGAGATGGTTAAATGAATATTTATAAATTATTACAAGATTTGTTTCAATATTCTAAAGAGAGAGAATGGTTTGAATATAAAGTGAATTGGTTTCAACCAGTTGCATTAGGTGAATATGTATCTGCATTATCTAATTCAGCAGCTTTGGTTGGTAAAAAGTATGGATATTTTATTTGGGGAATTGATGATATTACACATGAAATAATAGGAACGAATTTTGACCAATATCAAGATTATAAAAATGAACCATATCAAAACTATTTGAATAGAAATCTATCGCCAAAAATAAAATTTGATTTTTATGAAGAATATATTGATGATAAAAAAATTGTAGTTTTAGTAATAGAAGCCGCAAATGATGTTCCAACTTCATTTAATGGAGAAAGATTTATTAGAATTGGTTCTTCAAAAGCCAGTATGAAAGATAATCCAAAATTTGAAAAAGCACTTTTTAAAATTCTGGAAACTGGATATCCTACAATTACGAATACAGTATCTCAATTTCAAGACTTAACTTTTGAAAAACTATTTATGTATTATGGATCAAAAGGTATTGAGTTAAGAAAAGAAACATTCAAAAAGAATCTTCAATTATTAACTGAAGATGGAAAATATAATATATTAGCACAATTACTTTCAGATAATTCTCATCTACCTTTACGATTATCAATTTTTGAGGGTGAAACAAAAGGGTCAAATTTATATGCTATTAAGGAGTTTGGATTTGATTGTATTCTATATTCTTTAAAAAATTTAATTGATTACGGAGATATCTTAAATATTATTCAGTCAGATGAAACTAATAGAAAAGAAGAAAGAAAAGAAACTCCTTTGTTTGATTTAAAATCCTTTAATGAAGCAATTGTTAATGCTGTATTACATAATAAATGGGTTGATGGTAATGAACCAATGATTACTGTATATTCAAATAGAATAGAAATCCTATCAAGAGGAACTATTGCTCCAGCTCAAACAATTGAAGGTTTTTACTTGGGGGAATCTGTACCAGTAAACGAAAAATTATCTGAAATATTTGCACAGTTAAGAATAAGTGATAAATCTGGTAGAGGAGTTCCTAAAATAATAGAAAATTATTCTAAAGATGCTTTTGAGTTTAGAGAAAACTCAATTGTAGTAACTATACCTTTCAACAGCAATAGAAGAGTTGGTAATATGGTTGGTGATAAAGTTGGTAATAAAATTTTTGTATCGAGGAAAAATGGACTAAATGATACTAGAAAAATAATTTTATCAGAAATGAGACACAATCCAAATATTACAAAAAAAGAATTAGCAGTTCTTATAGGAATAAGTGAAACAGCAATTGATAATAATATCAAATATTTAAAACTTAATGGTTATATTGAAAGAATTGGCCCAAATAAGGATGGTTGGTGGAAAGTATTAAAGTAATAAAAAATAACTGTTTAAATTGATTGTTGAAAAAATATTACGACAAATTATTTGATTTTAGAGGTGAAACATGACATATAGAGGACTTTTAAATAAATATAATAGTATTTGTAAAGAAAAGAACTTAGAAATAGAAGCTATTAAATTATTAATATTAGAATTATCTAATTTTGATGGTGCATCTTTTCTTGCACACTATGATGATGAAATAGAATTAGATAAATTAAATGTTTTAGAAAGTGCTATTTGTAAATATGTTAATGATTTTATACCTGTTCAACATATTTTAGGATATACTTATTTTTATGGATATAAAATTAAAGTATCAAAAGATGTATTAATTCCAAGATGTGAAACAGAAGAATTAGTTGGATATGTTTTAGAATATTATGATGAGATATTTAAAGGTAAAAAGGTGAATGTTTGTGATATTGGTACTGGTAGTGGTGCGATAAGTATTGCACTATCTAAAGAAGAACCTAATATGACACTAATTGCAACAGATATATCTAGTGATGCACTTATTGTTGCTAAAGAAAATGCTATCCTTAATAATGCTAATATAAGATTTTATGAGGGTGATTTACTACAACCTTTGATAGAGAATAATTTGAAGTTTGATATTTTAGTATCTAACCCACCTTATATTGATAAACATGATGAGGTTGATCCTCTTGTTATCAAAAATGAACCACATCTAGCGTTATTTGCAGATGATTTAGGAATGGCTTGTTATGATAAAATATTAAAAGATGCAAGTAAAATACTTAATACACCTAATATAATTATTTTTGAACATGGATATAAACAAAGAAAATTAATGTTAGAATTAGTTGATAAATATTATCCTAATTCTGAATGTGAAATAATTAAAGATTTAAGTGGTAATGACCGTATTACAGTTATTATTAATAAATAGGAGTTAAATATGTTTTTAAAAGATTTAAATAAATTAACAAAAAAAGATTTAATAGGGAAAATCATATGTTTTCCTACTGACACTGTATATGGTGTAGGATGTATTTTAGGTGATGATGCTGCACTTGAGAAGATTTATGAACTTAAAAATCGTGATTTATCTAAACCACTTGCAATACTTGTACCAAGTAGTGATTCAATTATTCCTTTTATTAAAGATTGTCCTAGTGTTGCAAAAGAATATATGGATAAACATTGGCCTGGAGCACTTACTATTATCTTTAATAAAAAAGAAGGAATTTGTGATAGTTTTACAAAAGGACTATCTACAATTGGCTTTAGAATGCCTAATTCAAAAGTTGCATTAGAAGTTTTAAATAAATTCGGTCCTCTTGCAACAACAAGTGTTAATATTAGTAATAATCCTCCACTAAATAATTTAGATGATATAATTAAGTATTTTGGTGATAAAATAGACTATATAATTGAAGACAAAGAAACAGTATCTGAAGTATCATCTACGATAGTAAATGTATCAAATGGGACTCCTATAATATTAAGACAAGGAGATATTAAATTATAAATGTATAAATCACTAATTCTATGGTAAAAATAGGATTGGTGATTTTTTTATGAAAAAAGTATATTTAATTATATTAATTTTAATTTTAAGTATTATAACTTCTAGTTGTAATAAAAAAGAAGAATATATTAGACTACGTATCATTGCAAATTCTAATACAGAAATAGATATATGTGATAAAACAATAATAAAAAATACAATAAATAAATTATTTGATGAAAATGAATTAACATATGAAACAATTAATACTAATAATTTAAATAACTTATTAAAAAATAATTTAAATAAAGATTTATATAATAAAATAGTTATTAAAGAATGTATAAGTTATTATCCTGCAAAATCATATAAGGGTAAATTTATTTCTTCTGGTAATTATCAAACTTTATTAATTGAAATAGGTGAAGCTAAAGGTAATAACTTTTGGACGCTTCTTTATCCTGAATACTTTGGATATGAATTTGAAGAAAGTAATGAAATAGAATATAGGAGCTATTTTTATGATTTATTATCTTAAAAAGCTTAAATATTAGTTTTAATTGTTAAAATGTGATATAATGGATATGTGTTAGAGGTGATAATATGATTATATCAATTGCAAGCGATCATGCTGGACTTAATTTAAAAGAAGAAATTAAAAACTATTTAACAAATAAAGGTATTGAAGTAGTAGACTTTGGAACTAATTCACTTGATTCATGTGATTATCCTGATTTTGGATATCCTGCAGCTTGTGCTGTTAAAGATAAAAAAGTAGATTTTGGTATTTTAGTATGCTATACAGGTATTGGAATGTCAATGGTAGCTAATAAAGTAAAAGGAATTCGTGGTGCACTTGTTGGAAGTGTTGAAAATGCACACCTTACAAGAGAACACAATGACGCAAATGTTCTTTGTCTTGCTGCTAAAGATACAAACTCCTCTTTAGCATTTCAAATTGTTGATGAATTCTTAAATACTGAATTTGCTGGAGGACGTCATGAACGTCGAGTTAATAAAGTAATGGATATTGAAAAATAATATGAATAATAAAACATTAAAAGAACAAAATTTTAAAGAAATTTTAACTACATCAATATGGAAAATATTTGGAATGGCAGGAATTGGACTATTACTTGGTTATTTAGTTTATCGTGATTCTGAAAAAGATGGAGATCCACAGATTATATATTTATGGTTTTTAATTGGGTTATTTACTTTAATAGGTATTATAATGTTTTTAGTAAAAGTAATACCAGCATATAAAAAAGTATTAAAAGAAAGAAAAGAAAAATCTAATGATTCTAAAGAAGACTGTTAATTAACAGT
>JAFQFT010000039.1 GCA_017398545.1 Bacilli bacterium | reverse complement strand
AGTACTAATACCCCAATTCCATTTAGTAGTATAAATAATAAAAGACATTTATATAAAAAGAAGAAAAGAAAAAGAGTGAAATAGTTTCACCCTAGAATTTTCTAAAGTTTTTTTCAAAACCCTAGAATTTTTTATAGAACCTCAAAAGCTTAATAAATATATACCTTTTCTATTTTATAAGTTATTATTAAATGGTAATAATAATAATGGTGATAAAATGAATAAATCAATTTGGGATGAATATTTGAAAGGACAAAAATTTAATAAATTAGAAAATGATATTGAAACTGATGTTTTAATAATAGGTGGAGGAATTGTAGGTGTTCTTACAGCACATCTTTTAAAAGACTATAATATTAACTATTGTTTAGTGGAAAAAGATACTATTGGAAGTGGTACTACTTCTAAAACAACAGCATTTCTTACAACACAGCACGAAACACTTTATCAAACATTAACTGAAAAACAAAGACAAGCATACTTATATATAAATAGTAAAGCACTTCATAGATATCAACAACTATCAAAAATATATAATTTTGATTATGAAGAAGTAGATTCTTGTTTATATTCTAAAGATCATAATTTAATAAAAAAAGAATATGAAGTGTTAAAAGAAATTTATAATGATATTTATATTAATAATAATATACCTTTTGATAAAGATAAAGTTGGAATATCTTTTAAAAAACAAGCTGTTATAAATCCAATTAAGTTAATAAATGAACTATCAAAAAACTTAAATATTTATGAATATACTGAAGTAGTAAAAATAAAGAAACATTATGCAGTTTTAAAAAATGGCAAAATAATTAAATTTAAATACTTAGTTACCGCAACACATTATCCTATTAATAATAAACTAAACTTTTTATTTATGAAACTAACACAAAAAAAGTCATATGTATGTGTGATTAAAAATGAGTTTGTAAAAGGAACATATTGTAGCTTAGATAAAGATGGTGGATTATACTATAGAATGTATAAAGATTATTTAATAATAGGAGGGAATGATACAGATGTTGGGTGTAGGTGTATTTCTAAATTTGAGGAATTAGTCTGCAGAAAATTTAATATTAAAAAAGAAGATATATTATATAGTTGGCATGGACAAGATACAATAAGTTTAGATGGAATACCTTATATAGGTTGTAGTGATATCTTCCATAAAAATCATATTATTGTAACAGGATTTAATTTATGGGGATTTACATGGGCAATGGCTAGTTCTGAAATAGTTTTAAAGATAATTAAAGATAAAAAGTATTTTAAATTAACACGACTTAATAGATGTTCTATAAATAAAAACTTATTTAAAAACATTTGGACATCAATAATAAATTTATTAACGTTTAGGCGTCCTAGATGTACTCACTTAGGATGTGCTCTTATATATAATAAGGAAGAGGAAACTTATGAATGTTCATGTCATGGTTCTATATATAATAAGGAAGGGAAAGTTATTAATGGTCCTGCAAGAAAAGATATTAATGTATAATATAGTTTATTATAAAATAATTAATAATTGTTTTGAAAAATAAAAATAAAATAGTATAATATAAGTAATACAAATTTTGTGAGGATTTATTATGAAAAATAATTTTAAAGATTTAAGAATTGTAGATAATTTTTATCAAACATCTGCTTTTTTTCCAATGCCACTTACTTTAATTGGAACTCTTGATGAAAATGGTAATACATCATTTGGTGCATATTCGCTTGTCTTTCCTTATTATATAGCAGGTAAAGATTATTACGCAATGGTGCTTGAATGTCGTAATTCATCAAACACTTGTAAAGGAATTTTAAGAACTGGCAAATGTACAATTAATTTCATGCCATATAGTAAAAAGATTTTTAAGGAATGTGTGCGTCTTGGTTTTCCTGGTGATACACCTACTGAAAAAATGAAAGATTTCAAATTTACAATGGTTGATGGTATGTCTTGTATTGATCATCCTAATGATGCATTTCCTAAAGTTATTGATGAGGCTTTACAAGTGTTTGAATGTACATGGGTTAAAGAATTAGATAATGCAGAAAATGATCAAATTGAGGAAGAATACAATGGTCCATATCATGATTTTAATGGTATTACATCTAAATATGGTGCACATTTTATTTTAAAAATTGATCATATTTTAATGAAAGAAAAATATCATAACTCAATAATTAACGGTGTAACTAGAGGAAATTTTGCTCCTATTCCTACTAACTGGGGTTATCGTGATTCAAAAAATTTTTGGTGTTCTGGTTTTAAAACTGCGCATGCTGAAGGAATTCCTGACAAAGAAGTGGATCTTACATCAATTAGATATGCTGCAGATCGAGCTGATGATGTTGTTAAGTTTACAGATGAAGCTTTAAAAATGCTTGTAAAAGTTCCTCGTCCTTTCTTAAAACTTGTCTTAAAAGGATGTGTAGATTGGGCTAAAGAAAATAATTGTACATTAATTACAGAAAAAGAAATTGCAATTATTAATGATAAAAGATCAAAAGAAAAGAATAAAAAGTAGAAAATGAGCCTTTTTAAAAAAGGCTCATTTGTGCATTTAAAAGGGGAAAAAATGTTTTCTAATTAAATTGGTATTGTAAAACTAAGTAAATTTTTGTATATTAATGGTGTAATTATTAAGGAGGAAAGTTCTATGAGAGAATTTTTTCTAAAAATATTTAGTGAAAAACCTGCAAATGAGTTTACAAAAATATCACTTTTTTCACCGCTTCATTTTGCATATTTAGCAGTTATAGTATTAATAATATCACTATTTGTTTTTTTATATTTTAAGAAAGATATAGAAAAGAAAGAAAAGATTGTTAATATATTTGCAATATTAGTATTGTTATGTTATTTATTAGATTTTTTCTTTCAACCATTTTTTAATGGTGGGACTATGGATGAGAATGGTGAGTTAATTCTTGATAAGTTTCCATTTCATATTTGTACAGTTCTTTGTCCGCTTATAATGTTTTCAAGATATTCTAAGTATAAAAATGTTATTAAAACACCAATTGCAGTTTTATCGATTGTAGCTCCACTGATGTGGTTAGTATATCCTGGTAGTGCTCTAGATACAGATTGTTCTGCATTTTCTTATGAAATTGTTCAATTATTTATGTATCATGGATTAGTATTTGCATATGGTATTTTGAGTCTATGTTTAGAAGATTATAAACTAGATATTAAGAAGTGTTACAAAGAAGCAATTTTTGTCGTAGGTATAACTTTATGGGCTGCTTTTGGTAATGCAATTTATTCTTCAAGTAATCATGATTATAACTGGTTGTTTATAAAAGATCCAGTGTTTGATTTTGTTCCAGAGAATTTAAATCCATACACAGTAATGTTAGCCATATATTTATCTTGCTTAGTTATTTATGGAGTTTATTATTTAGTAGTCTATTTATATAATAAAAAAAGTAAAAAAGAAGTTGCTATGTAGGAAAAATTCAAAAAACTAATAAAATAGGTTTCTGTAAAAAAATACAAAAACCTATTTTTTTGTTTTAGTTTTTATCTGTTTTTAAAAATAATTTGATATACTAATAATAATTAAGAGGTGGACTATGTCGTTTATTAAAGCAAAACAACATTTAGAAAAATTTAATTTAGAATCTAGAATAATAGAATTTAATGAATCAACTGCAACTGTAGCACTCGCAGCATTAGCCCTTGGTGTAACTGAAGGAGAAATTGCAAAATCATTATCATTCATTGTAAATGATAATCCTATCTTAGTAGTTGTAGCAGGAGATAAAAAAATTGATAATCATAAATATAAAGAAGAATTCAAAGTTAAAGCTAAAATGATTTCATTTAATCAAGTAGAAGAATATATCGGGCATAAATCTGGTGGTGTATGTCCATTTGGTATTAATAATAATGTAAGAGTATATTTAGACTTATCATTAAAAAAATATGAATATGTTTATCCAGCATGTGGTACAAGCAATACTGCAGTTAAACTATTAATTAATGAGTTAGAAAAAGCATCAAAATATATTAAATGGGTTGATGTTTGTAAAGAAGGAGAATTATAAAATGACACTAGAATTATCAATAATATTAATTATTATAGTAATCATCATATACATTATCGCAATAAAAATTTATTCAGTATTACTTCAAATAACAGGTCTTCCTGAAAATATTGCTAACTATCAAGGAATATCTTTGTTTACTAATTGTGGTTATACCACTTCTGAAAGTGAAACAATAACTAATAATAAGTTTAGAAGAAGAATTTCTTTGGCTTGTATGATAACTGGTAATTTCTTTTCAGTAATTATCGTTTCTTTAATAGTTAGTATGATTAGTTCATTTAGTCTAGAGCATGAAAACCAAACATATATTATTTGTTTAGTAATTGTAGGAGTTTTCTTGTCATTAATTATTTTCACGCAATTAAAACCAATTAAAAATTTAATCTCAAAATTAATTCAAGGTTTTGTTAAATATTTTATTAATGTTGCTAGTAAAGATAATGTAATTACAATTGTAGAAAATTTTGGTAGTTATTCTATTGTAGAAATATATATCCACAAAATGCCTAATTTCTTAAAAAATAAAACTATTCATGAAAGTAAAATTAAAGTTACTCATGATATTAATATTTTATCTATTAAAAGAAATAAACGTCAAATTGAAATTACGAGAAATACATTAGTTCAAGAAAATGATGTTATTTTAGTTTATGGTCAATATAATAAAATTAAAGAATTATTTTCTAATGTTCTTCATAAAGAAGAATATATTGAAGAGAAAAACGAGCGTTTTAACGAAATAGATTTAATAGATAATTATTCTTCTCAAGCTATGGTTGAAGTAAAAATTAATGAAGTTCCGTTAGTTCTTTCAGAAAAGACTTTATATAATAGTGGAATAAAAGAACGATTTGGAATAAATATTATTTTCATTAAAAGAAACGAAGAAATTATAGAAGTAGATAAAGATACTATAATATTGAAAGGAGATAAAATAGTATTATTTGGGCCTTATCTAGCAATTAAAAATGTATTCTTATATTAATAAAATTGGGTATTGATTTTGATATCAATACCTTTTTAATATTACAATACTTTCAACTTGAAATATTTTATAATTTTTGATATAATAAATAAGGTTATAAATATATTAAAAATTGATAAGGAGAAAACTTATGAGTACAAAAAAATTAGCAATGCTTGTCATTATGGATGGTTATGGAATTAGAAATGTAGTAGAAGGTAATGCTATTGCAAATGCTAAAAAACCTAATCTTGATAAATTATTTAAGAAATATCCTAATACTTTAATTGAAGCATCTGGTGAAGCAGTAGGTCTTCCTGATGGTCAAATGGGTAATAGTGAAGTAGGTCATATGAATATTGGTGCAGGACGTGTTGTATTCCAATCATTAACTAGAGTTAATATTGCATGTCGTGAAAATACATTACTTTCAATGCCTGCTATTGATAAAGCAATTAAACATGCTATTAATAATAATTCTGATTTACATATTATGGGTCTTATGAGTGATGGTGGTGTACACTCTCATATCGATCATATCATTTATTTAATGAATGAAGCTAAAAAAGCTGGTGTTAAAAATGTATATGTTCACTCATTCTTAGATGGACGTGATGTACCACCTCAATCAGCAAAAGAATTTTTAGCAAAACTAGATTCTGCTCGTATTCCAGGTGTTGAACTTGGTGTTGTTTCAGGAAGATACTATGCAATGGATAGAGATAAGAACTACAACCGTATTCAACTTGCATATGATGCGCTTGTTTATGGTAAAGCTCCTGTTAAAGATTTACTTGGAGGTATTGATGAATCATATGCTGAAGATGTAATTGATGAGTTTGTTGTACCTTATATCGTATGTGATAAAGCCATTATTAAAGAAAATGACTCAGTTATTTTTGCAAACTTCCGTCCAGACCGTGCTATTCAAATGAGTATCGCACTTACTAATCCAACAGAAGCTAAGTCTGATAAAGGTAACTTAGAAAATTATACTGAATTTAAGAATTTATGCTTTGTTCAAATGATGTTATATTCTGATAAAGTTAAAGGCGATGTAGCATTTGGTGTTCAAAAGTTAGATAATATTTATGGTGAAGTTATTGCTGCAAATGGTCTAAAACAACTTAGAATTGCAGAAACTGAAAAATATGCTCATGTAACATTCTTCTTTGATGGTGGTGTTGATAAAGAATTACCTGGTGCTGATAGAATTTTAGTTGCATCTCCAAAGGTTGCTACTTATGATTTACAACCTGAAATGAGTGCTTATGAAGTAACTGAAAAAGTACTTGAAGCTATTAAATCTGAAAAATATGATACGATTATTCTTAACTATGCTAACTGTGATATGGTTGGTCATACTACAGTTTATGATGCTGCTATTAAAGCTGTTGAAGTAGTTGATGAATGTGTTGGTAAGGTTGCAGAAGCAGTAGAAAAAGTTGGTGGTACAATTATTTTAACAGCAGACCACGGAAATGCTGATTGTATCTTTGATGAAAATGGAAATCCATTCTCAGCTCATACAACTGCACCTGTTCCATTCTTAATTACAAAAGAAAATGTTGAACTTCATGAAACAGGTAATTTAGGTGATATTGCTCCTACATTATTAGAACTTCTTGGTATTACTAAACCAGTAGAAATGTCAGGTAAGAGCATGATTAAAAATTATAAATAGGCTTTAATACTTATTTTTTGAAATAATTTAAAAAATGTAGTATAATAATAAAGGAAATAAATTGAAAGGATTTAAATAATATGGATAACATGAATTACACAAGTCAAGTTAAAGCAATGTGCCCTGTTAAAGTGGGTGCTAGCCATGGTTGTGCTCCAATTCCTCAAGAAGGTGAATGGACATATTCTCGTAAAATCGAAGACATCAACGGTTTTACTCATGGTGTAGGTTGGTGTGCTCCTCAACAAGGTGCATGTAAATTATCATTAAACGTTAAAGGTGGAATCATTCAAGAAGCATTAGTTGAAACTATTGGTTGTTCTGGTATGACTCACTCAGCTGCTATGGCATCTGAAGCATTAGTTGGAAAAACTGTATTAGAAGCATTAAATACAGACTTAGTATGTGATGCTATCAATACTGCAATGCGTGAATTATTCTTACAAATCGTTTATGGTCGTAGCCAATCAGCATTCTCTGAAGGTGGCTTACACATTGGTGCTGGTCTAGAAGACTTAGGTAAAGGTTTAAGAAGCCAAGTTGGTACAGCTTATTCAACACTTGCTAAAGGACCAAGATATCTTGAACTTGCAGAAGGATATATTACAAGACTTGCGCTTGATGCAAATAACGAAATTATCGGTTATGAATACTTATCTTTAGGTAAATTTACTGATTTCTTAAAGAAAGGTATTAATGCTGATGAAGCAATTAAAAAATCAATGGGTACATATGGTAGATTTGCAGATGCTGCTAAATACATTGACCCACGTGAAGAATAGGAGGATACTATAATGGCATTATTTGAAAGTTATGAAAGAAGAATTGATCAAATCAATAAATGTTTAAATGAAAATGGTATCAAAGACATTGAAGAAGCAAAAGCAATTTGTGATGCTGCTGGTGTTGATGCTTATGGTATTACTAAAGGTATTCAACCTATCTGTTTTGAAAATGCTGCATGGGCTTATGTAGTTGGTGCTGCACTTGCTCTTAAGAATAAAGCTAAAGATGCTGCTGAAGCTGCTAAATGGATTGGTGTAGGTTTACAATCATTCTGTATTCCTGGATCTGTTGCAGATGATAGAAAAGTTGGTTTAGGTCATGGTAACCTAGGTGCAATGTTATTATCTGAAGAAACTAAATGTTTCGCATTCCTTGCAGGTCACGAATCATTCGCTGCTGCTGAAGGTGCTATCGGTATTGCAAAAACAGCTAATAAAGTTAGAAAAGAACCATTAAGAGTAATCCTTAACGGTCTTGGTAAAGATGCTGCTAAAATCATTTCAAGAATCAATGGTTTTACACTTGTTGAAACTGAATTTGATTATAAAACTGGTGAATTAAAAGAAACTAAAGTTACTCCATATTCAGATGGTGACCGTGGAAAGGTTCGTTGTTATGGTGCTGATGATGTACGTGAAGGTGTTGCAATTATGTGGCATGAAAACGTAGATGTATCTATCACAGGTAACTCAACTAACCCAACTCGTTTCCAACATCCAGTAGCTGGTACTTATAAGAAAGAAAGAGTACTTGCTGGTAAACCTTACTTCTCAGTAGCTTCAGGTGGTGGAACTGGTAGAACTCTTCACCCAGATAACATGGCTGCAGGTCCTGCTTCTTATGGATTCACTGATACACTAGGAAGAATGCACTCAGATGCTCAATTTGCTGGTTCATCTTCAGTTCCTGCTCACGTAGAAATGATGGGATTAATCGGTATGGGTAACAACCCTATGGTTGGTGCTACAGTAGCTGTTGCAGTTGCAATTTCTCAAAGTTTAAATAAATAATTTTATTAAAAATGATTTAAATAAAAAAGTACTTAAAGCACATATGTTTTAAGTACTTTTTTGCCCCTTTATTTTTTCATATCAAGTATTGCATTTCTTATAAATATTTGATATAATAATTTTACTATATTTATTAAGGAGGGACTAACAATGGAACCAACTAGAAATGAAGAATTTGATGTTATAAGAAAGCATGATATTAAACATGATATTGATATTACACTTAATATTAAAAAAGAGTATAATTATTTATGTTATCAGTGTGATACTTATTATAAAATTCGTAATACTACTCTTAAACAAACTCCTTTTTCGTTAGTTGAATCAATTATTATAACTAATAAAGAAAACAAATCTTATAAAGATTTAAGATTAGAGTTTAATTTTTCACATAATTTAATTGGTATTAGTGATATTTATTTAAGTTTAGTTAGTGAAAATTCAACTACTAAAGTTACTGAAGGTATTATGACTAAAGTTGATACTGTAGGTCTATATAATATATCTGAGACTACTCCTATTAATTTACTTATTAAACTTTATGATAAGAATACTTTATTAAAAGAAGTAACTACTGATATCATTATTACGCCAATGAATGAATCTAGTCATATTATTGATAATTATGAAATGTTATCTTGTTTCGTAACTCCTAATATTAATGAAGTAAAAGAAGTAATTAAACATGCGACAAAAGTTTTATCTGAGATTAGAAAAAAAGAAAGTGCTTTTGTTGGTTATCAAGCTAATGATATTGATTCAGTTCGTGAAGAAATGATGGCAATATATAATGCTTTAAAATCAATAGGTATTAACTATGCTAATCCACCTGCAAGTTTTAATTTATTCCAAAGTGTTAGACTTCCAAAGAGTGTATTAAATGAAAAACTAGGTACTTGTTTAGATTTAGCTATTTTATATTGTGCTTGTTTAGAAAATGTTGGTTTAAATCCTATTCTAATTTTAATTGATGGTCATGCTTTTGCAGGATGTTTCTTAAATGATGAATGTTTCTTAGAAAAGACTTGTACAGATGTTGGTAAGGTGTTTAATCAATCAGCTAATGATAACCTTGCGATTGAGCTCGTTGAATGTACAATGTATACTGCATCAAGTAATCAAACTTTTAATGCAGCTACTAAACAAGCACGTGATCATATAAGACTTTATAGTAGTTTCTTTTGTGCAATAGATGTTCTTTCTTGTCATAAAACTATTTTCCGTCCAATTCCAAGTTTAGAACGAGATGAAAATGGTAATTTTGTTATTAATATGGAAGTAGAAGAACAAGATGATTTAAAAAGAAAGAATAGTGATACAAATCAAGAAGTTTATGAAGGCATTGAAAATTCTGATAAGTTTAATTACTGGTCTAAAAAGTTACTTGATTTAAGTTTAAGAAATAAATTAATTAATTTTAAGATTGGTCCTTCTAGTCCTCAACTTGTATATTCTAGTGCAAGTAATATGTTAGAAACACTTCTTAAAACAGATAAGATTTATTTATATCCAAACGATAAAGTCTTACCAGCAAATACTTATTATGAATATGGGGAAGATTCAACTAATATTGATGATTTAGCTAAAAGAGGAGTGTACGCAATTTGTACAACTGATACAACACTAAAAGCTTTATTTAGAGCAGGTAATTCATCAATTGAAGAAACAGGATCTAATAATTTATATTTAAGTTTTGGTTTAATTAACTTTACACCAAAGAATTCAAAAAAATCACTTGTTGCACCAGTATTTTTAATTCCTGTTCGTGGTAAGAATAAACGTACTATTAATGGTTATGAAGTAATGGTTGATAGTGATAATATTGCAATCAATACAACAGTGTTAGAATACCTACATCAAACTTGTGATATTTCGTTTGAATCTTTATATAATGTTGATAGAGAAATTAATAACTTAAATATTTCTTCTGTATTTAACGCAATTAGAGAAAAAACATCTTCTGAATGTATGATTGCAGTTGACGATAATAAAGTATTCTTATCAACTTTCTCTTTTGCAAACTATATTCTTTGGGAAGATATTCATAATAGAAAAGATCAACTTTTAGAAAATAAAGTTATTAAAGGATTTGTTGAAGGACTTCCACTTGAACACGACTTAGAATTCAATTTTGATGTTGATAAAGATTTTAATCCAGATGATCTTGCAATTCCACTATCTGCAGATAGTTCACAAATTAAGGCAATTGCTCTTTCAACAAAAGGAGAAAGTTTTGTCCTTGATGGGCCTCCTGGTACTGGTAAATCACAAACAATTGTTAATATGATTATTAACGCAATGTATAATGGTAAAACTGTATTATTTGTTGCGGAAAAAATGGCTGCTTTAGAAGTTGTTAAAAAGCGTATTGATGATATTAATCTTGGATGTTTTTGTTTAGAACTTCATTCACATAAAGCTCATAAACGTGCTGTTTTAGATCAAATTGGAAAAGCACTTGCTCATGATCATACAAAATCTCCTTCAGAATTTGATGAACAAATTAATGAACTTGCTAAAAATCGTTCTTATTTAAATGATTTTATTAAACGAATTCATACTAAAACACTTGTATATTCTTTACATGATGCGATTGTAAATTATTATTCTAAAGAAGATTATTTAATTGATTTAAAAATTGATTCTAATAAGTTCTTAAATTTAAATGAAAATAACTTAAAAGAAATTAATGAACTTTTTATAAAACTTAATTCTATTAAACAACAATATGGTGAATACACTGATTCTGCATTCTATGCTTTTGATATATCTAATTATTTATTTACAATGAAAGAACATTTATATGATTTAGTAGTTGATTTAAACGAAAAACTTGGACTTTTATGTGGTAAATTAAATGAGTTTAAAGATTATATTAACGCAAATATTAATTTTAGTTTTAATAATGTATCTATTCTTATTAAAATGTTAGAATTAGTTTTAACAAATAAAGTTACATTTAATAATTTATATTCAAATGATATTATTAATAATAATTCTAATTCATTAAATTTAATTGAAAAAGGAATTATTTGTAATGATGTATTAAAAGATTTAGAAAAACTATATCATAAAGATGTTTTAAATATTAATGCAAATGAATTACTAACTAAATTAAATAATAGTAATTTCTTAACTAAAATCTTTATTCAATCAAATATTAAGAAAACTCTTAAATCATATTTGAAAAATATAAGTTATAAAATTAATAATTTTGACCTTACTACTACACTTGAAAAAGTCTTAAAATATCAACTTAATGAAAAATATATTAATGAAAATAATAGTTTCTTAAAAGCATTATTTGGCGATAAGTATAAAGAACTATCTTCTAATTTTTCATTAATGAAAGAATATTATAATAATACTTATTTATTCAAACAATATTTGGATAAATTAACTTATCAAAATGATCTTGATGATAATTTATTTAACATTATTACTTCATTTAAAGTAATGAATAATGAAATTAATAATGATGACCATCGTAAGTATAAGTTACAAAAAGTAGTTGAAGTATATAATGCTTATTTAGTTTCTGAAACTAATTTAGTAAATGATTTTGAACTTAATATTAATAAATTTGTCTTCAAAGAAGATAATAATGCTTATGAAATTTATAAATCTATTGTTTATAAAATGGTAAATGAAATTAATAAATTTGAAGGTATTTCTTTATATAATAAGAGTTTTATTGAACTTTCAAATGTTTTATTCCCAATTGAGTTTATTACATATTATAAAGAAGGTAAATGTTCTTTAAATGATTTATTAAATCATTTTATAGCAAGTCATAATTATGCGTTAATTAATGAGTATTTTAAAGATTATTATTTTATTGAATTTAATGGTTTATTATTTGATAATGCGATAAGAAAATATAATGAATTACTTGATCAATATACAGAACTGATTATTACTGAAACTGCAAGTAAGATTACTAAGAATTATCCAGTTAATAATTTTGGTTACGCTAAATCTACTGCTATTTATGGCTTGCAAAAGTGTATTAAAAATGGTGGCCATAAAACAACAATTAGAAATATTCTAATTGAATATGGTAAATTAATTAGACAAATTTGTCCATGTTTCTTAATGTCTCCAATGAGTGCTGCTCAGTATTTAAGTCTAGATAGTGAAAAATTTGATTTAGTTATATTTGACGAAGCGAGTCAAATTCCGACTTGTGAAGCAATAGGTGCTATTTCACGTGGTAAATCGTTAATTGTTGCGGGGGATCCTGAACAAATGCCACCAACTACTTTTTTCCAAACTGTAATTGGAAATAATGAGATTGCGGAAATAGGTAGTAACTTTGATGATTTAGAAAGCCTACTAGATGACTGTTTAGCACTTGGTATGAGAAGAAACAGACTTTTATGGCATTACCGTAGTACTCATGAATCATTAATTGCATTTTCTAATAACATGTTCTATGATCATTCTTTATATACATTCCCTTCTCCAGATAATTCATTTAGAAGAGTTAGTTATGAGTATGTTGGTGGTGTATATGATTCAGGTATTAATGAAAAAGAAGCTGATGCGATAGTAAAAGAAGTTGTAAGACGTTTTAAAGATCCAGAACTTTCTAAACAATCTATTGGTATTATTACATTTAATATGAAACAACAAGAACTTATTCTTGAAAAGATTAATGATTTATTTGAGGCTAATCCTAAGTTTAATGAGATTAATGAAGCTAATAAAGATAAGTTGTTTGTTAAAAATCTTGAAAATGTTCAAGGTGATGAACGTGATGTTATTTTATTCTCAGTTGGATTTGGTTTTAATAAAGATAAGAAGTTCCATCTTCATTTTGGTCCTTTATCACTTGAAAAAGGTGAACGAAGACTAAATGTTGCGGTAACTAGATCTAAAGTAGAAATGAAAGTATATGCTTCTATTCATGGTAATGATATCAATACCTTTAAGACTAAAAATAAAGGTGCAGAAGTCTTAAGAGAATTCTTGATTTATGCAGAACATGGAATGTCATGTTTAATTATGGAAAATGCTCATCAAGTAATTAGCTATGTTGGTATTGAAAGAGAACTTCAAGAAGAACTATTAAAAAGAGGAATTGATTCTGATATTTTAGTAGGTGATTCTAAACTAAAATTAAATCTTTGTGTTAAAGATATGAATGGTAATTATGTTCTTGGTATTATTTGTGATGGTGGTGTCAACGCACAAGATTCTACATGTCGTGATAGAAACTGTGTTCAAATAAGAACACTTCAACGTCTTGATTGGAATATAATTAATATATATTCAATTGATTATATTAAGAATAAAGAACAAGTTCTAGATTTAATAATTGAAGCTATTAATAAAAAGAATCAAATAATTGAAGTGATTGATGATCCAATTGATGTTGTGTTTGAAAAAGATATTGTTGAAGTATATAAACGTGCAAAGACATATGAAAAATATCCATTTAGAATTCATTTTAGTTATGATGCTATGGTGGATGAATATATTCAAAATGGTATTGTTCAAGAACTTACAAAGATTATTGATTTTGAAGGTCCGATTGCTTATACACTACTTCTTGAAAGATTTAAAGAATTAGTTAATGTTTCTAAAGCAGGTGCAAGAGTTAAACGTTTATTTGATAAACATTTAACTGCTATTAATCGTGAAAAGAAATTAGAATTGTCTCAAGCAATATATTTTCCTAAAGATAAGAAAGAAAAGAATATTGATTATTATCGTATTTCTAATAATTCTCAAAGAGATATTACTGAGATACCTGCATGTGAAATTAAAGTAGCTATGAAAGATATTTTAGAAGTACAGGGTAGTGTTAAATATGATGATTTTGCACATATTTTAGGTAATTTCTTTGGAGTTAAAGTTTTAACACAAGCAACGCTTGATAAGCTTAGTAAGTTAATTAAATATGTTGTTTTAAATTCAAGTGAATTTATTATTAAAGATAATTATGTAAAATTAAAATAACAATATGACAAGGTTTAATACCTTGTCATATTGTTATTTATTGCAACTAGAGTGATTAAAACTTTTAAATATGGTAAAATAGATACAAGAGGTATAATATGAAAAAGATTTTAAAATTATTTATAATAATATTTATTTGTTTTGGTATTACAAGTTGTACAGATACTACTGATAATAGTATAACTATTAAAATAGAGAATGATGTTTTATTGTGGGATAGTTATACTGATGCATTAAATTATAATATATATATTGACAATATATTAACTGATACTGTAACTCAAACTTGTTATGATCTTAGTTTAAAAGAAGGAACTTATCAAATTAAAGTTAACGCAAAAACAACTAATGGATATTCATCATTTAGTAATATATTAGAATACTATTCAGATGGTTCTAAATATGAAGATGTAGTTATAAAATTACAAGCTCCTGTAATTAAGTTAACTGATGGTATATTATCTTGGAATAAAGTTTTAAATGCAGTTAGTTATGATATATATAAAAATGATTCTTTATTAGATTCTATAACTAGTTTTTCATATAGTATAGAAGAAACTTATGGTGATAAGTATTATGTTGTTGCAAGAAACGGAAATTCTTATAGTGATAAAAGTAATGTAGTAGAAATTAATGGGGATATAAATACTGGAGTTGTAAATATATTCTCAATTAATGATACTCATGGTGCTGTATCAACAAATGCTAGTGTAACTGGACTTGATAAGGTTGAAACACTTGTTAATAGTTTAGAAACTAATACTGATTATATTAAAGTTGCAAATGGTGATATTTTCCAAGGTGGTTATGCTGCTAATGTAACAAGAGGAAGAATATTTATTGATGTTTTAAATGAAATGGAATTTGATTGTTTTGTAATTGGTAATCATGAATTCGACTGGGGTATTGAAACTATTAGTGTATATAAAGATGGAGACTTATCTAATGGTGAGGCAGATTTTCCATTCCTTGGGGCTAATATAGTTTATAAATCATCATCAACTATGCCTGAATGGTTAGATGAATATACCATTGTTGAAAACAATGGTTTAAGAGTTGGTATTATTGGTGTTATTGGTGAAGGATTAACTAGTTCAATTAATGCAGAATTTGTAGAAAATTATATATTCAAAGATCCTGTTCCAATTGTTGAACGTCTTGCAACTACATTAAGAACTGATGAAGATTGTGATGTAGTTGTTGTTGCAACACATGATTATGATTCTGATACTAATGAACGTTTTGCTACATTATTTGGTGATGCAAGAATAGATGCAATTCTTTGTGCTCATACACATCAAAAGATTAATGAAACTGTAAATAGAATAGATAATTATAAAATTCCAGTTCTTCAAAGTAATACTAAAAATATAACTGTTGGTTCTATTAATTTAACACTTGAAAATGGTGATATTACTAAAAAAAGTGTTAATCATTATTATCCTTCTAATTATTCAAGTAGTAGTAATGTTTTAGATATTATAAAAAATTATGAAGATGTGATATTAGAAGGTGAAAAGGTAATTGGTTATACAAGTTCTTATTTATCAAAAAGTTATTTAGGTCCTCTTGCGGCAAATGGAATGGTAGAATTAACTGGAAGTGATTTTGCGTGTTTAAATACTGGTGGTGTAAGAAGTACAATTGATTTAGGTCCTATTACAATGGAAGATATATATGAAGTATTCCCATTTGATAATAAATTAATTATTGTTGAAATGAGTGGAAGTACTTTAAAATCATTTTTTAATACAGCTGATGGTTATTTATATTTTTCTAGTAATTTAGATATTAACAATATTTCTAATAATAAAACTTATAAGATATGTGTTATTGATTATGTTTATAATTATTACTATTATCAAAAGTTCTTTAAGAACCTTAAAGCAACAACTCTTGACTTGCAAATACGTGATGCGGTTGTTTATAAATTAGAAAACGGTGTATAAGATGAAAACTATATTTGCAAGAATTTATCAAAAGATTTTGTATATTTTTACTAAGTTTATAAAGTTTAGAGAACCTATTATTTTAAATGAATTAAGTGATGTAGTTGATGTATTAAAAAAAGAAAATAAAAAACATATTTTACTTTTATCAGGTAAAAGGGTATGTAAAGAAGAATTCTATATATATTTATTTAATTTATTAAAAGATAACTTTAATATTTTAGATTATAATGAAATACCTTCAGATCCTGATATTGAATCAATTGAAAAAGCAGTAACAGTATCAAAAGAATTTAATGCTGATGCGATTATTTCAATTGGTGGTGGATCTACAATGGATGCCGGTAAAGTTGTTGCGGCAAGACTTACTAATAAAAAGTCTATTAGAAAAATGCGTGGCCTTCTTAAAATTACAAAAAAACCAATCTTTATGATTTGTATACCTACAACTTGTGGAACTGGCTCTGAATGTACTGTTGCAAGTGTTGTAACAGACCTTAAAAGAAATGAAAAGTATGCAATAAATGATCCTAAACTTATTCCACAATATGCAGTATTAGATCCAAGAGTGTTGTTAACTCTTCCTAAAAATCTTATTGCAACAACCGCTCTTGATGCTTTAACTCATGCTATAGAAGCATATATTGGAAAAAGTAATACTTACGAAACTTATCTTTATGCAAGACGTGCTATTTATAAAATTATATATAATGTTGAAACTGCTTATAATAACAAAAAAGACTTAAATTCTAGAGAACTATTACAACAAGCTTCATATGAAGCTGGTATTGCATTTACGAAAGCATATGTTGGATATGTTCATGCATTTAGTCATGCGATAAGTGCTTATTATCATTTGCCTCATGGATATTTAAATGGAATTTTGTTACCAATAATTTTAGAAGCATACGGAAAATCAGCAAATAAAAAGTTAATTGATTTAAATCATGAAGTTGGTATTAATTCTAATAACCCTAATGATTTTATTGAAAAACTAAAAGACTTATTAGTAAATTTAAATCAAGAAAATAATTTATGTGATATAATAAAAGATGAAGATATTCCTAAGATGATAAAGCACATAAAAAAAGAGGTATATCCATTATATCCTGTGCCTAGATATTTTAGTGATAAAGAATTATTAAATATTTTTAATAAAATTAGAAATATTGCATAAAATAAGAAAAAGGAGAAATTGATTATGCCTTATATTATTGATATATATGCTCGTGAAGTTTTAGACTCAAGAGGGAATCCTACTGTTGAAGTAGAAGTTACACTTGAAAGTGGTATTATGGGACGTGCTATTGTTCCATCTGGTGCATCAACAGGGGATGGTGAAGCACTAGAATTACGTGATAAAGATCCAAAAAGATATCTTGGTCGTGGTGTATTAAAAGCAGTTGAAAATGTTAATGAAGTTATTGCACCTGAACTTTTAGGTTATGATGTTAGAGAACAATTATTAATTGATAAGAAGATGATTGATTTAGATGGTACAAAAAATAAATCACATCTTGGTGCTAATGCAATTTTAGCTGTATCACTTGCCTCTGCAAAAGCTGCTGCTAAATACAATAATGTTCCTTTATACCAATACTTTGGTGGTTTCTTTGCACATACTCTTCCTACACCGATGATGAATATTTTAAATGGTGGTGCTCATGCTAACTGGTGTATTGATATCCAAGAAATTATGATTATGCCAGTATCTCCTAAATCATTTAAAGAAGCATTAAGAATAGGAGCTGAAGTATTCCATAACTTAAAAGATATTTTAAAATGTAAAGGTTGTAATGTTGCAGTTGGTGATGAAGGTGGTTATGCACCAAACTTATCATCTAATGAAGAAGCAATTGAAGCAGTTGTAGAAGCTATTAAAAAAGCAGGTTATGTACCTGGTAAAGATGTTTATTTAGCACTTGATGTTGCATCTAGTGAATTCTATAATCCACATACTAAACAGTATATTCTAAAGAGTGAAAATAAAACTTTAGATGCAGGTGGAATGGTTAAGTTCTATGAAACATTAGTTAAAAAATATCCAATCATTTCAATTGAAGATGGTCTTGATCAAAATGACTGGGAAGGTTGGAAAGTATTAACTCAAAAATTAGGTGGTAAAGTTCAACTTGTTGGTGATGATTTATTTGTAACTAATACTAATCTTTTATCCCGTGGTATTAAAGAACACGTTGCAAATGCTATATTAATTAAAGTAAATCAAATCGGAACTTTATCTGAAACATTTGCTGCTATTGAAATGGCTAAACGTGCAGGTTATACTGCAGTAGTTTCACATAGAAGTGGTGAATCAGAAGATACAACGATTGCAGATATTGCAGTTGGTCTTAATGCTGGTCAGATTAAAACAGGATCACTTTCAAGAAGTGATAGAATTGCTAAATATAATAGACTTCTTCGTATTGAAGATGAACTAGGTGAAGTAGCAGTTTATGATGGAATTAATTCTTTATATAGTATAAAAAAATAAAAAATATGAGTCACTGTTAAAGGTGACTTTTTTTGATATTAAGTAACTATTATTTAATATTAAAGTAACTATGGTTTTTTAATTAAATGTTGACTTTTTTATAATTGAATGGTATAATGTTTACAAATAGATAATGTATCTATTAAATATAATTAGCTTACAAATAATTATTAATATTTAATTTTTGTCACTTTTTTTAATTTAAATTGTTTTATATATGAAAGCTAATTGTTAATTACATTAAGAGGAGGAAAACAATGAAAAGAAAAATTTTAGTTTTTGTTGCAGTTTTAATGATTTCATTAACTCTTGTGTCATGTGGTAAAAAGTATATTGTTACTTTTGATACACAAGGTGGAAGTGAAATTGCTTCAGTTGAAGTTAAGAAAAATAAAACAGTAGCTAAACCTGAAAATCCAGTTAAAGAAGGTTATGATTTTGTTGAATGGCAACTAGATGGTACTACTTATGATTTTTCATCAAAAGTTAAGAAAGATATTACATTAGTTGCTAAGTGGGTAATCCCTGCTATTGAAGGCAAAGTTAAAATTATTTTTGATTCACAAGGTGGATCTAAAGTAGATAGTGTTATTGTTAATAAAGGTAGTAAGATTAATGAACCTACTGCACCTATAAAAGATGGAAGTGTATTTGCTGGATGGCAATTAAATGGTGCTACTTTTGATTTTAATACTGTATTAAATGAAAATATTACTCTTGTTGCAGTATGGAAATCTGCTCTTGTAACACCAACAAATGTTAAGTTTGCAAATAATAAAGTTACTTGGGATAATGTAAATGGTGCTACAGGTTACAATGTATATGTTAATGGTGTTAAAAAAGTAGTTAATGCTAATGAATATGTAGTTGATTTAAATAAGGAAGTTTTAGTGGCATTTAGTGTTGCAGCAACTTCTGACAATGGTCTTTCAGAAACTACTGAAACAGTTGTTTATACTAAAGAATATTCAATTAGTGAAATTGTTGAAAAACTAGATGTTGATGAAGATTATGCTAAAGAGTATTTAGAAGAATTTAGAATTGTTCTTGGTGCTCAAGAAAAGTTTGGTGTATCATTTGATGAACTTGAATATATCGATGATCCTATTGAATTATTACAATATGTTCAAAATGGAAAAACAAGTAATGTACTTTCATTCTTTGGTATAATGCTTTATGCTAGATATAAGATGACTGAGTATCCTGAATTTGAAATGCCTGAGGTTGATTTACAAGCATTATTTGATGATATGAAAACTAAAGGTGCTTATAGTTCTACTAAAACAAATTATGAAGATGATGATAAGTTTGAAGAATTAGTAGTTCCATTTTTTGGTAGTACTATAAGATATTCTATTAATTATAAAAAAACTGATGTTTCTACATATAATTATATACAAAATGTACTTGATATGGTAGGTCCTATTTATAGTGTAATTAGAAATGATGACTCTTATACATTCACTAAATATGATGGTAAAGAATTTGTTTTAACTAAAGATGAAATTGAATCTATTAAAAATTATTATGTTGCAAAATATAATAAATGTGAAGGTGATTATTCGTTAATTGAAGAAACATTTGAATGTGAAGATGCAATGGAACAATATATGTATGAAAAATATATGTATGATAAATTCGTTGAAGCACAAAAAATTGCAGAAGAAAATGTTGCTGTAATTATTGCAAACTTTGAAAAGAATAAAGATGTATTAAATGCAACAGCTAGTAAATTATATGATGCTTATGAAACTGCAATGGGTTATCAAACAAAATTAGAAGAATTAATGGGCAAATTCCAAAGTGTAGATTCTGAAGAAGCTTTAAGTGCTGCTATTGAAGATGCTAGAAACTTTGCAATTCAAGTTGCTGAATTAATTGAAGATAACTTACCTACTGAAGCTGAAGTTCAAGTGTTAATTGAAACTTTAGAAGGGTATGGATTTGTAGTTGGAACATATGTTGAAGATCTTGATGGATTATTTACAACAATTGAAACTTTATTAAATACTGCAATTACTACTATTAATGAAACTCTTTCTATTATAGAGGAAATTAGTGTTGCAGATGTTGAATCTATCCTTGGCCTAATGCAAAATCCTGAAGATGAAGCTGCTATTGAAACAGTTAAGAAAATTGTAGGTTTACTTGAAGGAAAATTATCAGGTATCACTATTAAAGGTGAAGTTGACTTAGAAACTGTACTAGGTTTATTGTTTATTTCAAATGGTGATGGTGATTTAGATCAATTAAAATCACAAATAAGTATTTTATTTAATATTCAATTTACTGATGAACAAGTAAAAGAATTAGAAGATGAGGTAAATGCATTTGTTGAATATATTGAAGCATATGATACAACTACACTTGAAGAATTGCTTCCTGGTTTATATACTGGTAGTGTTGATCCTGAAGAAGCATTAGATGAAATTTTCAAAGTTGTTGATTATGTTGCTGCGTATTTTACTGTAGATAAACTTACTAAGTATGAAAAATATATTAAGTGTGCTATAGATTCTTCTGAGTCATTTGAAAATAATAATGGTGAAGAATTCTATCAACTTATTAAGAAAGATTTTAATATAGCAATTAATGCACTAAAAGTTTATAATAAACTTGGCTTAATTGATGAAATGTATGGTGATTATGATTATGAGACTTTACTTGAATGTAAAATTGAATTTGCTAAATCACAATATACTAATGCAGAATATAAAGCATATATGGATTTCATTGCTAAGGGACAACAACTTATTGATGGTGATGAAACTATTGATGAAAGTTATAAAGAAAATGCATTCTATAAAGATTATCAAGGTTCAATGGATAAACTAACTAGTTTAATTGGTAAAACTTATCTTGAGTTAACTGTTGAAGAACAAACACTAATTTATGATTTAGAGTTATTCAATTGGGCTTATCCAAGTGTTGAGGACTATGAATAGTATTAAATAAAAACAAAGTCAGTAATGTGATTTAATCATATTATTGACTTTTATTTTTAAAGAAAAATTTAGTAATTATTTCATATTTTTATTGATTTTAGTCTATAAATATTATATACTATACTCATATAAATAAGTTTAAAGCGGTTATTATGAAAAAAATATTTACTTTATTAATTGTTTTATTATTTGTTTTTGCTTCACAACTTAAAATTTCGGGAAGTGAAAGCTCTATTATTACGTCTGTTTATGGTGAATTTGATAATAGTGAATATCATGAAAATTCTCTTTACATTGAAATTTGTACTTGTGAAAGTTTTGAAGATAATTTTTATTTTATTTCAAGTACATCTGATTATGACTTAGTAAATTATGATAATCATGTTAATCCAATAAAAATTGAACATTCGCTTGATAACTATGAAGTTTATAATGAAAGCCAACATTTAAAAAAATGTAGACTTTATAATTATTGTGGAAAATCAGAGTTAGAAAATCATAATTTTGTGATTATTGGAAGTTCTAATGATTCAGAGCACTACATAAAATGTAAAGATTGTGGATATACAAAATATGAATCCCATATTGATTTTATAACAATAAGTAATGATACAAAACACTATAAATATTGCAGTTATTGCTTAGAAGAATATGATAGGGAAGAACATTATTTCATATATAGTGGAAATGATGACTCTCATACTGGTATATGTCGAGAATGTGAGTATGAAATAAGTACTGAAGAACATATTGTTACTGTTAATAATTATAACAATAGTAAACACCAATATTTATGTAATTGTGGATACGAAAGATTTGAAACACATTCTTTTGATGAGAATTTAATATGTACGGTTTGTGGATTTGAACATTTAACTCATACATATCTTTATTCTAAATATTCATCTTCTAAACATTTAAAATACTGTTTATGTGGGGAACAAATCTATGAAACTCATTCATTTAATATAGGAATATTAGGTAATACATGTAAACATTGTGGGTATTTTACAACAGGTTTTGTAACTATTGATGGTACAATTGGTGATGTTGAAGTATTAGAATATGATGCTAATAATATTTTGTATTTAGAAAATGTAAATGAAACTATGGAGGAAGAAGATAATGAATAATAAAATGTTAAAATTATTTTTAATTGTTATGTTATTATTTTTTATAAGTAGTTGTAATCCAGGTTATCCACCAACATATTCTGTTGTGGGATCTGCTTATTATCTTGATGAGGTAAATGATAGTTTTATACCAGAATATACTAGACTAGCTAAAGAAAGAGGCTTTACAGTAAAAAATATTTATGGGACCTATTATATTCCTAAATCTATAGCTGATAATACTGTTGATGTTGAAAGTAAAAAACAATCTACACGTGATGATAAATTTGAAAATTGTATTTATGGTTATGAATGGACTTATAGTGTAACTTATAATAATGGAAAAGATGTAAGAAATAATATTCCTAAGGAACTTATAACAAGTAATGTTGTAGGAACTATACCTAATGATTATTATTATAGTAGTTTAAGAATATACAGCTCTTATGTTTATAATGATTATAAAAAAAATACTTATATTTATTTTGAATTTTATAATTGTTACGATGTATTAGATTTAGATTATATTACTCCATTAAAAGAAAGAGAATATTTTGTTTATTTTAGAGACAAAGATGCTAAGGATAGTTTTTATAAATATACACCTACTTATAGCCTTACTAAAGATAAAGATAAAATAAATGAATTATTACAAAATGAAAGATATGAACTTGGTGAATTACAATTTACTGATAATTATTATATTGAATACGAAGGAAAGAAAATTATAATTTGCATGTATCAAATAGATGATTTTCCTCTATATTTTACTAATGATAATCAAGAAATAAGTATAAGAAAAGAAGATATAAGTGCTTTAATGAATCAAGGCATTGTTAGTGATGGAATTAATATGATGGATACAGTTATAACTGATAAATATTTTGGATTATCAGACGGAACATTTAATAAATATTACATTGAAACAATAATTGACGGCGATTTAGAAAATTTAGATAATGAAGAACCCAACTAAATGTTGGGTTCTTTTTAGCAATTAAATAATAAGAATAATAGGGAAATATTATCTTTCTTATTATAAGGTATTTTATGAAAAAATATGATATAATGTTGATAAAGAGGGTAGTTATATGATAAAAGTTAATAATATTACATGTAAATATAAGAATGGATCGTTTGTACAAACAATATTTGAAGATATTTCTTTTGAAATTAAAGATGGTGAATTTGTTATTATTACTGGAACTAGTGGTTCTGGTAAGACAACACTTTTGAAGATATTGAGTGGGATAAAAGAACCTGATAATGGTAGAGTCTATTGGGATGATATTAATATATATGAACTTTCAAATAGTAATTTAAGTAATTTAAGACTTAAAGATAGTGGTTTTGTATATCAAGATTTTATGTTAATAGATGAACTTAATGTTTATGATAATCTTATTTTGTCTCAAAGATTGTTAAAAATTAAAGATGAAAAAAGAGTTAATGATGTTATTGAAATGTTATCAATTAATCATTTATTAAAAAAATATCCAAGTGTTTTAAGTGGTGGTGAAAAACAAAGGGTTGCAATAGCAAGAGCATTGATTAATAATCCGAAGATTTTATTTTGTGATGAACCTACTGGATCTTTAGATTTTAAAGCTACACTTGAAATTATGGAATTATTATCTAAGTTAAATAAAGAATATAATATTACAGTAATTCTTGTTACGCATGAACAAGACAATTTGAAGTATGCAACAAGAATAATAAAATATAATAATGGTGTATTAGAATGCGATTAAAGATATTATATGAAAATATTAAACATCATTTAGTATTATCCTTATTTATAGTGTTTACTACTATTGTTATCGTAACATCAATTAATCTATCTTTAGAAACTAATTCTTTTTTGAATCATGTTACAGGTGATGAATATAAACTTGTTAATCATGATATGGATATTATTATTAAAGCTAATACTGGGTTATCGCTAAAAGGTACTAGGGGAGATAATTTAGAGTATGATTCATCATATGAAAGAAGAAATGCATTTTATAATGTTACGCTTCTTGTTAAATCAGATAATTCTAATTGTGTTATTCAAATATTTGAAGGAACTAACGAAGATATAAATTCTGCTTTTAATAAAAGTCTTAATATAAATGACTTTGAAATTGTTATTACAAAAAGTTTAGCTAATAATTTACAAGTATCTATTAACGACTTAATTGATTTATATATTGGCGATAAAACTATTAAATATAAAGTAGTTGATATCATTGATGGAAGTGGAATGTATAAAGGTGATAGTGCTTTTATAACTGGTTATAATGTTGCAGAACACTATGCTCTTAAAAAGATGTATAATCTGATCATGTTAGATGTAAAAGATGATGTTAATTTTGATGGTCTTTATAATCATATTAAGAATAAATATAATTCTTATACTGTTACTAATATTAATGATACAAAACATGTAGAATCATTATCTAATAGTTCTTTAGATGAAACTCTTATGATTATAACATTGATCTTTATTATTATTCTTATAATTTTACTTAAAATGTTTAGTGAAAAACTAAAAAAACAAAAAGAATATTTTATATTAATAGGAAAGAACAACTTTTATAAATCTTATCAGTTATTAGCTTGGTTATTTTTAATTATTATATCTTTAACTTTTTCTATTTTACTATCTAATTTATTTATTAATATAATGCTTGAAATCTATAAATGTAGAATTCCATATATCATTAATAAAATTTCATTTATTTATAGTTTAATACCACTTTTAGTTGTAATGTTATTTAGGGTTTTTGATATAAACTTTAGAAGGGTTAATTTTAATAAAATATACATTTATATATTAATATCTTTTTCTTTAGTGTTTAGTGTTTTAATGGTTTGCTTTAAGAACAGTAATTTATTTAGTGTATTTTTATTATTATTAATTATCGTATTGAGTTTATTCATTATTGAAATAGTGTATAGATTATCTAAGTATTTGTTAAGTTATATTCAAAGAGTGGTTATATATGATTTAAATAAGAAAACACTGATATTTAGATTATTACAATTTATATATGTTTTTATAATAGTAATTATTTCACTTATTTTATCTACTTTAAATACATATACAACACAAATAAACAACTTTTCTAAATTAGTTAAATTAGATACTGTTGTTGCTACAAAAACGATCTTTACTGAAAATGATTCATATGATCAAATACAAATTGATAATAATGTAAATATCTATGATACTAATTTAAATATTGTATTAGGGCTAAATGTAAATCAATATGAGTCCTATTTAGATTATCCGCCATTAACAAGTGAAGAAAAAGATAAATTTTCGAAAGATGTAAATTATATCATCTTACCTAAATATTTTGAAAATACTTATCATCTTGAAGTTGGAGATGAGGTTGAGTTATTAATTAATGAAAAAATAGAAAGTTTTGAAATATTAAAGTTTGTTAATCATATATATTATAAGATGGCAATAATTAATCATAGTGATAATATGTATTATGGTTATGCAATTGATTCTAATAATTTGAGTGATGATTTGATAACTAATTTTAATGAGTATAAATATTCAATTGTTAATTTTAAAGATTCAATAAATAAACATCAAGATTTATATAATAATGTTTTACAACTTGTTAAATATACCTTAGTTATAATAATTGGTATTATAATATTATTGTCTATTTATATTGCGTATGAAGAGCATTTATATCAAGAAAGTAATCTTAGAAAATTAAAATTACTAGGTCTTAATAATCAACAAATGATGTTAACTTCAATTGTTAAATTTATATATAATTTAGTATTATGTTCTTTATTAGGCATTATTTCATCAAAAATTATTTTAAGTATTATTGATGATGTTGCAGAAAACTTTAATACTATATTCTATATTGAATTTGATTTTAAGATTGTCTTAATATCAACTGTAATAACTTCAGTATGTTTATTGATTAGTTTTATATATTCTAATATAAAATATCGTAAAATATAATTTATAAAATAAAAAATGTGCAGATTTCTGCACATTTTCTATTTTGTAAAGTTTCTTTTTATTGCAAATACTGCGGTTTAATAATCAATTTGCCCTGTAGAATATAAAGTTAGTATATTTTTATTCTTTTGACTAATTTCACCACTACCAGCAGTTGATTCTAATATTGCTGCAAGTTCAGTTAGTTCATCGTTATTAACTTTAGGGAGTTCAATTTCAAAAGGAAATCCACCTCGTAAAATTACTTGATTTAGAAACATTGACACCGCATAGGATGTATTAACTCCTAGTTTTTTGAAAATATATTCTGATTGTTCTTTTACATCAGGTTCAATCCTTATGTGGATTAATTCTGTTTTATTGTTTGACATTTTATTCATATTATTCACCTCTTTTAATGTTGTATCACATTTGATACACAAAATCAAGTGTTAAAAATAAAAAACTGCAAACTTTTATGATAGTGTTGCAGTTTTTAGTGTGTTTGTATTCTGTTTAATTTTATTCTATTTCTTGTTCTATATTACACTCTTTACAATAGTATACTAAGTGTTCTGTATTTTTTAGTTCTACTTCATTAACTTCTGTTATTTCTTTATGCCAAGAAAGTTTCATCTTATTGTTACAAGTAGGACAATTACATTTTTTAGTTAGTCCTTTAAATATGTTTTTATAACTTGCTTCGTAGTATCTTATTCTTGGTGTAATAGATGTAGGATCTTGATGGTATTTTTCAAGTTCTTTTCTTAAAACTCGTTTTCTTAAGAAGAAGATTAATATTCCACCTGCAATCATTACGATTGACATTAGTTGTGATGGAGTTAAAAAGCCAAATGGTGAAGCACCACGATCATCTCCACGTAACATTTCAATAAAAATTCTAAAGATACCATAAGATATTAGATAAGTTTCAGTATGATATTTCTTTAAGAATAAGAAGAATACAATAAATGCAACAAGTAAGAATGTTGCTTCGTATAGTTGTGTTGGATGAACTACTGTACCTGCTTCAGAGTAATAGATTCCTAAGAAGAAGTCAGTTTCTTTACCATAACAACATCCTGCAAGAAAGCATCCGATTCTACCAAAACAGTGAGCAATCAATATTCCAATCACGATTTGGTCCATATAATTGATTGAACGATTCTTATCATATTTCATTCCAAATGGAAATATAATAAAGAATACAATTATTCCTGTAATGATGCCTCCCGAAAAAGTTATACCACCTTCATTAAAATCTAATTTAAATGGTTCACCTGTTTCTAAGTGTAGTTCAATACAGTGCCATAAAGTATCAAAAAAAGATGCTCCAAGATAGACAAACATTCCACCAATTAGTGTTATGATTGTTAAACGATCAATTGTTTTTTCATCTGTTCCATATTTTCTTAAACGATAAAAGAATACAAGTGCACAGCATATTACGCCAATTACCATCATTATGGCGTAACTACTTATTGATTTACCAAATATAACTATATTATCCCATTTATCAACATTAAATAAAAATTTTGATATATTCAATTTATCACCTCGTTTTTCTTATATATATTTTACCAAAAAAAATGATTTTAGTCAAGATGTAAGAACTAATGGTAAAGTGTAATAGTTATTTAATTAGTCAAACAAGTGAAAAAATATTAAAAAAAGTGTATAATGTTAATATATAAATTAGTGGAGAATAAATTATGGAATTATTTAATGAAATTAATAGTTTTATAAAACGTAGTAAATCAGAAATTTCTATTTTTAAGTTACTTTTATTATATCATGATAATAATGAAGATAAATTGTGTTATGATGTGATTTTGGAAGTAACTTCAAAGATTGAAAGTGATATGGTTATTTATTCAAAAGAAAAAAGTGAAGAGTTATATAATACGATTGATAATGATTTTTTTACGCTAAAAGAGTTATATGAAGAATTTAAGAAAGAGGTATATCCTTGTTTCCCTGTTAAAGGGGTAATGTTATTATCGGTTCTTCCTAAAACAGATGTTGATAAAATTTATAATTTTTTAGTTAAGTATTTAGATTTTGAAGAAACTAGGGGAATTGATGCGTTAGTATTTCAAATTTATAAAACATTAATGTATTTTCCAAGTGTTGAATATAGAAATAATGTAAAGGATTTTTTAAGTCAAACTGTAATTACTAGTGATAGATTAGAAAGTGTTATGGGTAGTATTAAACAACATAAAAAAGATTTGAAGAGTGAAGGATTAGAAAATAGTTATATTGAACTTCTTGCGATGTATTTTAATTATTTAGTTAAGGAGTTTAAACATGTATAAAAGACTATCTTTAGACTTAGTTAAAATATTTAATGAAGGTGCATATCTATCAATTGTTTTAGATAATGCAATAAAAGAATTAAAATTAGATATTAGTGATAAAAAAGTATATACTAAAATTTTATATGGTGTTTGTGAAAAAAGAATGATGTTAGATTATAACATGTCACTACTTATTAAAGGTAAACGTGTTAAACCATTTATTAAAAATATTTTACGTATTGGTGTTTATGTAATTGACTATATGAATATGAAAGATCATTTCATAGTTAATGAACTTGTTAAAATTGTTAAAAAAGATGATTATAAATCGGCAATGTTTGTTAATGGTGTATTAAGAAGTTATCAAAGAAGTGAAAAACCTAGTATTAGTAATTTAAGTGAAATAGAGCGTATTAGTTTAAAAGTATCCTTACCACTTGAACTTACTAATTTATTATATAAACAATATAAGGAAAAATTAGTAACTTTCTTCGAAAATGGAAATGTTTATAATACATATCGTATTAATACATTAAAAACAAGTGTTAGTGAAATATCTAAATTATTAGATGAATTAAATATTCAATATGAAATTAATAATGTTACGCTTTATACCCGTGAATCGCTTATCCACACCGATATGTTTAATAATGGGTTAATTATTGCGCAAGACGCATCAAGTATTAGAGTTGCTGAAGTTGTAAATCCTACTTTAGGTTCAAGCGTCTTAGATGCTTGTAGTGCACCAGGGGGAAAAAGCCTTCATATGGCAGCTATTATGAATAATATTGGTAGTATTACTTCTTGTGATGTGTATGAACATAAACTTGAAAAAATAAATCTTAACGCAAAAAAACTTGGTGTATCTATTATTAATACTCAATTAGCTGATGCAACAACTTATGATTATAATAATAAGTTTGATTATTGTTTAGTGGATGTTCCTTGTTCTGGACTTGGAGTAATAAGTCATAAACCAGATTTAAAATATCATATTACATTAAAAGATATTGAAGGAATTAATAATCTTCAAAAAAAGATTATTCGTCATGTAAAAGATTATGTAAAAGATGGTGGAATACTTGTATATAGTACTTGTACAATTAATAAGTTTGAGAATGAATGGTTGATTAAAGATTTCTTAAATGAATTTAAAGAGTTTGTAAAATTAGAAGAAGAAATTATCCTACCGAGTAGTAAAGAGGATGGATTTTATATATGTAAAATGAGAAAGGAAAAGATTCATGAATAGTATTTATAATTATACTTTAGAAGAACTGGGTAATTATTTTATATCAATTGGTGATAAAAAATTTCGTGCTATTCAAATCTTTGAATGGCTTTATAGAAGTCGTGTTAATAGTTTTGATGAAATGACTAATGTACCTAAAAAAGCTATTGTTCACTTAAAAGAAAACTTTACAATGGATTTATTAACCCTTGAACGTCTTCAAGTATCAAGTGATGGTACAAGAAAATATTTATTTAAACTTAGTGATGGACATTTTATTGAATCAGTTTTAATGAGACATAACTATGGAAATAGTATTTGTGTAACAAGTGAAGTAGGTTGTAATATGGGGTGTGCTTTTTGTGCTAGTGGAGAACTTGGTTGTGTTAGAAGACTTACACTTGAAGAGATGGTGCTTCAAGTTTTAACTGTTCAAAAAGATTTAGATAAAGAGGGTTCTCGTATTACTAATGTTGTTGTTATGGGAATTGGTGAACCATTTGATAATTATGATGTTCTTTTAAAATTTTTAACAGTAATAAATTATGCAAAAGGACTTGAAATTGGTGCTCGTCATATTACAGTATCTACTTGTGGAATTGTTCCTAAAATAAAAGAATTTGCAGAATTTCCACTACAAATTAATTTAGCATTAAGTCTTCATGCACCAACTAATGAACTTAGAAATAAATTAATGAAGATTAATAAAGCATATCCAATTGAAGAAGTAATGGAAGCGATAAAATATTATTATGATAAAACTAATCGTCGTGTAACGTTTGAATATATATTACTTCATGGTATAAATGATACAAAAGATTGTGCAAAAGAACTTATAAAACTTATTCGTGGTATGAATGTATATGTTAATTTAATACCATATAATGAAGTATCTACTAAACCTTTTAAAACTACACCACACATAGAGGCAGAAGAATTCTTTAGTATTTTACATAAAGCAGGTATTAATGTAACACTTCGAATGGAACATGGTTCTGATATAGATGCTGCTTGTGGACAACTTCGTGCAAAAAGAATGAGAGAAGATATTAATGATTTGTAAAGGACTTGTAATTAGATTAATTGCTGGTGAATATTTAGTATATGATTTAAATTCTAAAAAGATTTTAAACGCAAAACCTCGAGGTGTTATGCGTATAAAGTCAAGTGCTCCTAAAGTAGGTGACTATGTTGATTATACACTTACAGATGATGAAAAAGGCGTTATTGAAAGAATACACAAAAGACGTAATGATTTAATTAGACCATATATTTGTAATATTGATCAAGCATTTGTAATTTTTAGTGTCAAAGAACCAGACCTTAATTTGAATCTTTTAGATAAATTTTTAGTAACATTAGAGTTTAATAATATTACACCAATTATTGTATTTAATAAATGGGATTTACTTTCCTATTGTGAAATAGATGAAACTAAAAAGGTTATTAGTTATTATGAATCAATTGGTTATAAAACAATTATTACTTCTTGTAGTAAGAATTTATTAAATGATTTAAAAGATTATATTAAAGATAAAATAAGTGTTTTTACTGGCCAAAGTGGAGTAGGTAAAAGTAGTTTACTTAATCTAATTGATCCAACTTTATCAATTGAAACTAATGAAATATCACAGGCTCTTGGGCGTGGTAAACATACAACACGTCATGTTGAGTTAATTAATGTGGAATCAGGGTGGGTTGCTGATACTCCTGGATTTGGAACAATTGATTTTGAAGGTATGGAAAAAATTGATCTTGCACAAAACTTTATTGAATTTTTTAAATATAGCAGTCTTTGTAAATATAATGGATGTCTTCATATAAATGAACCTTCTTGTAAAGTAAAAGAATTAGTTCTTGAAGATAAAATTTTAAAATCTAGATATGAAAATTATTTAGCATTTATAAATGATTTAGGAAAGGATAAAAAAGAATATGATTCTAGCCCCATCAATTCTAACAGTAAAAGAAGAAGAAAGAAATAGTGTTTTAACAGAACTGTCTAATCTTGGAATTATATATTTACACCTTGACATTATGGATGGTAAATTTGTACCTAATACCACTGAAGGTGTAGGAATGTTAAAAAAGATTAATAAGTTTGATTTTGTTTTTGATACTCATCTTATGGTAGAAGATCCTATTAATTATATTGATAAATTCTATAAAGCAGGTAGTGATATCATTACTTTCCACTATGAAGCAGTTAAAGATGTTTTACCACTAATTAGAAAAATTCATTCATTAGGTATTAAATGTGGTGTTTCAATTAAACCAGGAACTAGTCCTGAAGTATTACTTCCATACTTAAAAGAAATAGATCAAGTTTTAATTATGAGTGTTGAGCCTGGTTTTGGAGGGCAAAAGTTTATGGAGTCTTCACTTGATAAAATTAAATATTTTGATGAGCTTAGAAATAATAATGATGATTACAATTATCTAATTGAAGTAGATGGTGGTATTAATATGGATAATGCACCTCTTGTAAGAAATGCTGGATGTAATGTTGTGGTAATGGGAACAGCACTTATTAATAGTAATTCTAAAAAAGAAGTTATTGAAAAAGTAGATAGTTTATGAGAATAATTATTGTTGCGGGAAGCAAATATAAAAATTTTGATCGTTACGATTATTTACAAGATGACTTCATTATTGGGATTGAAGATGGAGCTTATGAAGTTATAAAAAGAGGGTATCCCTTACATTTAACATTAGGAGATTTTGATACTACAACACACATTGATGAAATAATTTGTAAAGCAAAAGATTTTATTAAGTATCCTAAAGAAAAAGATGAGATTGATTTAGAACTAGCACTAAAGTATATAGAAAGTAATTATCTAACTTCTGATGTATATATCTTTAATGCAACACTAGGTAGAATGGATCATGAACTTATTACTATTAAACTTTTAATTAAATATTCTAATCTTAATCTTCATTTAATGAATGATACGGAAGAAATTATTTATTTAACGAAAAATTATAAAATAAGTGAGTTAAATAAAAGATTTAGTTTAATAACTCTAGATGATGTAGAACTTGAAATTATTGGTGCAAAATATCCACTATCAAAAACAACTCTTTCTTTAAAGGATTGTTATACATCTAGTAATGAAACTAAAGATGTTACTTATATTAATATTTATAGTGGTGGAGTTATTTTAGTAAAAGAAGTATAAATAAAAAAAAGACGCATATAATGTACCAAATGGAGGTATCTTATATGCGTTTTCATGTTATTCAATTACCTAGATTTTTATCTATAATTATTAGATTTTTTATGAAATTATTTAAGAAAAAATAAAAAAAATGACGTAAAGTCATTTTTTTTGTTTCTCTTATGCGCGTTCGATTGAACCGTTTTTAGCCATCGTACGTAAAGCACGTGTTGAAACGTAAACTCTTACGACACGACCTTTATCATCTTTAATTCTAACTTTTTGTAAATTAGCTTTCCAAGTACGACGAGTAGCTTGTAGAGAGTGAGAACGGTTGTTTCCTGAAGTAGAACCTAAACCAGTAACATAACATCTGCGAGCCATTATATAGTACCTCCTAAAAAATTAATTTGATATTTAACCTATATAATTATATCAAAAAATGGATGTTATTGCAAGAAAGTTGCAAATAATAATTAATATTTATATATTAGGGAAAGAGTAGTAAATATTATATTACTTGCAATTTATCGGAAAATAAGATATAATATATATATCATATAAATATGATAAGAAAGGAATATTTTTTATGGCAACGTTAAAAGTTAATGGGGAATTATATAAACAACTTGTTATTCATGGTGCTGCTAACTTAAGAGCTAATTATAAAGTTATAGATGCACTAAATGTGTTCCCTGTTCCAGATGGTGATACGGGTACAAATATGCGTATGACTATTGAAGCTGGAGCTACAGCTATTAAAGATGTAAATGAAGAATCAGTATATGAAATGTCTAAGAAGGTTTCTCGTGGAATGCTTATGGGGGCACGCGGAAATTCTGGTGTTATTTTAAGTCAATTTTTCAGAGGAATATATAAAGGTTTTAAAGATATAAAAGAAGCTAGTGTTAAGGAGTTTGCTAAAGCATTCCAAAGTGGTGTTACTCAAGCATATCATGCAGTGTTAAAACCAGTTGAAGGAACTATTCTTACTGTAGCTAGAGAAGCAAGTGAAAAAGCATTTAAGACTATTAAGAAAAATGATTCACTTGAAAAATATTTTGAAATCTTTTTAAAAGAAGCTAATGCTTCACTAGAAAGAACTCCTGATTTATTGCCTCAATTAAAAGAAGCAGGTGTTGTTGACTCAGGTGGTGCAGGTTTCATCAATGTAATTGAAGGTATGCAAAAATATCTATTAGGTGAAGAAATCAAAGAAGTTGAAGTAGTAACTGAAGCTACTACTGTTAATAGAGGTTCATTTAATGCTCATAGTAAGTTAGAATTTGGTTATTGTACTGAATTTATTTTACAACTTCAATATGCAAAAGTTGATATCGCAAAATTTGATATTAAAGTAATTTCAAATTACTTAGAAACAATTGGTAATAGTATTGTTGCACTTCAAGATGAAGATATTGTTAAAGTACATGTACATACTATGACTCCTGGTAAAGTATTTGAATTCTGCCAACAATATGGTGAATTTATCACTTTAAAAATTGAAAACATGCAAATTCAACACAATGAAGGTGAAGTATTACAAAATACAGATCCAGCACAATGTGATTGTCCTGAATGTGTAGAAATGAGAAGAAGTGAAGAACGTAAAAAATTTGCAGTTGTTGCAGTGGCAAGTGGTGATGGACTAGTAAATATCTTTAAAGAAATGGGTGTTGATTACGTTGTATCTGGTGGTCAAAGTATGAACCCTTCTGCTGAAGATTTTGTTAAAGGTTTTGATTTATTAAATGCTGAAAATATCATTGTTTTCCCTAACAATAGTAATATTGTTTTAACTGCGCAACAAGCTGCTAAATATTATGATCAAGCTAATATTATTGTTGTTCCAAGTAAGACACTTGCACAAGGTTATTCTGCGTTAACAATGTTAGATTTAAGTAGTGGTGATGCTGATCAAATCGTTGAAGAAATTAAAGAAGTAATTGCTAATGTTACAACAGGGTTAATTACTTATTCAATTAGAGATACTGAATTTGAAGATGTATCTATTAAACAAGGTGACTATATTGGTATTTGTAATGGTAAAATTGTTACTGCTAATGTAAGTCGTTTAGACTCAATTAAGAAATTATTAGAATTTAGTGATATCGCAGAAAAAGAAATTATTACAATTATCACTGGTAAGGACGCAACTGTTGAAGAGATTGCTGCTGTAAAGGCTTATATTGCTGAAGCATATCCACATGTTGAAGTTGATGAAATTACTGGTGAACAAGATGTCTATAGCTATATTTTCTCAATTGAATAATTAAATATAAAATGAGATAATAAGCAATCCTTATTATCTCATTTCTTTTATAAGAATAGGGTGTACGCAAGATGAAATTAAATGACATAATGATAGCGGATGAAGAATACATCTTAGCTAGATATAAGAATTTACTTAAAAAACAAAATATTTTAACTATTGAAGATTTATTATTTAATTTTCCTACTAAATACGAAGACTATAGAGTATCTAGTATTAAAGATGCAAAGATAGATGAGGCTATCGTATTAGAGGGTACAATAGTTAGTAAAGTCACTGTTAATTATCTAAAGAGTAAATTATCAACAGTTGTTTTTACAATGGAAGTAGAAGGCGAAAGAATAAGATGTACGATTTTTAATCGTGTATTTTTAAAGGGTAAAATCAACTATGGGACTGTACTTAGGATTCAAGGTCATTTCTACCAAAATATGAATAATTTTACAGTTAACAATTTACTTATATGTGATGAGATTAATCGTGATATTGTTCCTGTATATAAAGTAAAAGATATTGCACATGATAAATATCTTGCTATAATGGAAAAAGCTTTTCGTAGATATAAGAATTTAATAATTGAAACTTTACCTAAAGAATTGTTAGAAAAACATAATCTTTTGTCAATGCAAGAAACTATTTATAAGTTACATTTTGCAGATGATTTTGAACAAATAAATAAGGCTCTAACAAGAATTAAGTATGAAGAATTATTACAATATCAATTATCAATGAAATATTTACATTATATGCGTGAACAAAACCACAATTGTCCAGTAATTGATTGTGATTATAGTTTATTAGAAAAACTTAATAAAAATCTATCATATGAGTTAACACAAGATCAAAAGTTAGCTATTAATGATATATTAACTGATTTAAAAGCTCCATATGCAATGAATAGATTACTTCAAGGTGAAGTTGGTAGTGGTAAAACAATTGTTGCGGAAATGGCTATTCTTGCAACTGTACTTGCTGGTTATCAAGCAGCACTTATGTGTCCAACTGAAATTTTATCTAATCAACATTATGAAACTTTAATTGAAACATTTAAAGATTATAGTGAAGTAAAATTAGGACTTTTAACAGGTAGCACTCTTGCTAGTAAGCGTAATGAAGTGATTGAAAAATTAAAATCTGGGGAAATTAATGTAATTGTTGGTACTCATGCATTATTCCAAAGTGAAGTTGAATATAAGAATTTAGCGCTTGTTGTTACAGATGAAGAACATAGATTTGGTGTTCATCAAAGAGTAATGATTAAGAATAAAGGTTTATCTGTTAATTACTTGAAGATGTCTGCAACACCAATTCCTAGAACTCTTGCGATTAGTGCTTATGGGGATACTGATATTTCTGTTATTAAAACACTTCCAAGTAATAGAAAGAAAGTTATTACTAAACTGGTTGATCAAGCTGGTAAAAAAGATGTTATGTTACATATGAAAGAAGAACTTAAAAATGGTCATCAAATATATGTTGTAACACCATTAATTGATGAATCTGAAGCTATTGATACTGCCAACGCAAATGAAGTATATAATAAAATGGTTAAATACTTTAAGGGTGAGTATCAAGTTGGGTTAATTCATGGAAAGTTAAAGCCTTTTGAAAAAGAAGAGATTATGGAAAAATTCCTAAAGAATGAAATTCATATTCTTGTTGCAACTAGTGTAATTGAAGTAGGTGTAAATGTAGCTAATGCAACAACAATTCTTATTCTTGGTGCTGAACGTTTTGGTGTAGCAACACTTCATCAATTGCGTGGACGTGTAATGAGAAGTGGAGCAGTTCCTTATTGTTTCTTAATTCCAGAAAATATTACAGATGTATCACTTGCAAGACTTAAGATGGTTGAAGAAACATCAGATGGATTTAAACTTGCAGAATATGACTTGTTACATAGGGGACCTGGTGAATTCTTTGGGGAACGTCAAGCAGGTGCAATGAACTTTAAATATGCTGATATCTTAAAAGATAATGATTTATTAGAACTTGTTAATGAAGACTCAAGACTTATTATGCTTACAACAAAACTTATGGATGACGAAGAATATCACTACTTATATGAAGTAGTTCATAATAATTACTTACGTAAGGTTAGTGAATTAGATTAGGAGGAATTTTATGATTAAACTTGCGATTGACGCAATGGGTGGAGATTTTGCTCCAGAACAAATTGTTAAAGGTGTAAATATAGCTATTAAAAAACATAGTGATTTAGAACTTGTTTTATATGGCAAACCAGAGGAAATTAAAAAGTACTTAGATTTAAATGATAGAATTACAATTGTTGATTCTCCAAGAGTAATTGATATGGGTGAACATAATCCAATTTCTGAAGTAAGAAATAATCGTGATAGTTCGTTAGTTATGGCATTTAGAGCTGTTAGAGAAAAGATAGTAGATGGTGTAGTAACTGCTGGTCCAACACAATGTGTTATTGCTGCTGCTCATGTTCATATTGGTAGAATTAAAGGTATGAAACGTTGTGCTTTATGTCCTACACTTCCTACTTTTAAAGAAACTGGAACATTAATGCTAGATGTTGGTGCTAATACTGATATTAGACCTGAACATATTGCGCAATATACTCAATATGCTAACTTTTATGCTCAAGAAGTAAAAGGTATTAAAAACCCTAAAATTTATCTTTTAAATATTGGAACAGAGGAAGGTAAAGGAAGAGAACTAGAACAACAAACTTATGAATTGTTAAAACGTCTTCCAATTAACTTCTGTGGTAATGTGGAATCAAAAGAAATTCTTACAACTGATGCAGATATTATTGTAACAGATGGATTTACTGGTAATGTTGCGATGAAAGCATTTGAAGGTACTGCAAAGGGTATGGGTGAACTTCTTAAAAAAGAAATTAAATCTAGTCTTGGTGGTATTATTGGGGCTTTATTTATGAAGAAAAATCTAAAACGTTTTAAAGAACATTTTAGTGCTGATAAAGTTGGTGGTGCAACGTTATTTGGTGTAGATGGTACTGTTATTAAAGCACATGGATCATCTAATGCAGATGCATTCTCTAATGCTATTACACTTGCATATAAAGCTGTTAAAGGTGATGTTGTAAATAAAATGAAAGAATTTATTGAAAATCACCCTTTTGAGGAAGTATCTAATGGCTAATCAAAAGAGAAACACATTTAATAAAAAGTTATTAAATGCGGTACTTAATAAGTTTGGATTATTTACTACTCATTATGATAATTATATACTTGCATTAACACACTCAACTTACGCAAATGAAAATGGTACTGAAAGTAATGAACGTATTGAATATTTAGGTGATGCACTTTTAGGAATGCTTACTGCTGAATATATCTATCATACTTATCCAGATATGCCAGAAGGTAAAATGACAAAACTTCGTGCAACTTATGTTTGTGAAGATGCTAACTTTTCATATTCAAAAGAGCTTGAACTAGATAAATTAATTTTACTTGGTGTAGGTGAAGAAACACAAGGTGGAAGAGGCAAAAAAGCTATTATTGCAGATTTGTTTGAATGTTTCCTTGGCGCAACGTATCTTACTTTTGGATTAGAAGCTGTTAAAAAGATTTTAGAAAAAGTTGTCTTTCCTCATATTAAACGAATTGATAATGAACAATTCTTTGATTACAAAACTAAACTTCAAGAGTATATTCAAGCAGATTATCAAAATACTTTAAAGTATGTTGTTGTAAAAGAAGTAGGTAAACCTAATGAAAGAGTATTCACAATGCAAGTTATATTTAATGATATAGTACTTGGTGAAGGAACTGGTTTATCAAAAAAAACTGCTAGTCAAGCAGCTGCAAAAAATGCTTTAGAAAAATTAGCTAAAAAATAAAGGTTTTAAAACCTTTATTTTTTATATTACAAAAAATGTTGACAAATAATACTATTTGTTATATAATATAATTAAGATATATAAAATAATTATTAGGAGGAAATATGGGAAAATCTCTTGTAAAAACTTTATTGTTATTATGTTTAGTTATAATAACTAGTTTTTGTGTTTCTTGTGAAAAGAAATGTAAAAATCACGAGTTTGTAGATGGTGTATGTTCAAAATGTGAAGCTGTTGATCCAAATTATAAACCTCATACACATGAGTTTATAGAGGGAATTTGTTCATGTGGTGAAAAAGATCCTAATTATCATGTACATAGTTATGTTAATGGTAAATGTTCTTGTGGTGAGTTTGACCCTTATCATATCCATAAATTTATTGAAGGTATTTGTGCCTGTGGTGAAATAGATCCAAATTATAATCCTGAGCCTGTAATTTATACAATTACTTTTAATTTAAATGGTGGTTCTATATCAAATGCTCCAAAAGAATATGATGGTTCTGTTGATGTAACGCTTCCAACTCCTACTAAAGAAGGTTATGATTTTGGTGGTTGGTATGATAACCCTGATTTTAGTGGCTCATCTTGTAGTGTAATTGTTGCTGGTTCTAAAGGTGATAAAGTATTTTATGCTAAATGGACAGTAAAACAACATGTTCATGAATATATAAATGGAATATGTGAATGCGGTGATATTAGTAGACCTATAGGATTTGATGGTCAAAGTATGGAATATGTAATAAAAGTATATTTATTATCAGAAAATGATCCATTTAATTCAAAGTATTTAGGTGAAAGTCAAGCTTTAAAACAAGCTCATCAAAAGGACGTTGAAGCATTATATAATATTAAAATTAAATATTCTGAATGGGGAAAAGATGATACTGGAAAGGAATATACATTAAATAATGTTAAAGCAGATTATTTAGATAAATCATTAGAAAAACAAAATGTTTATGCTGCTGAAATTTCTACTGATTGGATTTCCATGCTTGTTGAAAACAATGCTTTAACTGAACTATATGATTTAGAATATGAAACTGGATATTTTGATTTATATAATTATGATTCTTATGATAATTTAGTAGCTTATGAAGCTGCATCTTTGAATAATAAAGTTTATGGTTTTCAAACTAAGATGGTGCGTCCTGATTATTTCTTATATTATAATGCATCTAAAATAGCTTCTTTAGGTATAGAAGATCCAGCTGAAATGTGGTTTAAAGGTGAATGGACGTGGTCTAATTTTGATAAGTGGGTTAAAGATTCTCAAAGTAAACTTGGTGATGATGAATATGCAATTGATTGTAGTTATGCAGATTTTTTAATCGGTGCTTGTGCTGCTCAAGGGAATCTTTTGGTTTCTAATTCTCGTAAAACTATTATGTTTGGTAAATCGTCAGTAACAAATGTTGCTGATAAAATGAAAACTTATTATAAAGAAGGTTATTGGAATACTAAACATGGTGTTCAAGAAGTTTCTATAAACTTTAAAGAGGGTAAGACTTTACTTCATAATGGTAGTATATGGTTCTTAAAAGAATCAACTCGTTTTACACCTGAAGGTGAAGAAAATGGAATTGATTTTACAGTAGGTGTTGTTCCTTATCCAATTGATCAAAATACAGAAGTTACTCCGTATACTGCTCCTTATACTTATGAAGATACTGAAGGTAATTTAGTAGAAGTAACTGAACCTTTAAAAACTAGATCTAATGAAACATTAACTAATAATGATGGTGATGCAATCTATGGTATTGATTTATCTGAATCTAATTATTTGATTCCTTATACAGGTTCTGAAATGTCTTGTTATTCAATATTTAATTATGAAGGTGAAGGTCAAAATGGTATTAATAGTATAGTAGCATTTGATATATTATATACTTTAATGTTAGGATGTGCAGCTGATCCTGATTCAGAAGGATATACACGTGATGATATTTATAGATTATATCTCAATAAAAAATTAGATAATTCAATTGATGTAGAAGTAATAATGTCAGTTCAAGATTCTAGCCTTTTATATTATGATCCTATAAAATCATTATCTATTAAAGCAGGTAATGGAGATCATATTGCGGATAACGGATTATGGTTAGTTTTATCTAATATGATGATAAGTGATGAAACTCCTGCAGAGTTATTAAAAGAACTAGTACCTATATATCAAGAAATATTAGATAGTTAAGTTAATTAATTATGGAAAAATTATAGTTAGTATTTTACTAACTATTATTTTTTATTTGTTTTTTTATGTTGTATTTGGTATAATAATATAAAAGAAGGTGTTATTATAAAAACTAGATATCCAATAATTTTAGTACATGGTATTGTTGTAAAAGATTTTAAGAAATTTAAGTGTTTTGGTAAAATTGAAAAAGTTTTAAAAGAACAAGGCTTAATTGTTTATACTGCTAAAACTGATGGGTTTGGAACTATTCTAAGTAATGCAGAACAATTAAAGAAATATATAGAACTAATTTTAGAAAAAGAAAATGTTGATAAAGTTAATATTATCGCTCATTCTAAAGGTGGACTTGATGCTAAATATATGATAACTTCTTTAGATATGGAAGAAAGTGTTGCGTCACTTACAACGATTTGTACTCCTCATAAAGGGTCTCCTATTGCGAGTAAACTTCTTAAACTTCCTAAATGGATGTTAAAATTTATTAGTTTTTGGATTAATTTTTGGTATAAAATATTTGGAGATGAACATCCTGATAGTTTAGAAGTATGTAAAGAGTTAAAGCGTGTTAATTTAGAAGAAGAAAGAGTCTTAATGATTAGTGATAAAGTTTATTGCCAAAGTTATTCTTCTAAAATGAATAAGTCTACTGATGATTTTTTAATGGGAATACCTTATGCGTTTTCAATGTATTTTGAGCATGTTGAAACGGATGGAATGGTACCTGTTGATTCTTGTGTGTTTGGTGAATATAAAGGGTATGCGATTGATGATTCGATATCACATTCAGAAATTATTGATTTTATGGTTAAACATAAGAAAAAAGAAAAGGTTTATAAGTTTTATATAAGTGTATGCGTTGAACTTATAAAAAAGGGTTTTTAATATGAAATTTGGATTTTTATCTAATAATATGTTAAAAGTTATTGCATGTATCACAATGTTAATAGATCATATGGGAGTAATACTTTTTCCTAATATAATGATTCTTAGAATTATTGGTAGAGTTTCTTTTCCAATATTTGCATTTTTACTTGCAGAAGGATGCTTTTATACTAGAAATAAATTAAGACATTTTTTAGTAATAAGTGGTTTTGCACTTGTTATGCAGGTAGTTTTATATCTTGCAACTTCAATGACTGATTTTTCGATTTTTGTTCATTTTTCGATTGCAGTAGGTATATGTTATATTATTGATTTTATTGATAAGTTTTTTAGAGAAAAGAAGTATATGGTATCAATTAGTTTAATAATCGGTTTAATCTTACTAAGTTGTTTTATATTTATAATTGATAATAGTACTATTTATTTTTATTCAAACTATGGCATATATGGAATATTCTTACCTGTTTTAATGTATATAGTAAGAAAGTATATAAAAGATATTCATATATTTATTAATATTGCTTTAATATGTATTGCACTAGTTTTAATGAATCATTTTAGAGCATATAATTATCAATTATATGGAATGTTTTCTTTTGTATTTATTTTACTGTATAATGGTAAAAAGGGAAAATATAATCTAAAGTATTTATTTTATATTTTTTATCCGCTTCATATGGTAATACTTTACGCTATAGCAATGCTCATTTAGGAGGTTAAAATGGAAATAGTTGATTTATATGATAAAGATAAAAAACTAACTAATATGCAAGTATCAAGGGGGGTTAAAGTACCTAAAGGATATTATAGATTAGTAGTTCATATGTGTATCTTTAATAAAGAAGGTAAAATGCTTATTCAAAAAAGGGCTCCTCATAAACACTGGGGTAATAAATGGGATATTAGTGTTGGAGGTTCTGCGGTTGCAGGTGAAACTAGTGGAGAGGCTGCAACAAGGGAAATTAAAGAAGAGATTGGATTAGATATTGATTTAACTAATACAAGATGTAATTTTACATTTACATTTGAAGATGGATTTGATGATATTTATTTAATTAATATTGATGATATTGATTTATCAAGTCTTATACTTCAAGAATCAGAAGTAATAGACGTTTATTGGGCTACTATGGATGAAATACTTACAATGATTAAAAATGATGAATTTATTATGTACTATGAAAGTTATATTAAATTATTATTTGAATTTAGAAACGCTATAGATATGTATAGTGAATAAGAAAAAGCAGGTTCATATTTTAATATGGACCTGCTTTAGTCATTTAAGTTAAAAATATATTTAGTTATTTTATTATCTTTTATATAAACATAGTTTCTTGATGCATTATATAGAGGTGATGTAAAGGTAAATTCATTTGATATTTTTGTAAATAGACCTTTAATAAAATGAGAGTGTGTAGCAATTAATATTTTTTTGCCCTTATATGTTTTGGCGATTTTTAATATTGCGTTAAAAGCTCTATTTTGTAGTTCATAACTTTTTTCTAAGTTTTCTACATCATCACGTTTTATTTTATCATAGATTTCTTCACAAATAAGGCATCCTTCTGCTTTACCAAAATCACGTTCTATAACGTCATTATTAATAATAATTTTTCCAGTATAGTTAAGAGTATCTTTAATTATTCTTGCAGAATGAATTGCACGATTTAAAGGACTTGCGATAATAATGTCCCAATTAGGATCTTTTTCTTTTAAAATTTCAGCAACATCAGTTACTTGTTTAATTCCTTCTTCATTTAAGGGATTATCTATTCTTCCTTGGATTAGTTTATTTTTATTCCAATCTGTTTGTCCATGTCTAATTAAGCAAATTATTGTTTCCATTGTATTTTCCTCTTTATATTTTAATTATACTAAATTTTATGGTTTTTATAAATAGATTTGCTATATGTATAAATACATTTATATTTTTCTTTACAAAATATACTAAATTATGGTAAAATATTAGTGGGGATACAGCCCTTAGATAATTTTTATAATTACTTAAGGTTAAAATTTACTAAAACATTAGTAGCATATTTAAGTAATTATAAATAGGCTGCTTTTTGAATAGGATTATAAATCATTTGGTTATACTCGCACGTTAAAGAGCTACCTTTCTGAATGGAAAGCACATAATTTTGCATATTCTCTTTATAAAAAAGGTGATTGGGGAAAATGTACTAGATCTACTGATTTTAATAAAAATTTAAAAAAGGATTCTTTTTGGTACATTTACTGGTTATTTTAAAAAATATGAAGTTGAAATGTGATGGATATGTTAAACGAACATCTATTATATTGATAAAATTAGTATAAAAACAGAAACGAAAGGAGGGTAAATAATAAAAATTTTTTAATACGTTGATGTTAAAAAAATTATTATCAAATAAGATATGAAGAAAAAATTTATTATATTAATTATTTTTATTATTCTAATTATATTGTTTAGTTTATTTGTTTATTTATATAATAATGTATTTATGCCTTTTAAAGGAGAAAATAAAGATATTTTATATTCTCCTGAAGACTATTCTTTAAATTATGAGGAGCATTTTAAAATATTTTATTATGATTTTTTACAATATGAAGATTATGAAAATAAATATGATACAAAGTTTTATTATTGCTTCGGTCATAAAGCTTTAATTCCAGAGTATAATTTGACATTTGATAAATTCGCTAAGGAGTCATATTCGTATGTCATAAAATGTGAAGAAGATTATGATCTAATTAAAGAAAAAATCTTAACTGAATATAAATTTGTGGAAACGCCAGTATTGTTATCTTATGAATCAGATGATATAAGTTATGAAGAGTTTTTTGATATTAATGGAACAGTTTACCGAGAAATTCATTATGATTATTTTTTAGGAGAACATGGATATCAAGAACCAGATGATTTTCGAATATTCTCTTACTGGTTCGGCTACAATGATGATAGAAAAGAAATAATTTTTTCTTATCTTTATAAAAATGAAAGTAGTACTGATGAAGAAAAAAATGATGTAATATTTTTGTTGGAAAATAATTTATATTCTTAATTATAATGTATTATTAAAAGGACATTTTTTTAAAAATGTTGTCAAAATAGAAGTGACTCAATTTATGTTTTGTGTCACTTTTATTCTTTGTATAAATTATATATTTTTTAAAATTTACTTAATTTTAAAATTAAAATGTTTTTATTTTTAGTGTATTTTAATTTTTTATTTATAATAATTTAATTTCCCTTAAAAAATACTGAAAAAATATGTTTCATGAAATTCATTTGCTATAATTTTCTTTTGTTAAACAATAGAAAAAAATGTATAATTATGCTATAATTTATAATATGAAATGAGGGATTATAATTATGAATAGTATAGCAAAATTAATTAAAGCAAAAACGATTGATTTTACTCAAGTATTAATAAAACATTATAAAGCGATTGGTTTAAATGAAGCAACTGCTGTAATAGTAGCTAAACTTTATTATTTAGCTGATGAAAATGATAATTTCTTAGAACTTGAAAAACTTGCAAAAGAAGTAACAATTAATATTGAAGAGTTAAGTGATTTAGTTATTGATTTAGTAAATAAGGGGTATATTGAACTTACACTTGATAATAATGGTAAAGAAACATTTACACTTGATGGTGTTATTGAAAAGTTAGGTGTTGTGTTAGATAAAGGATCAAGTGATGAATTACTTGATGAAAGAAAAGAAAAATTAAGTTTAATTGTATCTTATGTTGAGACTACTTTTTCTAGAATTTGTAGTGCTGCTGATTTAATAATTATAAATGCTTGGCTTGATAATAATTATGATTATGAAGATATTAAAAGTGCTGTGTTTAGAGCATTTCAACTTGGTAAATATAATTTAAAATATGCTGATGCTATACTTGCAAGTAAAGCATCTCATCAAGCAAAACCTGAAATTGAAGTTGATGAAGAGTTAAAAGCATTATTAGATGGTGCGTATGTTAAAAAGTAAAGAAGAACTAACTAGTATTTTATTTGAAATAGAAAAAATGTTTCCAAATGCTGGTTGTGAATTAAATTATAATAATGTATTTGAATTATTAATTGCAGTAATGCTTAGTGCTCAAACTACTGATAAATCTGTGAATATTGTTACACCTGAGTTATTTAAAAAATATCCTAATGCTAATGCTTTAGGAAGTGCTTGTGTTGAAGATGTAAAAGAAATAATTAAAAGAATTGGTCTTTATTCAACTAAGTCTAAAAATATTATTGAAACTTCTAAAATATTAGCGGAAAAATATAATGGTGAAGTTCCATGTGATTTATATGAACTTATGACTCTACCTGGTGTTGGAAGAAAGACAGCAAACGTTGTAATGTCCGAAGGATTTAAAATTCCTAGAATTGCAGTTGATACTCATGTTGAGCGTGTTAGTAAAAGGCTTGGATTAGTAGATAATAATTCTAGCGTTTTAGATGTAGAGTTAAAATTAATGGAATTAATAGATGAAACTAAGTGGCATAAATCACATCATTTATTACTTTTCTTTGGAAGATATTTTTGTCTTGCGAAAAAACCTAATTGTGAAAGTTGTTTTTATAAAAATAGTTGTATTTATTATAATGACAAAAACCTCCAAGATTAATTACTAATTAATAGTAAAATAATAGTGGAGGTTTTTTTATATGCGTGTATATGTTTTTGATGAAGAGAATGAATTAGATTTAGAAATGAAAGTTAATGAAGTGTTAAGTGATTATGATAGTGATGATATCTTTGATATTAAATATAGTGTTGCGGTAACATATGATGAAAGAGAACAAATATATTGTTTTTCTTGTATGATTATAATTAAATAAATTATGAAAATAACTATTTAAGATTGTTTTAAATAGTTATTTTTTTTCAAATATTGACAAAGTATGTTAATGCTGATATAATTAAAATAGGTTAAAAAAACAAAAAAATTTATGAAAATAGTGTTTAAAAAGTGTTAAATATTATTTTTTATTGATTTTTATTTAATTTGTTGACAAACGATATATAAAGGTGTATAATGCCTTTACCTAATTTTGAAAAGGGTGTAAAAATGAGTAAAAATACGTCTTTTTTTAGGGCGTTTTTTATGAAATAATGGAAAATTAGTAGACAAGTTTTTTGTCTACTTTTTGTGACGAAATTTAAAGGGAGGAAATTAAAGTGGCAAGTAAAGAAACAATATCAATTTTTTATTCAGTGTATACACAAAAAGATGTAGATAAAACTTTTGAAACGCGTATTAAAGATCAGTTTGTAACACCGGTTAAAAATGCAGATGATTATGTTTTTACGGTTGGTTTTGATGGTAATAGAATTTATTTAGCATTTGAAGATAATGTAGAGTTAATTATTTCTCATCTTGTGGCAATTAGATATTATTTTAATTTTTATGATCAAGTTAAAAATGTTGTGTATATTTCTAAATCAAAGCATGCTATTAATTTCTTCATTGATGGATTAAAGTGTTTTAAAAATTTTAATTTTACATTAAATTTTAATTTTGATGATAAAGATAAAAGAAGTATTATTAAGACAGTTGCAAAAAGTGTTCCAAATCTTAATATTGATTTAACAAATGAACTACTTGATTATTTAGTTGTTAATTTTGATGCAGTTAAAGAGTATGGTTTTTTAGAATTTATTAAAAAGTATAATGATTTATTAGAAGAAGAAAAGACTGAAATAGTTTTAGAAAATCTTAATACTATGGAACTACCAATGGATTGGACTAATATTTATTTAAATGATGAGCGTGCTCAAGGTGTATTTGAAGAAAATATTGGGGATGGGCTTGTTAAATGTTTAAATGTATTAGGTAAAGTTGATATTGAATATATATCTTCTATTACTGGTTATAGTTTAAAAGAAGTTATTATTGAATTAGGTGGCACTATTTATCAAAATCCTTTATATTGGGAAGAGTGTTTCTATAAAGGATATGAAACAGCTGATGAGTATTTATCTGGTAATATATATGAAAAGTTAAGGATTGCGGAAGAATATAATAAAAAGTATAAAGGTTATTTTAAGAAGAATGTTGATGCATTAAAATTAGTAAAGCCTCATACTGTATCTAGTGGAGAAGTATATGTAACACTTGGTTCTCCTTGGCTTCCTAGTGAAATCATTGATCAGTTTATTGATGAAACTTTTGGAACATCATACTTTGGTAAATGTTATGGACCTGCAGCAAGAGAAGAGTTAAAAACAATTCATGATGAACTTACTGGTAGTTGGGAAATACCTTATAAAAATAGATATTTACATTATAATGTAGCCGTTTCTAGAACTTATGGTACTGCTGAGCATAATGCACTGCATATTTTAGAAAGAACTCTAAATATGCGTACGATTGAGATTACTACTGAAGTTAGAAATGGAATTGAAAAAAAGCGTGTTATTGATAAAGAACAAACAACAGTAGTACTTGAAAAACAAAGATTACTTATTGATAAGTTTAGAAGTTGGGTTTGGAGTAATGAATCTCGAAAGAAATACTTGATGGATATTTATGAACAAAAGTATTGTTCTAATGTAATTAGAAGATATGATGGAAGTTTCTTAGAGTTTCCAGGCTTAAATGAAGATATTAAACTTTATAATTATCAAAAGAATTCTGTAGCTCGTATTTTATTTTCACCAAATACTTTACTTGCACATGAAGTAGGTGCTGGTAAGACATATGTAATGATTGCTGCAGGGATGGAATTAAAACGAATTGGGATTTCAAGTAAGAATATGTATGTTGTTCCAAATAGTTTAGTTGGACAGTGGAGTTCAATGTTTACATATTTATATCCTACTTCTAAAGTACTTGCGATTACTCCCAGTATGTTTACTAAGACTAAGATGTTTGAAACACTTAAGAAAATTAAAGATGAAGATTTTGATGCGGTAATTATTCCTTATAGTTGTTTTGATCGTATGCCAATTTCTAAGAATTATTTATTAGAAATATTAAAAGCTAAACTTGATGAATTACAAAAACAAACTAAAAAGAAGAAACAAACTACTTTAGTTAAATCTAAGATTAAGAGTTTACAAGAAGAAATTGAAAAGTTAGAAAAAGAATATATTGAAAATGAAGATGCAGTATTTTTTGATGAACTTGGTATTGGTACTTTATTTGTAGACGAAGCTCATAATTATAAGAATCTTACAATTGAGACTAAGATTAAAAGAGTTAATGGAATGACATCAACTGGTTCTAAAAAATGTGATGAGATGATGTTAAAAGTTAGATGTGTTCAAAAGAATAATAATGGTCGAGGGGTAGTTTTTGCAACAGGTACACCTATTACTAACTCATTATCGGATATTTATGTAATGCAAATGTATCTTCAAAGTGGTGAACTATCGTTATTTAATTTACAAAACTTTGATAGTTGGGTTGGGATGTTTGTTGAAAAAGAATCAACATTTGAAATTGATGTAGATACTACTAATTATCGTATTGCAACACGTTTTTCTAATTATCATAATATGCCAGAGTTATCAAGCATCTTATCTAATGTGATTGATTTTTATAATGTTGATGATTCTGATGAATTACCTAAAATGAATGGTTATATTGATGTGACTATTCCTCAAACAAATGAGTTTAAACAGTATTTAAAAACTATTTCTGAACGTGCAGAAAAAATTAGAAATAATAAAGTTAAAAGAAAAGATGATAATTTATTGAAAGTTACTACTGATGGAAGAAAAGCAGCTCTTGATTTAAGACTTGTTAAGCCTGGTATGCAGTTTTATCTACAATCTAAAGTAGCCTATTGTGCAAAGAATATTTTTGATCTTTATTTTAAATATTATAATGAAAAGTATGCTCAACTTGTATTTTGTGATATATCTACACCTAAAGATGAGTTTAATATTTATGATGATTTAAAATATCTTTTAACTACTTATGGAATTCCTGAAGATGAGATTGCGTATATTCATGATGCGACAACTGATTCGAAACGTAATCGATTATTTGAAGATGTAAGACGTGGAAAAATACGTATTTTAATTGGATCAACCTTTAAACTAGGTACTGGTGTTAATGTTCAAGATAAACTTATTGCATTACACCATTTAGATATTCCTTGGCGTCCTTCGGATATTATTCAACGTGAAGGAAGAATTGTAAGACAAGGTAATGAAAATGAAGAAGTGTTTATTTATCGATATATTACTGAAGGTAGTTTTGATGCATATTCTTGGCAAATTTTAGAGTCTAAACAAAAGATGATTAATGCTCTTCTTAAAGGTTGTATGACTGAAAGAATGTGTGAGGAATTTGAAGCAATTGTTCTTAATTATGGTGAGATTAAAGCTTTAGCACTTGGTAATCCACTACTTAAAAAACGTGTTGAAACATCTAATGAATTAAATAGATATCGTCTTCTTCAAAAGAAATATTTTGAAACGAGATATGCTATGGAAATAGAATTATCAGATATTCCTGATCGTATTAAAGTTCTTGATGATAAAATTAGTGGCTGTGAAGAAGATATTAAGATTTATTTAAATAATAAAGCAGAGTATGATGAAGAGGCTCGTAAAATGCTTAGATCTACTATATATGATGCAATTATTCAAAATGAATTATCTACTGAAGAAGTATATATTTGTGATTATCAAGGGTTTAGATTGATTGTTCCAACAAATATTGTAAGAGATCAAGCTTATTTATATGTTGAAGGATATTCTAAATATCATGTAGATATGGGAAATACTGAACTTGGTACGATTGTTCGTTTAGATAACTTTTTAGAACGTTTACCTAAAATAAAAGATGATTATCTTGAAACTAAGGAAAAGTTATTAAAGAAAGAATTGGATTTAAAACAAGAATTATCTAAAGATAATTATTATGCAGAAATAATTGAAAGACTAGAAACTGAATTAAAGAAAATTGATGAACTATTAGGAGTTGAAATAAAATGAGTAAATTAAATACATTTGATATGCCCACAGTTACAATCGAAAAGGTTGTAGAAAAGTTATCTTTTGTTTATACAAAAGCTATTTTAAATAATGTTCCTCTTAAAAATATCCCCTCAGTAATGCTGTGGGGACCTCCAGGTGTTGGTAAATCGCAAGGTATTAGACAAATTGGTAAAGAAATAGAATTAAATACTAAGAAAAAAGTTAATATTGTTGATGTTAGATTATTACTATTTAATCCAATTGATTTACGTGGTATTCCTACAGCTAATGCTGATAAGACACTTGCAGTATGGTTAAAACCACAAATTTTTAATATGAGCGATAGTAGTGACGTTGTTAATATTTTATTTCTTGATGAAATCTCTGCTGCTCCACAATCTGTTCAAGCTGCTGCTTATCAAATTACACTAGACCGTGTTATCGGTGAACATAAACTTCCTGATAACTGTATTGTTATTGCGGCTGGTAATAGAATGACTGATAAATCAGTAACTTTTAAAATGCCAAAGGCACTTGCAAATAGACTTATGCATTTTGAAATTGAAGATGATTTTGATGCGTGGAAAAGATGGGCAGTAAGAAGTGGAATAAATGAAAAAGTATTAGGGTTCTTAACATTTAAGCCAACTGCATTAATGGCTTTTGACCCAAGTGTTGATTCAATCGCTTTTGCAACTCCTCGTTCATGGGAAATGGTAAGTAATATTTTAAATAATATATCTGATAATGTTAATGAAGTATTTGATTTAATAAGTGGAATAGTCGGTGTTGGTACTGCAACTGAGTTTAGAACATGGTGTAAACTATATAAAAACTTACCTGATATTGAAGATATTTTTAATGGTAAAAATCCACCATGTCCTTCTAAAGTTGATGAACTATATGCCCTTGTTTCTTCAATGGTAGCATATGCATCTAAACATAAAGATGATTTAAGAAAGATTGCTTATTCAATAAGATATTCTGATAAGTTTCCACCTGATTTTTCAGTAATTTTAATTAAAGACTATTTAGCACTTGAAAAAGATTATAAGTTTAAATTAATGAAATTACCTGAATTTATGAATTTTGTAAAAACTAAAGGTAGGTTTTTAAATGGACTTATCTAATGAAGAAAAGAATAATCTAATAAGAAAACTACTGCTTTCTAGAACAAGAGTCTTAGCAAAGTATGGATTCTTAGGACTATTGTTAATGCATATGAAAATGGCATTAGATGAAAGTATTGAGACTGCCGCAACAGATGCAGAATATATATATTTTAGTCCTAAGTTTTTAAATGAATTATCTGATAATGAACTTGATTTTATTCTAATGCATGAGATATTACATGTAGTATTAAAACATTGTTTTAGAGATGGTGAAAGAAATCCAGAGTTATTTAATATTGCGTGTGATATTGTTATTAACTCAATTATCTTACAAGAACACGGGTTTGATTTAAAAGCTATTACCCTTGATAAATATGGAACCTCTATGCATATAGCACCTAATGGGAAAGAGGGGTGTAACTATACTGCAGAAGAAGTTTATGAAATGTTAGAGAAGAAAATGTCTAAAAAAGGCATGAAGGCAAAAAAAGGTAGTGGTAATAATTCTAAAGGATCTAGTTCATCATCGAGTGATTCAAATGATGAGTCTGATTCTTCAGGAGGTACATCTAATAGTAAAACAATAGATGATCACTCTAAATGGAAAGAAAAAAGTGGTGAAACTAAGGATAAGGAAGCTGAATGGGATAACCGTATATATGAAGCTGTTAAAGCAATAGAACGTCAAAATGAGGCTCTTGGTGCAGGTGATATGCCTGCATATATAGAAAGACTTGTTACTAAGTTAACAACACCTCAAATTGATTGGCGTTATGTTTTAAATGAATTTATTCAAGAAGAGATAAATGATTATACATTTTTACCGCCAGATTATCGTTATAGTGGTGATTTCTTTTTACCATCATATTCTGATAAAGATGATATAGTTAAAGATGTTTTATTTATGATTGATACATCTGGTTCTATGACTAATGAAATGATTGCATATGCTTTTTCTGAAGTATATGGTGCTATTTCGATGTTTGATGGTAAGCTATCTGGTAAACTTGGATTCTTTGATTATATTGTTCATAATGTTGTAGATTTTGAAGATGTATCTGATATTGAAAAAATTAAACCTATGGGTGGTGGAGGAACTAGTTTTGAATCTGTTTTTGAATATGTTGATAGAATGGATGAACCTCCTATAATGATAATTATTCTAACGGATGGAGAGGCTCCTTATCCTAAACTTGACAGTAGTTATAATATACCTATTTTATGGCTTATTAATAATGACAAAATTACTCCTCCTTATGGAAAAGTAGCAAGAATTAAGATTCCAAAATAAATATAAAATAAAAATCTCCAAATCTTTATACTAAAATATTTAGTATAATCGATTTGGAGATTTGTTTATTTTAATAATTCATTAATTAAATTAATATCTGGATCAATATAGATTGTTTTTTGATTTGAAAGTGTTACAAATGATCCTTTCATACCAGGTACTTTTTTCAAATATCTTACCTTTGTATAATCTACTGGAACACTACTAGAATTTTTAGCGGTTGAATAGTATGCTGCAAGATTTGCTGCTGCTCTAATTATAAGTTCTGTCATTTGGTAATTTGGATTGTTTTCTGGTACTTTTACAATAACATGACTTCCCGCAATATTTTGTGTATGAAACCAGTAATCATTACTTGAGGCAAGTTTATGTGTTAGGTAATCATTTTGTGTATTATTTTTACCAATATAAATAGTAACATCATCTATTGTGTATGATAAGATATTTAATTTTTGTTGTTTTTTCTTTAATTTTTGATTTGATTTTAAATAACCATTAAGGATTAATTCACTCTTAATTTCTTCTAAATCAGTGTTGTTTGCGATTGATAATTGGAATAATATTGTATTAAAATATTCGATTTCTTTTTCTACTTTATCTATTTGTTTTTTTACTTCAATAAGCGCTTTTTGAGCTTTTTTTGATTTATTGAAGATTACTTTTAAGTTAGAAGAAGGATCAAGTAAAGGATTAAGTTTTATTTCAATAGGTTGATTATCATTAAAATAATCATTTACTATTACACTTTCATCGCCTTTTTTAACCTTATAAAGATTAGATTGGAGTAAAATTCCAATGTTAAAATATTTAAGATTTTTATTTGCATTTTCTAAATCAAGTGTTAAGTTATTTAATTTTGTAATTGCTTTTTTTAGTTCTTTCGAAATAGTTTTTTCTATTTCTACTGCATTAAAATTAACAGTTTTTAATGACTCTGTATAGTATTCTTCTAACATATTGGAAAGTGTAGAGTGCCTTGAAATTACTTCATAATCACTTGATATTGGGTATGCATAGAAGTCTAATTTCTTTTCTGTTTTATAAATTACAGGGTTAATTTCTTGATTTAAAAAGTCCTTTATTTTAGAAGAATCTAACTCATTTAGTGTATGTAATAAAGGTTTTGATACACCTTGAATGCTATCTAATACTGGAGGAATTTCATCTATAAATGGGTTAATTTTCTTATTTGATTCTGGATAAAGATACTTTGCGTGAGGGATAATTGTCCTAGAATTTTCATTAGAAGGCGGAAGTTTTCGTAAAGCATCTATGATAAAAAAATCGTTATTTAAGAGAATTATATTACTATTTCTACCCATTATTTCAAAGATTAAGATAAAAGTATTTTCATCATCTAACTCATTAAAAGCAGTAATGTGTAGTTCAATCAGACGATCATTTTCATGTTGAATTATTTTATTAATTATTCCACGCTCAATATACTTTCTAAGTAGCATACAAAAGTTATTTGGAACTTCAGGGTTTGAGATTTTCTTATTTAATAAATGAATTCTTGGAGCATCAAGTTTAGATGAAATTAATAATTGTTTATTAAGTATTAAACCAGTTTCATTTTTACCTCTTAAGTTTAAAACAATCTCAAGTGGTGCT
>JAFQFT010000038.1 GCA_017398545.1 Bacilli bacterium | reverse complement strand
GGAGTATTTTTTAGAAGTTGATAGGTTTCTTTGCGAAGAGCATCACCTTTTTCTTCTTCAGTACCGATATTTAATAATGCTACACGTGGTTTTTCAATGTTATAACATTTTTGCATATAAAGGTTACCCATTAATGCAAATTGTTGTAAGTAATATGGTTCACAATCAACATTTGCTCCACTATCACAAACACCAACGATACTACGGTTCATTGTTGGACATATAGGACAGAAGGCTGGACGTTTAACGCCTTTAATTCTTCCCACTTTCATTACTGCACCAGCAAGTACTGCTCCAGTAGAACCGATGCTTACTAATGCCTTAACTGATTCATCGCTATGAAGAAGTTCTAATGATTTAACTAATGAACTTTCCTTCATTTGACGAATTGCCATTGTTGGAGTATCATTACAGCTAATTACATCAGGCGCGTGTAAAAAACTAATTCTGTTTTCGTCGTATGAATATTTTTTTAATTCTTCTTTAATTATTGTTTCATCACCTGCTAAGATAAGTTCAATATCATTATTTTTTTCTAACGCAAGAACTGCACCTTCAACATTGACCATCGGACTACGATCGCCACCGAAACAATCTACAATAATTTTAATCATAAATAGTACCTCACCGATATATTTTATCATTTTTTTAAATTTCAGTCAAATTGTTGAACTTATTATACAAAAACAACTAAAAAAATTATTAATATGATATAATAAACATAAGTATTCAAGTAATATGATAATAAAAAAAATCTCATTTTAAAAATAATATAAAATGAGCGTAAAAAGGCTTGTCACCCAATATTTGCAATTTAGATGACTAATGTATTGATATTTAGTTGTTTTTGTGTTAAAATTTAAGTGCTACATGAAAGCACAGCCTGTTTTGTTCATGTAATAAATGATTCTGATTAGTTTATTACTGCAGGCAATTAACGCAGCAAGTTTTGGTAGACCTTGTTGCGTTTTCTTTTTATAGAAATCTTTAATACTTGAATCGATGTTTTTAGCTTTAGTCATTTGTTGTGCGATTAAATAAATTATAGTTCTTAGATGTTTATTACCTTTTTTGGTTATTTTCTTATGTAAACCTAAATCATCACCCGATTGATAGATTTTAGGATCATTGCCTATAAAACTAATAATAGCTTTATAAGAATTAAATCTATCTATATCACCAATTTCTGCAACACATCTTGAAGCAAGATTATCTTTTACACAAGGTATTGTTAAAAGAAGACGATAAAGACTTGTATTCTTAGCTAAAATAATTAATTTATCTAAAGTATCATTAAGCTTAGTTTCATATAATTCAATTTGAGAAAGATAAAATTGCATATTATCTACAAGAGGTTGATTAAGAGAACAACCAGAAACTAAATCTTTACAATAATCTAGTAATCTTGAAGAAATTGATAAAGAATATTTTGAATGTTTTTTTCCTAAATATTTAATTAACTTTTCTTCTATTTCTTCAACAGTTTTATTAACAACTAATTCTGGATGAGGGAATTCTTTTAGAAAACCTAGCGATTCGTTAGAATAAACGTTTTTAAAAGCACCATAGATATTTGATTTAGTTATTTGATAATTTGGATAAATGACAGCAAGATGTTCTCTAAAATTTACTTTTAGTTCTTGTTGACGTAATTTGATGTTTTCATAGAATCTATTTAATTGTTTCATAGATTCGTAAATTTCTGTTTCAACATCAAATTTACCTAATGAATCATTTTTGATATCATAAAACATTCTGGCAAGACTTAAACAGTCGCGTTTATCAGTTTTAATGCTTCTAATATCATTTTGACGGGATTTAGCAGCACGTAGTGGTGCAACAATATGATATGCGATATTATTTTGTTGTAAAAACTTTTCTAAAGTTTTATGATAAACTCCAGTATATTCAAAAATAACAAGAGGAAATGTGTCGGTTTTAAACTTAATAATTGACATTAATTCTATAATTTTATTAAAGCCTTGTTTAGAATGCCTCATTACTTTAGGTTGAGTAATGTTATCAGGTTTACGATTTTTGTTGTTATAGCCAATAAAACCTTGAATGTGGCTTTTACCTTGAGATACATCGATTGTGATACAGGGATTATAATTCATAATATACGCTCCTTTCATAAATCCTGTAAATATTTGGTTGATCTTCCTTTAAATGCTTTCTAATTCGCTTTATTCGTAAGTAGTGCTGGATCAATTAAATAAGATAAAAGTCCTAAAAACATATAAGCAGGTTAATAAAAGCAAGGAAGGGGCATGGATTATACCGCAGGTTCACTTATTAAGAAATAATGTCCGAATGTAAAGAAACATACCCGCAACCGATCACAACTAGATTACGTTTATCTAGAAGTAATAAAATATTAAATGAAGCTGATATAACTTCAATAAAAGTATATCATAAATAAAAAAATCGTGTTTTTATCTAAAGTAAACATTTAATATTTCATTTTAGATTATACACGAATCTAAATAAGAGGAAATATATATGACACTATTTAAAAAAATAATTGGTGTATTAATAGGAACAATGATTCTAGGACTTGGAGTTGCGTTTTTTGTAGTATCTAGTCTTGGATATGATGGACTATCATGTTTAGTTGTTGCAGTACAAAAACTTATTAATACATCATATTCACTAGCATATTTATTAGTTAATTTATTATTTTTAATTATTATGTTGATATTCTTAAGAAAACAAATTGGTTTAGGGAGT
>JAFQFT010000037.1 GCA_017398545.1 Bacilli bacterium | reverse complement strand
TATTATTACTATTATTATTTGCCACGATTAATCTCCTTTCCAAGTATTCTAAAGTTTACTTCTCTTGTTTCTTTACATACATCCATTACTCTAACCTTTACTCTATCACCAAGTGAATATGTAATTTTAAATTTATTACCAACAAAACACATTTTAGCCTCATCATATACATAATAATCATCATGCATATCAGCAAATCTACACATTCCCTCTACTGTATTATCAAGAGTAATAAATGCTCCAAAATTCATAATTGAAGATATTGTTCCTACAAACTTATCTCCATAGAATCTTTCCATATATTCACATTTCTTATAATCACACGCATCTCGTTCTAATTTTTCTGCTATTCGCTCTGTCTTAGATGAATTAACACCTGCAGCATTTACTTTTGAATTATAAAAGCCAACCTTATCAGATACACTAACAAACGATTCATTAAACATAAACTCTTTAATTAATCTATGAACAAGTAAATCAGGATATCTTCTAATGGGAGAAGTAAAATGTGTATAGCATTTAGAACCAAGTCCAAAATGTCCAATATTAGTTTCTTGATATTTTGCTTTAGCCATTGTTCTAATTAATGCTTTATTCACAATTCCACGACGAGTAATATCTTCAGTTGACAAACCTGGTTCATTTAAATCATGGTCTTTTAATATCTTTTGAAGAAGTCTAGACACACTTTTTTGTCCTTTTATCTTATAATCATAACCAAAATTATTAACCATTAACATCAATTTACTAACTTTATCATCAGCTGGTTCTTCATGAACACGGTAAATAAATGGTACATCCAACCAAGTCATTGTCTCTGCAACACATTCATTACTGATAAGCATAAACTCTTCAATTAAACATTCTGCATCAAATCTTTGTCTAAGAACAATATCAACAACATTACCTTTTTCATTAAGAATGATTTTAGCCTCAGGTGTTTCAAACATAAATGCTCCACGAGTTTCACGTTTATTATTTAAAATTTTAGATAATTTATTTGCGTTAAGTAACATATCATAAATATCATGATACTTATTTATTAATTCTTTATCACCTTTTAAAATCATATTAACATCATCATAAGTCATACGATGACGAGAATTGATTACACCTTCAAAGATTTCACTATTAACAACATTACCACTGTTATCAATTTCCATCTCACAGCACATAACAAGACGGTCAACTCCTTCATTTAAAGAACAAATACCATTTGATAACTTCTTAGGTAACATTGGAATAACTCTATCAGGTAAATAAACACTAGTACCCCTCTCAAAAGCTTCTAAATCTAAAAAAGTACCTTCTTTTACATAATTAGAAACATCTGCAATATAAACACCAAGTAGATAATTACCATTATCAAGCATTTCTACTCTTACTGCATCATCTAAGTCTTTTGCGTCAATTCCATCAATTGTAATAATTAATTTATCAGTTAAATCTTTTCTATTAGGATAATCTAATTTACTAATCTCATCTGGAATATCTTCAAGTTCTAATAATACTTCTTCTGGAAATGTAGTCTTTATTCCGGCAGATAAAACAAGTGCTGTAATATCCATCCCCGCATCATGTGTATTACCAAGAATTTCAACAATTTCACCATCAGCAGTATGGTTAGGAAAATACTTATTTACTTTAACTTTTACCATTTGATGAGGTTTAGCTTTTAAAAGATCACTTTTACTAATAAAAATAGTTAATTTAATCTTACTATCTATACTATATACAAAATATTTACCCTTATAAAATAGAAGTTCACCATAGAAATATTCATTTCCTCGTTTAATAATACGTTCAACGATACCTTCTTTACGACCAAGATCATCAGTGAATTCTTTAATCATGACAGTATCATAAGTTATTGCACCTTTTAAATTCGATGCTTTAACAAAAACCCCGCCATTAGGAGTATCAACAAATCCATAACCACCATCTTTTACATCAAGTACACCAACACTTAAATTAAAATATGACATTGGCGCAAATAATCCTTTGTGATTATGAGTAATTATAAACTCATCTTCTAATTCATTTAAACATTTTGCAAGAAGTGTAAAATCATGAGCATCAGATAAACCTAATATTTCAAATAGTTCATCAATATCTAAGGGATGGTTAAAATCATTTAAAAAGATTTCAAGTAATTTTTCCTTCATATGGTGCCTCCTTTCTACAAAAATTTTGCTAAAAAAAGAGCTTAAAATATACTTTAAGCCCTTTTAAATTCTTTTAATTAAAAACGTGGTAAAACAGATACTAAGAACGCTAAAATAAAGAAAGCAATTGATAAACCTGTAGTTAATCTATTGATAACTTTTTCTGGTCCTCTAGCTTTTTGATTAGCGAATAAATCTGATTTTTCTCCAGAAAATGCATTATTAACATCGTCTTTAGAATTTTGTAAAACGATGATTAAAATTAATGCTATAGAAACTATTAAAAGAATCCAATCGTACCATGCTAATGCACCCATAAGTGGCCTCCTATAAAATTAAATTTATTACTACATATAACGTACTTATTATAGCACATTTATGAATATTTTGCAAAGATATTGCTAAATTACTTTAAGTAATTACTTTATTAATACGTAACTAACAGCTTCTTTAGCATCTTCAATAGTAATAATTTCTAAACTATTTCTAACGCTTTCTGGAATTTCTTCAATATCTTTTAAGTTTTCTTTTGGAATTAAAATACGTTTTAATCCCGCACGATGTGCTGCAATTGATTTTTCTCTTAAACCACCAATAGGTAATACTCTACCTCTAAGTGTAATCTCACCAGTCATACCAGTTAAATGATGAACCGGGAGATTTGTAAATGATGATACAATTGCACATACCATTGTAACACCTGCAGATGGACCATCTTTAGGTGTTGCTCCTTCAGGAACATGAATATGAAGATCACTTTCTTCAAACAATTTATAATCAATACCAAAATCATCTGCATTTGCTTTAACATAACTAAGTGCAGTTTCAGCTGATTCTTTCATTACTTCTCCAAGTTTACCAGTAAGATGAACTCTACCAGTTCCTTTATAATGAGCAACTTCAATTTGAAGTGTATCTCCACCAAATTCAGTATACGCAAGACCAGTAACAACTCCAACTAAATCTTTACCAGTATTTTCACTAGTTTCAAATCGTACCTTTCCTAAGAAATATTCTAAATTATCGACAGTTACAACAACTTTAGACTCTTTTTCAATCAAAATCTTTGTAACTGACTTTCTAACAATTTTACCAATTAAACGTTCAAGTTCACGCACACCAGCTTCTCTTGTATACATTTGAATAATATGATAAATTGTTTGATCAGTAATTTCTAATTGATTTGTTTCTAAACCATTTAATTTAATTTGTTTTTCTATTAAATGACGACGAGCAATTTCAAACTTTTCATACTCTGTATAACTAGATAACTCAACAATTTCAAGTCTATCACGAAGTGGAGCAGGAATATTACCTAAATAGTTTGCTGTTGCGATAAAGAAACATTTAGATAAATCAAATGGTTCTTCTAAATAGTTATCACTAAAATATCTATTTTGTTCGGGATCTAATACTTCTAACATTGCAGAAGTTGGATCACCTTTATAATCACTTGACATTTTATCAATTTCATCAAGCAAGAACACTGGATTATTCGTTTTAGCTTTAGCCATGGATTGAAGAATTCTACCAGGAAGAGCACCAAGGTAAGTTCTTCTATGTCCTCTAATTTCAGCTTCATCACGAACACCACCAAGAGATTGTTTAATAAATTTCTTATTAAGTGCACGAGCAACACTTTTTGCAAGCGAAGTTTTACCAACTCCTGGAGGGCCTGCTAAACAAAGAATTGTTTGAGGATTTTCATTAGTCATAAGTCTAACTGCAAGATATTCTAAAATACGCTCTTTAACTTTATTAAGTCCATAGTGATCTTCATCAAGAATCTTTTTAGCAAGACTTAAATCGTTAGTATCTTCACTAGATGTACTCCAAGGAAGACTTAAAACAAAGTCTAAATAAGTTTTAATAATTCCAGATTCAGGTGAAGTTGAAGGAGTCATCGCAAAACGATTTACTTCGTTTAACGCTTTTTCTTCCATGCTCTTTGGAAGGCCAGCTTTTTTAATTTGATCTCTTAATTTTTCAACATCTGAATCTTTCTTAGCTTTATCACCAAGTTCTTCTTGAATGGCGCGCATCTTTTCGCGAAGATAATATTCTTTTTGTTGTTCAGACATATTACGTCTTACATTTTCATCAATTTTACGTTCTAATTCATTATGGAATTTAACACTTCTTAAATCAGTTAACACAAACATTAAACGTTTAGTAGCATCTAATTCAAATAAATACTTTAAACGATCATTCATTTTACTTACCGCAATATTAGCAAGTGAATCACTCACAACATCTAGTGGTAAATTACGATTTAAAACAAGTGCAATTTTTTGACTTAATAATTGATCTTCAGGTGATAATTCTTTAGTAACAATCGTTTCTTTTTTAATTAATGAAATAGTTGCTAAAGCTTCTTCATTATTACTAACAAACGATAAAACAGTATCAACTGTTGCCATTAAGCAATCAGCTGTATAATCAAGTTCAATAATATCACAACGCATGATTACTTCAAACTTAACACGATTAACTGAATTAGCAATAGCAGAATTTAGAATAATCTTCGCAATAACAGCTCTTGTATAATGTCCATCATTAACTTCAGCTTTAATATCAGCTACTTGTGGCATCATTAAAACACAATAATTTTGAAATAATTCAGCTTTCTTAAGTGATTTAATATCACCACTTCTAGTAAATTCCCCCCTAATTTCTGATGAAGGAATTGGAGTAAAATTTTTTGCTACAACAACTGGTAATTTTACTTGTGTATTTATAGTTAAATCAAAAGTCATTATATTCTCCTTCCTATGCGCTAGTAATCTTCTTTTTATTGACTGATTCTAACACATCACTTTTTTTAATTGTTATATGATTGACTTCCTTATTTGAAGGTACTTCAAACATATAATCTAACATCATATCTTCTAAAATCTTTTTTAATGCTCTTGCACCTAAACCTTCATTATAAGCACAAGTAGCTATTTCTGTAATTGCATCAGGAGTAAACTCAAGCGCAACTTCATCACTTTTAAATAAATTAATATATTGATTAATTAATGCTTTTTTAGGAACAGTTAAAACACTTTCAAGTTCATTAATAGATAACTTAGATAACCTTGCAATAACAGGAAGTCTACCTAATATTTCAGGTATTATACCATAGTTTTGTAAAGCCTTTGTTAACTCATAACAAGAATCTTGATTTAAATTATTAAAACCAACACTCTTTTTCTTATCTAGCTTTAATCCATCAAAAGCACCTGCACAAATAAATAACACATTACTAGTATCAAACTTAATACACTCTTGATAAGGATGTTTTCTTCCACCTTGTGGAGGAACATTTACAACATTACCTTCGATTATTTTAAGTAACGCATTTTGGACACCTTCACCTGATACATCTCTTGTAATTGATGGATTTTCTGATTTTCTTGCAAGTTTATCAAATTCATCTAAAAATACAATCCCATTTTGAGCAACATCTAAATCAAAATCAGCATTTTGAAGAAGCTTTAATAAAATATTTTCTACATCTTCTCCAACATATCCTGCTTGTGTATATACTGTTGCATCACATATTGCAATCGGTAACTTTAAGACATCAGCCATTGTCCTTGCAAGAAGTGTTTTACCAACACCAGTTGGACCAATCATTAAGATATTAGATTTCTCAAAATCAGATTTAGGATCTAAAATTCTTTTATAATGTCTATATAAAGCTACACTCAAAATACGCTTTGCTTCAATCTGACCAATAACACTTTTTGATAATTCATCAAAGATAAGCTTAGGTGTAACATCTTTAATTAAATTATTTTTAACAAACTCTAAATCATAGTATTTAGTTTCATTTAAATCAATAATTTCAGCATATAAGTCAAGGCATTGATGACAAATAATCGCATCAATGCCCTCAATACCTTTATTATTTTTATCTAATTCACATCCACAAAAAGAACAGTTTTTAACTTTTTTCATCTTGTTCACACTCCCTTAATAGTATGAACAGATTTTTTTATTTTAAACTAATTATTTTGTAACAGCGTTTGCCTTAATTAAATCAACAACTTTAAATGAATTAATATGGAATGCAACTTGTGCTTCACTATATTGTTTCTTAACTTGTTTAACTTTAGATTGATCGCCACCAGCAATTTCTAAATATTTAGCTTCAAGTTCTTCAGGAGTACAAGTAATACCTTCTAATTTAATAATTTCTTCAAATACTAATTCTCTTAAGAATTCTTTTCTTACATTTTCTTCTGAAGCTTTTTTGAAATCATCTAAGTTTGCAAATCCATAGTATTGTAATAACATTTCAGCTTCTAAACCATATTGTTTAGCTTGAGCAGCAACTCTTTGAATTTCTCTTTCAACGCCTTGGTTAATTAAGCTTTGTGGGAATTCTGCATATGAATTTTTAAGAACTGCTTCAATACAATCTGCTTCAAATTGTTGTTCAGCAGCAGCAACTTTTTGATCTTTTAATAATTTTTTAACATATTCTTGGTATTCTTCAACAGTATTAACATTTTCAAGTTCTAATTCTTTAACGAATTCTTCATCTAAAACAGGAACTACTTTTGTTTTTACTTCATGAACAACACACTTAAATACTGCTTCTTTAGAAGCTAAATCACCATGATAGTTTTCAGGGAAAGTAACTTTAACTTCAACATTATCTTCACTCTTAGCACCAACAAGTTGTTCTTCAAAACCAGGAACAAATGAGTTAGAACCAAGTTCTAATGAATAGTTTTCACCTTTTCCACCTTCAAAAGCAACACCATCAATGAAACCTTCAAAGTCAATAACAACAGTATCACCAAGACTAGCTTCACCTTCTTTAATAACATTTTCAGCTTTACCTTTTAAAACATTATTAATATAAGCTTCAACGTCTTTCTTTAATACACGTGTAGATTGTTTCTTAACTTTAACACCTTTGTATTCCCCTAAATGAACATTAGGCCATACATCTACTTCTACAGTATAATCAAATGATTTACCTTTTTCAATAGCAGCAGGATCAACTAAATCTACTTTTGGATCATCTACTGGATAAACGTTAGCTTCTCTTAAAGCCATTGGATAAGTTCCTTGAAAAGCAAATTCAATTGCTTCATTATATAATGATTCCCAACCAAAACGACTGATATAGATACTCTTTGGAAGTTTACCAGGACGGAAACCATCAACCTTAATATCTTTAACAACCTTTTCGAATGCAGCATCTAATGCTAAATCAAATTGTTCAGCAGAAACAGTAACTACTAATTTAACTCTGTTTTCGCTTAATCTTTCTACTTTTACCATATTTTTAATTCCTCTTTCGTTATTTAAAAATTTCAATCTTATATATTATATCACTATTTTTTAAAAAAGTCATTATATTTACTTGATTATTTTAATTATTTAATTCCATATGCATCTTTTACAACATCTTCTACAAATCTAAGTGGAACAGGACCGCAATCTAAAATATATTTATGGAATTCTTTAGCATTAAAACTATCACCTTTGATTGTTTTAATTGAATCATACATATCACATAATTTTAAATATGAGAAGAAATATTGTTGATAATTTGTAGGAATTTCCACTAATTGTTCATAAGCAGCTCTAACATCTTCGACGCTTCCTACACCAAAATATTGTGACATAAAACTATGCATTTCCTCTAATGTCCAACCATTATAATGAATACCTAAATCAATTCTAGAATAAATAGCAGCAATTAATTGTTGTTCAGTAATTAAATAATCAATAATTTCCTCACTATAAACATTAGATAAGAAACGATATGCATAATTTTCTGCATAAGTTGCCCATCCTTCAGTATAACCACTACTCTTTAATACTTTTCTAATTGGGTTAACATCTTGTGATTTAAAATAAACATTTTGATATAAATGCCCTGGTAATCCTTCATGAGCAAGTGTTGTAAATAAATATTCAGTATCTAAATCACTAGTTAAATTACCAAATTCATCTGTTAAATAAATAGATGCAGGATTTAAATAAATAGTTTCAGTTGTATATGTATCAATTGGTGAAATCATATAAGCTGCAGGACTAAAATTATCTTGCATTGATTCATCGATATACTTAACAATAATTTCAGGATTAGTACTAAGTGCAGGGAAATCACTTTCAATATATTGTTTATATAATTCTAATTGTCCACTAGGAGTTGAAGAAGTCATAAACTTTTCATTAGTTGTAAGATTAACATACTCATTATATAATGTAGAATTAGTACTAATCTTATTACCTAATTTAGAAAGTTTTGCTAAATAAGCATCTATTTTACTATCAACATATTTAACAGCATCATCACAAGACATATCATAACCTGTTGCATCAGTAAATAAAATTTGATAATAATCTTTACCAATATTACTTCCATCACTACCAATGTAATGAGCAAGGCCTTGATTATTTTTTGCTTTACCTTTTAATGAAGGTAAATTATTTTTAATATATTCATAACCTTCACGCATACAAGTTTTAATAACTTCATTATTACGGTTTACAAAGAATAACTTTTCTTCAGCGTTTAAAAATGCTAAATTATTAATTTTATCATTAACAACTTTATACATAAATGAACTATTATTATCAATACCTGTAATAAATGTTTCACATTGTTCTACAACATTATCAATAACAAAATCAGCCATTCCATATCCTTTTTCAGCTTTCTCTACCTCAAATTCATAATATGCTTTAAAAGTAGCTGGAATTAATTCAATAAATTTAATATAATTTTCAACATCCGTTTTAGTATAAAAATTATATTCAGCTAAAATTAACGGAAGTTGTGCTTGATATCCTAAATAACTTCCTAAATAGTTGTTACTTAAATAACTCATTTCAGATGTCTCAGCATTTATAGAGTCAACTAAATCAACAAGCACATTATAAGTCATCTTTTGATCATCATTTAATTTATTATAATCATAATTCTTAATTCTACCAAAAACAGTATTAATTGCAACAGTATTAACTAAAGACTTAACACTTGGAGTAGGCAGAGTTGGTTCATAATATTCAAGTCCATAACTTTCACGATTAGCAATTAAATAATTAATTGAAAGTTCATCTTCTCCAAGTAACATATAAAACATTTCATTAGTAGTTTGATCAAATGTAGTAGGATCTAATTCTTGATTAAAAATATTATCAAATAAAGAACAACTACCTAAAACTAAAGAAAAAACTACAGTAATAATCAATAAAGATAATTTTCTAAATTTTTTAGTCATATTATTTATCTCCTTAAAAATAATTGTTTTTTTTATATATTATAATACAATTTACATTTTTTTGCAACACTTTAAGAAAAAGTTCTAGCATACGTATACTAGAACTTTTTATTTACTTTAAATTTGATGGAACCTTTTTATCAAGTTCTTCTTTACTTAAACTAGTAGCATTTAATGAATTATGTACTTTTTCATTATCAAAACTTGTATTATTAAAGTATACATTTTCTACATCAATATTAACACTACTATCACCATATTTAGATACTAATATATCAGAATAAGTATTATTAAGTGAAGAAACACTTCCTACAACATAACAATTAGATAATTTCATATTTACAAATCTTCCCCCAACAAGTCCTCCTACAACACTACCTTCTTTATTACTAACATTACCATAAACACATGCATTTGTTAAAGAAAAAGTTCCTTCTGTTACATTACCTATGATACCACCACATGTATATCCATCAACATCAATATCAGTTAAAACATTATCTATTATTGTTTTTGAAGTTGCGGTAAAACCAACTAAACCACCAAAGTTATTTGTGTCTTTATATTCTTCATCAGTTCCACCAATAAAACTATTATCATCACCTCTTACATAGGTATTTTTAACAGTAATACTAGACCCACCACAAGAACCTACAACACCACCAACTTTATATTCTCCTTTAATATTAATTTTACCTAATACTTTAACATTTTCAATTAATACTTCTCCATTTGTATAACCAACTAATGCTCCTGTACCTTGAAAACTTCTTTTAAATTCATTCCCCATTCCATTTGTTATATCTACATTTTGAATATTTACATTTTTAATTGATCCATTTTTTACATAACCAAATAATCCAAAATGATAATATGAAGTTTCACTATCTAAATGTTCACCAACATTTTTATGTTCAGCTTTAGTATATAAATTATAAATCGTATGTCCATCACCATCAAATGTTCCACTAAAATATTTATTAAACTCTGAATAATTTCCTACTCCACTTGTACCAATTGGTATCCAAGATAAATTATTTAAATCAATGTCATATTTTAACTTTATAACTTTACCACTAAAATCATTTCCATCATTAACTAACTTAGCAAGTCCTGCAAGTTCGGTTGCAGTAGAAATATATAAAGTATCTTTATCATTACTATACCAAGATGTACTACTCTTTTCATCCCATTTTCTAATTTCTACTTTATATTTAAAAGAATATGTATTATTATTAAAAGTTACTAAAGCCTTATATTCCCCAATTTTGTCAAAATTAAAACCTGAAATTTTAATACTCTCATCATTTAATAAATAAAATGTCTCTTTGCCTTTATTTGTAACTTTTAACTTTAATTCTTTTAATTTATCCGTTGGATTTTCATCTAAATAATATGTTAATATTCCACTATGATCAAATTCCACAGTTTCATTATTACATCCTTTTTTATCACATCCAACTAAAAATAACAAACATATAAATACTAATAATATTTTTTTCATATAAAAACTCCTAATTTAAATTTTCAAAATTATTATTAGCAAAAATATTAATCTTAATGCAAAAAAACTACTTAAATTAATAAGTAGTTTTTACCTTAAATTTAAAATAGGTTCTTCAATTTCATTAATTTTTTCAATTGAAATAGGATATAATACAACCTCTTCTTCTTCATATTCTTCAGAATATTCATATTTAATTAACGCAACAATCTTAACCCATGTTTTACTCTTAATTTTATATTCATTATTTATAATACATAAATGACCATAAAATTGCATATCTTTATCACAACAAGTAAGAGCATATCTTCCAACTACACCAGTACCTTTTGGTAGTTTTCTACTTCTTAGCATTAATGCATTAAACTCAACAGTCTTACCATTATAACGTTCTTTATGATCAAAAGTATCGATATACCATCTTGCATAATGTTCATTTTCTACTTTAATAATATCAGATTCAATGTCATATGGAAGTGGTGATTCAAATGCTTCTTGAACTTCACCTTTTGAATTCATCGCAATCCATTGAGCATTGCCATTAATTAATTTTAATGATGTTTGATATTCTGCTAAATCTTCAGGATTATCACAACGATTGATAACAACTAAATCAGCAAATCTTAAATTATCTACAAACATTTGACGCATATTATTATAATATACTCCAAAAGTAGAAAAATCAATAAATGATACTATTTGAGCTACTTGAAAAGTAGAAGGAAACTTTACTTTTGATTGATCCCACATTGTATTTGTTTCAATAACAATACGATCAGGATGATATTGTTCAGTTAGTTCATATAATTTTTCAGCACTAAAATCATCTATCTCATCAAAAATCTCAACCTGAACATTATAACTTTCAAGTTCTTTCTTATCATACTCAACTTCCCCTTCTTCACAAACTAGAAGTAAAGTATTACCTTGTTTATAAAATCCATCGTTTTTTAATGTATCAATAATGAATGTAGTTTTCCCTGAGTCTAAAAATCCATTGATAATAAAAACTGGAAACGCCATTTACTTTTTACCCTCTTTTATAAAATAATTCTTCAATTTTGTGTTCATCAATTTTAGATCCAATAACACAAATACGGCCTGTATAATCAGGTGAACCAAGTCTAATTTCATATTCACCAGAAACATAGTCAAAATAATACCAAGATTCATTATCACTAGCTGCAAGAATTCCTTTTGCACGAATAATGATACCTAAATCTTCACTTTTAGCAAGTTTATTTAAAAACTCCTCTAATTCTTCTTTACTTATAGAAAGCGGAGTTTCAATTCCCCAACTTGTAAATACTTCATCAGCATGATGATGATGTTCATGATGACCATGACAACAACAATCGTGATCATGTTCATGTTCGTGATGATGTTCATGATGTTCATGACAACAACAATCGTGATCATGTTCATGTTCGTGATGATGTTCGTGATGTTCATGACAACAACAATGATGATCATGCTCTTCTTCTATTTGTTTAATTAATTCATCTTTTAAAGATACTTTTTCTTCTAAAATACTAAGTAATTTTTCACCAGTTAATGCATCAATTGGAGTTGTAATAATATTTGCATGATTATTTTTATCTTTAATTAGATTAACTACTTCTAACAATTTTTCATCACTTAATTTATCAACTTTATTTATAATAATAGTATCAGCAGCATCTACTTGATTTATAAAAAATTCACCAAAATTCTTTAAATAAACTTTTGCTTTAGCTCCATCAACAACAGTTGCTAAAATATTAAGTTTTACATCTGCTTCAATTTCTTTAATTGCATTAATAATATCTGATAATTTTCCAACACCACTTGGTTCTACAATGATACGTTCAGGATTAAACTTTGCAATAATTTCAGTTATTGAACTTGCAAAATCACCTACTAAAGAACAACAGATACATCCAGAATTAATTTCTTTAATTTCAATACCAGATTCTTTTAAGAATCCTCCATCAATTCCTATTTCACCAAATTCATTTTCAATTAAAACTATTTTTTCTCCATTAAATCCAGATTCAAATAATTTTTTTATTAAAGTAGTTTTTCCAGCTCCTAAAAAACCAGATATAACATCAATTTTAATCATAGCGTTTCACCTCTATTTTTTATTATATCACAAAGACAAAAAAAATTAAAGTATTTACTTTAATTTTTTTCTTTATTTTTTTACATTTTATTTTTTATCAGTTGAAACAATTAATAAATCATTATCTTTTATTAAATTTAGTTTTCTTAAAATAAAATCAAATACCCAAGTTAATATTGCTGGTAAAACTATACACACTAAAATTAATATTAAAATAACTTTTAATGGTGAAAAAGTTACAACCATCGTTTCATAAGCGCCAAATAAACCAGTTAAGCCACATGTTCCCATACCACATAATAGTGAATTATTATTAGTGATATTAAATAAGCAAACACCAATAGGACCTAAGATTGCACTAGTAAGAATGGTTGGAACCCAAATGATAGGTTTCTTTAGACAATTACTAAATTGTAACATACTTGTACCAATTCCTACTGAAATTACACCACTTAATTTATTATCACGGTAACTTTGAACAGCAAATCCAACCATTTGACAACAACATCCAATTGTTGCGGCACCACCAGCAAGACCAGTTATACCAATCATATAACATAGTGCAGCAGATGAAAGAGGCATTGTAAGGACAATACCAACAATTACTGAAATAATAATCGCAGATATTACTGGTTGATAAGTTGCAGCATTCTCAATAAATGTTCCAAGTGCTTGCATTAATGAATTTACTGGAGTTCCCACATAATAACCTATAATTGCGCCAACTATTACAACACAAAGTGGAGTAACAACAATATCAACTGGTGTTTTTTTAGATACTAAACCACCAATTTCCATTCCAAATAATGATCCTAAATAAGCACCAACTGGACCACCTGCAATTGCGCCTACTGCACCTGTAGCACAAGATGAAAAAATTACTAATGGATCTTTTTTTAGTCCATATGCCATTGCAACACCAATCGCAGCACCATAAGTATATGAAGATTTCATAATACCAACTATACCATCTTTATATGTAACTCCACTAACTGTAAAATTATTCTTTAAAAAAGATAAGAAAGGAATATCAGCAAGTGCTCCAATAATTGTTCCGATTAATAGTGTCGCAAAAAGTCCTAGTGCCATATAAGACATTGCATCGATAAAATATCTTTTTGCGTATTTTTTTACTACTTCCCATACCTTATTCATACTAATTTCTCCTTTATCTAATTACACGATGTTTAATTAATATTTTTATAAATTGTATAAATACAGCTTTATCTTCCTTTTTAAATATTTTTAACGAACTAATTGGTTTTGTTTTAAGTGTAGTAAGTTCTGATAAAGTCTTAATTCCTAATGAATCAATGTATTTTTCTAATGAATCACAAAATGATTTCCTAGATTTTTCATCCATTTTTCCAACAAATTCATTTAAAGATTTAGAAAACTCAAGACTATTTTTAGATAATGTTGTTTTTAAAAATTTTTTTCCATCAATCTCCCAAGTAAAACCATCATGTTGAAAAATAGGCTTTACAGGAGTTTTTACAGCTTTAACAACACCTAATTGATTAAAAATCATTCCAATAATAGAATTACTAGGTAAAATAGTTCTTATTTTATTTTTTACCTCACTATATAAAACAATATCAATATCATCACTTTCAAATCCTGGTCCATCAAAATTATAAATTCGATGAATTAACGATTTAATTTCATCACTAGCATAAATACCAGCATACATTGCTAGATTACCACCTTTTGAATGGCCAACTAAATCATATACAGCATTTGGGTATTTATTAAAAACATTTTCTAAATATTTATGTGCAGAAACTTGAGCTTGAATTGGAAAAGAAACAATCATATTTAAGTCTTCTTCCCAACCAACTAATGTATCATCAGTTCCTTTATATGAAATTACAATAAATTCTTCATTTATATGAAATGTCATAGCACAAAATTGTTCTTTATTAGTACGATCATATCTATCTACATAATCAGACACATAAATATTTTCATAACGTTTTGTTTTAATGATTGCTCTACCTAGTTCAACCATATGATTAGGAAAAATTAACCCAAGTTTTATTTTTCGATTATTATTTGCTTCATAGAATTGTTTTAAAACAGTTTTTAATAGAACTTTTTCATTACTAACTAATCCATTATAATTATAATATACAATTTGCGATAAAATAAATGAATCAATTTCATTAAACTTATCTTGTTCAAAAGATAAATCTCCACGCCATTTTAAATATTGAAATAAATTATTTTCTGCTATTTTAAACATTTTATCACCCATACATATTATCCACCTTGTTTATTAACTATTCATTAATTTTATTTTTGTTTTATCTACTTTATTATACCACTTTTAAAATACTCCCTGCAAAACATTTGAACCAAAAAAAAGCAAAAAAAGACTTGAATTTTACTAATCCAAGTCTATTATTTTATAAATTCTTAAGTTTATTAATAATACCTTTTAATGCATCTTCATCATATGCTTCAACTAAACCTTGATCACAAAGTGCAGGAAGTTTACCATCAATTGGCATTTTAGATACTGTATCAATTGAATAATTTACCGCAACTTCTTCAACATTACTTTCACCGAAGATATAATGTTTTTCATCACATGATGGACATACAAAGTATGACATATTTTCAACAATTCCAAGAACTGGTAAATCCATTTTACCTGCCATTTTTACAGCCTTTTCAACTATCATTGAAACTAAATCTTGAGGTGAGGTTACAATAATAATACCTTTAATTGGAAGAGATTGGAATACTGTTAAAGGTACATCACCTGTTCCAGGTGGCATATCAACAAACATAAAATCTACATCGCCCCAAGCAACATCTGTCCAAAATTGTTCTACAAGTCCTGCAATAACAGGTCCACGCCAAATAATTGGGTCAGTTTCATTTTGTAATAAAAGATTTGATGAAATAATCTTTATTCCACTAGCAGTTTCTCTTGGGAAAATACATTCACTTGATGCTTCAACTTGTTGATGAATTCCAAAACATTTAGGAATAGAAGGCCCTGTAATATCAGCATCTAAAATACCAACATTAAATCCTTCTTTTTGCATTTTACTCGCAAGAAGTGACGTTACCATAGATTTACCTACACCACCCTTACCACTCATAATAGCAATTACGTTTTTAACATTAGAATATTGATTTTGTGGTTTTAAAAAATCTTCTTTAGAATGTGCTCCACCACAATTTTGTGAACAGTTAGCACAATCGTGATTACAACCTTGTTCTACTTCTTCACATTTGTTTTCGCAATTATCACAATCATGATTACAATTATGTGTATTACTCATTTTCTTCTTCTCCTTTATATTCAAATACTGGCATATAACTTAATTTAAATAAGTTAATGCGATGTAAATAATCAATTCGTTCTTTAATTTTTGGTTCTGGAATAATTCCACGTCTAATATAGTCATCTAAACATTGATATGTAAATCCTAAATTATCTTCATCAGTTTTACCACATAATCCATCTGATGGAACTTTATTATAAAACTTTTCAGGAATTCCAAGATATGCTGCGATAAGTTTAATTTCTTCAACAGTAAAACAACTTGTTGGAGCAAAATCGCCAACCGAATCACCATATCTAGTAGAATACCCTACCCAATCTTCACTTAAGTTACAAGTATTAGCAACTCTACCGTTATTACATTGACTAACAGCATATAAAACTGACATTCTAATTCTTGGTGCAAGATTTATGATTGCTTGATTAGTTAGTTCTTGTGACGCAGAAATTGCCTTTATAGCACCATCAAATGCTTCTTTAATATTGACAACAAAATGCTTAATTCCAAGTATTTCACATATTTCATAAGAATAACTTATATCTGCTTGATCACCATTAGGCATAAGTACTCCGATTACACGATCTTTTCCAAGTGCCTTAACAAGTAGTGCTGCAACAACACTTGAATCCTTACCACCAGAAATACCAAGTACTGCATTACAACCTTTACCATTTTCTTCAAAGAATTTTTGAATCCACTTAATACATGCCTCTGTTGCATGTTCGGCATTAAATTTATACATCTAAAATACCTACTTTCTTTTTATTTTTTTAAGTTTATCTTTCATATCTAAACTAATACGATATGATTCAATCATTTTACTTATTGCTTTATTATGTGTCCAATTATCCAAATTATTATTTTTTAGATATGCTAAACATTTATCAGGATATTTAACCATAATGACTTGCAAACACCAAGCACAAGCTATTTTATAATAATATCCATCATTTTTAGTCTTATCAATAAATTTAATCACTTCATCAACATAATTATCATTAATAAAATGACTTAGCATCATCACAACCACACATCTTAATTCAAATTCATTTCTTGAATCAAAATAAAATTTTAATAATTCCCAAACCTCTTTTTGATGTTTTTTAGCAATTTTAAAAGTTTGACAAAAACAATCATTAACACTCCAATCATGAATTAAAGGAATAAATGATTTAGCATAATCTAATACAATATTCAAATCTTCCTTCATATACCCAATTACCATAGCTTGTAACATTTCAAGTTCATAGATGTTTAAAGGATTACTATTAAGAAATAGGATAGGATTAGTTTTTGATATGTCTTTTGCAATAATTCTTAAATCTGGTACTTTTACTCCAAGCATAGGTAAGCACCCTGGAATTAAACTTTTTGAAAACTCTAATTGATGATTATTTTTAAGTGAATCTAATTTTAATAATATTTCTTCAATCATAACATACCTTTCATATTTTACTACTAAATTAATTTAAAGTCAACTTATAAGAAATTATCATTTTATTTACAAATCAAATATTTCCTATTTCCTTTCTTTGTAAACATCTTTAAATTCATAAATCTTACCACCCTTTTTATAACCAACAACCATATCAATATTAACATTATGTGCTGCCATAAAAATATTTTGTTCAACAAGTTCATTATGTTTCTTAAGTTCTTGAATTAACATTTTTGTTTCATAACGTTTAGAACTCATTTCATCAACATTACTATGAAGTTCTTCTGTAAACTTACATGCACACTGAATAAACTTTAATTCATTGTGATTAGCCCATTTAATAATATCATGTTCTCTTATTAAATACATCGGTCTAATAAGTTCCATGCCTTCAAAATTTAAACTATGAAGTTTAGGAACCATTGTTTGAAAAGAACCACTATTAAGCATATTCATAAGTGTAGTTTCTATTACATCATCATAATGATGTCCAAGAGCAATCTTATTACATCCTAGTTCTTTTGCTGCTTTATACAAAACACCTCGTCTCATTCGTGCACAAAGATAACAAGGATTCTTCTCTTGACTATTTGCAACTTCAAAAATATTACTTTCAACAATATGAGCAGGAATATTTAACACACTTAAATTATACATAATCAAATCTAAATTCTCTTTATTATAACCAGGATTCATCATTAAAAATTCAACTTCAAAAGGAAATTTCGTATGACGATGAAGTTCTTGAAACAACTTCGCTAGAATCATAGAATCTTTTCCTCCTGAAATACAAACACAAATCTTATCACCTTCAGAAATAAGTTCATAATCATCAATTGCTCTAACAAACTTAGCCCAAAGTTCTTTACGATATGTCTTAATAATTGAACGTTCTATCTCAGTTATTCTACCATACTCTTTTGCCATATTATCTTTTCCACACCTTTAATAAACGATTCATTGCTTCACCAACATAATACTTTGGTGTTGCAAGATTCATTCTTAAGAAAGTTCTACCCGGTTCACCATACTTCAAACCACTACAAAAATATACCCCTACTTCTTTTCTTAAAAACTCTGTATAAGCATCTGCATCATTTGTAAAATTACTTACATCAAGCCATAAAAAATAAGTGCTATTAGAGTTGATAACTTTTACTTCTAAATTATTATCTTTTATAAACTTTCTAACATATTCTTTATTATCATAAATATATTCATTTAACTCTTTAACCCAAGTTTTTCCATATGTAAGCGCTGCAATATTAGCTTCTGCACTGAAATAATTTATTTCACCTACACAATCAACACTTATTCCTTCAGATACTCTTTTAAATAAATCACTATTAGGAACTACAATACAAGAACCTTGAATACCAGCTAAATTAAATGTTTTAGAAGTTGAAATACAAGTAATTGAATTATTTAAAAATTCATCACTTATTGATCCAAATGGAACATAATTTAATCCTGGATCAACAAAATCACAATGAATTTCATCAGCTATTACTAAAACATTATGTTTTAAACATAGATTACCGATTCTAATTAAATCTTCTTTTTCCCACATTTTCCCAATTGGATTATGAGGATTACATAAAATAAATACTTTTGTTTCTTCTTTCGACAGTTTTTCTTCTAAATCAACATAATCAATATAATACTCATTCTCTTTATAAATTAAATCATTTGTAAGAACATTACGATTATTATTCTTAATTGATGAATAAAAACAATTATATACCGGAGATTGAATTACAATACTATCACCAACATTAGTAATTTTTCTAATAATCGATGATATCGCAGCAACAATACCATTAGAAAAAATCATCCATTCTTCTTTAAACGATACATTATGAACTTCTTCCCACCATTTACGATAAGCAGTAAAATATTCAGAAGGAACATAAGTATACCCATATGCACCAATACTTGCTTTAGAAAGAATTGCATCTTTTACCTCAGGTAAAGTTTCAAAATCCATATCCGCTATCCACATTGGAATCTCGTTATCATCACCACTCCATTTTACAGAACTCGTATTTTTACGATCAATTATTTGATCAAAATTATATTTTTTCATAATTATACTCCAATAAATTATTTATTTCTATTATATATGATACCACAAATTAACAAAAAACTAAAGTAAAATAATCAAAGAAAAAATAGTACAACTAGTGTACTATTTAATAATCTAAAATTAGTGTATTCAAATCATTAAAATCAATTGAATTATACCACATATCAATAGATGATCTTGTTCCTAAGTAATTATCTTGAACAGTATCATAATCATAAACAAAAAACTGCATTAAATGTTCTTGATTATTATTTAAACTTTTAGAGTATAAATAGAATACATCTTTTTTATTTAAAAAAGCACCAAATGTTTTATTTTCTAAATAATAAAATTTATTATTATAAGTTACCCCTTTAACAATACTAGATTCTTGATTAACTACTTTATCATAATCTCTAGATAACTTTAATGTATCTAAATCTAATTTATATGTTTTTGTTCTAGATCCACCATAAAAGATAAACCAACCTTTTTTAACCTTTACTCTTTTCATAAAATAAGTATTGCCTATTAAAATACCATCTGTAAAGCTTGCGTCAGCATCTTTAAAAGTATAGATTACTTCATATGAAAAACTATCTAAATTAACTTTGCATAAACTACAGTTTGTCTCAATTGTTTTAGTATTACGTTCTTTTACATTCATAACATATTCAAAGGTTTTAGATTCATATAAAATAAAATATTCTTCATTAATATAATAGAACTCTTTTTGATCTTTTGCACTGATTAATTCTTTATATTCATCAGTTTTTTTATTGAAATAGCCAAGTGATTTGTATCTAGATACATCACTACCTTTATTATCATAAACAATTTTTATATAATCACTATTTTCATCATCATAAATTAAAGGATTTCTATATTTAAGCGAAATAATCGTTTTAAAATTAATTTCACTACTATTAGAATGTTTTAATGTATTATCAATTTCTAAGAAAACATCATTATCAAAAAAACTAATACTAGTTACATCATTTAAATAAACTAAATCTTTAGTTTCACATCTATAAATACAATAATCTAAAGAACTATCAAGATCTATACAATAAATATAATTTTCATATACTTTTTCTATTTTAAAGTTTAGAACAGAAGCTATACTAGCATAAAGAATTTCATACTTTTTATCCTTAATTATGTATTTAATAAGGAAAGAACTATCACATTCTTTTAATTCTTTATTAGATTTAGTAGTGAAAAAATAATATAAATTATTATCATATATTGAATAATTGTAATCATTTATATAATAAGTATTACCATTATATTCAATATTTTTTATTAATCTTTCTTCATCTTCTCCTGTTGTTTTACTTCGGTAATTTCCTTTATAAATATAGTTACCATCCCAATTTGCATAATAACTACTATTTGGTACAAGATCCTCATATTTATTACATGAAGTTAAACCAATAATTATAATCATAAAACAAAATATTGTTAATATTTTTTTCACTTTATCACCTCATAACCAGCTTTAGTTATATTTTCAATAATTAGTTCTAAATTAATTTTACCAACATATTCTATAACTACATTGTTATCTTCAAGTGATGGAGTAGCACTTGATACTCCACTTACTTTTTCACAAGCATCTTTAACGTGTTTAACACAATGTTCACACATCATTCCTTTAACATTTAAAGTAACTTTCTTAATATCTAAGTTTATATTAGTTAACTCTTTATCCACTTTTTCTACTTTAAAAAAGTTTATTGTTAACGCATTACACACAACAAATACACTTGAACAAGACATTGCAAGAGAACCAATCATCGGATTAAGTTTTATACCAATTCCATATAATAAACCTGTTGCAAGAATAATTCCTATACAGTTATAAAAGAAAGCCCAGAATAAATTACCTTTTATCGTGTTTAGCACTCTTTTACTTAAATTAATTACATTTAAAACATCAAGTAAGTCATTTCTTAAAAGCACAATATCACTAGATTCAAGTGCTACATCACTTCCACCACCTATTGCTATACCCAAATCAGCTGTAGTTAAAGCTAGAGCATCATTAACACCATCACCAACCATTGCAACAAGCCCAGAACAACAATTCATTTCTTCTTTAATAATTGTTTGTTTATCAATCGGAAGTACTCCTGCAATTACATTTTCTATACCTACTTCTTCTGCAATAACTTTTGCCGTAGCAATATTATCACCTGTAAGCATAACAACTTTAATACCTCTACCCATTAATGCTTTTACTGCTTGATATGAAGTAGGTTTTACTTGATCTTTAATTGCAAATAAACCTATTACTTCTTTATTTTTAATTACAACTAAGACTGTTTTACCTTCTTTAGATAGCATATTAATTCTATGAATTATCTCATTATCAACAATGTTATACTTTTTAAATATTTTATCATTTCCAATATAATATTCATCATTATTAATAATACCACTAATTCCAAAACCATCAATTTGATGATATTCATCACATTCATAAATATCACTATATTTTTTCTTTGCAAAATCGCATATAGCACTTGCAAGTGGATGCTCAGACATAATTTCTAGCGTATAGGCAACAGCAAGCACATCAACAGTCTTATCAATAATTATATAATCAACAACTTTTGGTTTACCTTCTGTAATTGTACCAGTTTTATCAAGCACAACAGTTTTAACTAAATGTGCTTTTTCTAATATTTCTGCATTCTTAATTAAAAGACCATTTTCAGCACCCTTACCAGTCCCAACCATTATCGCAACCGGAGTAGCAAGACCAAGAGCACATGGACATGCTATAACTAATACACTTATTGCAAAATTAAATGAAAGTTCAAAATCTTTTAAGATAAGATATGAAACTATTAAAGTAATAATTGAAATACTTATAATTACAGGTACAAAAATTCCCGCAATCTTATCAACAAGTTTGCTAATAGGAGCTTTAGAATTACTCGCTTCTTCTACAAGTTTAATAATATTAGAAATTGATGTATCTTCTCCTACCTTAACAGCTTTTATTTTTAAATAACCTGCACTACAAGTAGTAGATGAATATACTAAATCTTTTTTATTTTTCAAAACAGGCATACTTTCCCCTGTAATATTGGCTTCTTCAATAGATGCACTACCATCTATTACAACACCATCAACAGGAACTAAATCTCCTTTTTTTACAATTACAATATCATCTACTTTAACATCTTTAGCATCAATAATTACTTCTTCTTCATTAATTAATACTCGTGCAGTTTTAGGTGCAAGACCTATTAACTTAGTAATAGCATTAGTAGTTTTCTTCTTTGACATACTTTCTAAGTATTTACCAAAACTAACCAATGTTAAAATCATTCCAGCAGATTCAAAGTATAAGTTTTTTCGATACTCATCTACTAATGCAAAATCTAAAACTTGTAATCCTTGATACATTCTAATCATTGCAAATAATCCATAAATTATAGATGCAGTAGCACCTAATGCAATTAAAGAATCCATATTAGGAGCACCTTTAAATAATTTCTTATATCCTGATACAAAAAATCTATTATATATAATAAGGATAGGAATAATCAGAATTAATTGCACACTAGCATATCTTAACGCATTACTAGTACCACTTAAAAAATCTGGTAAATGTAACCCTACCATATGTCCCATTGTAATATACATTAAAATAACTAATAAAGAAAAACAAATAATTAACTTAATTAATGCAGTATCTTTCTTTTTACTTTGTTTTAAAATATTAGTATATGCAATATACCCAGCACCTTTAACAGCTTTTTCAATATCAGAGTTATTAACTTTACTCTCATCATATTCTACTTCCATAGTGTTAGATAACAAATTAACATTACAATCTATTACACCATCAAGTTTTCTAACTGCTTTATCGACATGAACACTACAAGCAGAACAAGTCATACCTTCAACATTAAATTTTTGTTTCATAATATCACCTTATTATT
>JAFQFT010000036.1 GCA_017398545.1 Bacilli bacterium | reverse complement strand
CTATTTCTAAATTTAGAAATAGATATATCTCTTATTATGTCAATACCCGCGTAACCTCTAAAGCGCAATTCTCAAGTTACCTGTTTCCCCAGGAGTAGCAAGAATTTCAATATGATTATTACTTCTTTAGAGTAAATAATAACCTTTAAAACTTGAACTTCTTACAATTTTATTATACCATATTATGTTATAAAAATCAATAGAATTTTAAATATTTTTTAAAAATATTTTCAATACTTATCAAAAATATGAACTTTCCTTATGAATAAAAAGAGTTATTAACCTATAATGATTAATAACTTTTTTATATTATTTAATAACAATATGTAATCCTTTTAAAACATCGAAAGCTTTATTTTCTAATTCTTCATCAAATGATGCTGTAGCAGTCTTATCAATAATGATCGATGCATTTGGAAGTGCAGATTTTACCATAATAGCATTAGATAACACACAAATATTTGAAACTAAACCACATAATTCAACATATTCATAATTAGTATTTTCTAAATATTTTGCAAGTTCTAAACTCGGAAAAGTATTTTTCTTAAATACTTTAATTGCTTTATCTAAATAGTCACAGTTTTTATTTACTTTATGACCAAATGTTCCATCAATACAATGCGGAATAGGTAAATTTTCACCTTCAAAAGTATTTAAATAATTATCATCATGAGTATCAAGCGTAAATATAATATCATCGTTGTTATTTAAATATTTATTAATTTTTTTATTTATAACATCTACTAAAGTTTCTGCTTTTTTAAACCCTAATGCTCCATCAATAAAATCATTTTGAAAATCAACAACAATTAATAATTTTTTCATAACTTCTCCTATAATAAATGAATATTATGTCGTTTTAAAATTTTAATATCATCTTCACTCCAAATTGATGCTTGAACCTCACCAATATGAGCTTTTTCTAAAAAGTACATACAAAGTCGCGATTGTCCAATCCCACCACCAATAGTAAGAGGAAGTTCATTATTTAATAATGCTTTACAATATGGTGTATTTAGCTTAGATTCTTCTTTTTTATGTTTAACTTGTTTAACTAGGGAGTCACTATCTACTCTTATTCCCATACTTGAAAGTTCTAACGCTATTCCAAGCGTATCAAACCATACTAAAATATCCCCATTAAGATTCCAGTCATCATAGTCACTTGCTCTACCATCATGAGGCATATCATTATCAAGTGGCCAACCAATTTGATAGATAAATACTGCTTTATGAAGTTTAGTTATTTCATTTTCACGTTCTTTAGATGTTAAATTTGGATACATATTAAGAAGTTCATTTGATGATATAAAGTAAATATCATCAGGAAGTTTTTTTGTAAATACATTATATTTAGTACATACTTTTTCTTCAACTGTTTTTAAAACATTAAAAATCTTTCTAACAATATATTTTAAATAATCAATTGTTCTTTCTTCTTTATTAATTATTCTTTCCCAGTCCCATTGGTCAACGTAAACTGAATGAATATTATCTAAATCTTCATCTCTTCTAATAGCATTCATATCTGTATAAAGACCAGTTTCTTGGTCAAATTCATATTTAGAAAGTGCATAACGTTTCCATTTAGCAAGTGATTGAACAATTTCAACATTTTTTTGTACATCTAGGACATCAAAACTAACTGGACGTTCATATCCATTTAAATGGTCATTTAATCCAGTTTCACATTCAACAAAAAGGGGTGCTGAAACACGCGTTAAATCCAGTGCAAGTGCAAGTTCTCTTTCAAAGATATCTTTTACATATTTTATTGCAATTTCTGTTTCTAATAAATTAAGTTTAGATTTATAATTATCTAGTAATATTAAATTTTTCATATTATTTTTCCTTTAAATAATCTTTTATTTTATATGCACAAGAGCATCCATCACTAGCTGCAGTAATTATTTGTTTTATACCACCTATAATATCACCACCTGCAAATATTCCTGGAATATTTGTCATATAATTATCAACAATTAAATGTTCTTTATCATCCATTAATATTCCTAAATGACGAGCAAATGATGATCCATTTGCGACACCTACTGCAACAAATAAACAATCTATATCATATGTATTATTTTCACAAACAACACTTTCTAAATGATTTTCTCCTTCAATTTTAATAATTTTTTCACATACAACATTTTCATCAAGATCAACATCTTCACCGTTTGTAAACACAGTAATATCATTACTAAATCGTTTTAATACTTCAAGTTCTGATTTCATATATTCACCAGTACCTAGTATTCCAATACGTTTCTTACGATATAAAAATCCATCACAAACAGCACAATATGAAACACCACGTCCTTCAAAGTCTTTTAAACCTTCAATTTTTAGAGTTGTTCTTTTCATTCCTGTTGCAATAAGTACAGTTTTACAAGCATAAACATTCTTATTTGTTGAAACAGTAAATCCATTTCCCATTTCAATTTTAACAACTTCTTCAGTTAACACATTTATTCCTAAATTTTTAGCTTGGTTTATTCCTTTCTTTATTAAATCAATACCATTAATTGATTCAATACCATAATAATTTTCAATTAATGTATTAATACTTAATGTGCCATAGTCTTTACCAATTACTAATACATTAAAGCCAAATCTTTTTAAATAGATAGCAGCACTTATACCACAAGGGCCACTACCAATAATTACTGAGTCAAACATTATTTTGCAAAAAACTCCTCAACAAATTTTTCAGGATGAAGTCCTGTAAATGAATCAACAATTTTACCATTTTTAATTTTTACAACAAATGGAATACTTCTTACCTCGAATCCCATTGCTAGTTCTTCTTCCTCGTCAATATTTACTTTACCAAATGTAACATTCGGATAATTTTTTGCAACACGTTCAATAATTACACTAAGTGCTGTACATGGATTACACCAATCAGCATAAAAGTCAATGATTAATGTATCGTATTTTTCAATACATTCTTTAAAATTATCTTTTGTAATATATAACATAAAATGTCCTCCAAAGTTTATACTATTATTATTTATCATTATTTTTTAATAAAATACCATAAAAAATTTGTTTTTTCAAAAAGATTACATTTTAATATTAAAAAAATAAAAATTATGTTAAAATAAATAATAAAATTTTTTAAAAAAAACAATATTTTTTGTGTTATGTTTAATGAAAGGGAAAGAAACTTATGTTAATAGTAACTAAAAAACTAATTGAACAACTAAAAGCAAAAGACGAATTTGCCTTTGAACAAGTATACTATGAATACTCTAACTTAGTTTATTACATCTGTTATAGTATTACTAAAGATAAGAATGCAAGTGAAGACCTCACACAAGATACATTTTTGAAACTTTTAACATCATTAGATAGTTATACTGAAACAGGCAAATTTAAGCAATATGTCATGATGATCGCAAGAAACTTATCAAAAAATTATGTTACTCGAGTTGCAAATAAAAAACCAATCTATAGTGATGAAGAAATCTATAATGTTAAAGAGGATTCTAATAATAATTTATTAATCTATGATATTAAAAATTATTTAACTGAATTACAAACAGAGATAGTAATATTAAAAATTGTACATAAACTAAAATTTCGAGTAATAGCAGAATACTTAAATATTCCTGCTAGTAAAGTACAATCTGAATATTATACAGCCATAAAAATCCTTAGAAAGGAGTTGATTTAATGAAAAATGTAAAAAAAATTATTAAAGAATATTACAATAAAAACTATGATCATGATGATAATATTGATTTAATTAAAGAAAAAGCTAATATAAATAACAATAAAAAGAAAGGATTACTACTATTTATGAAAACTAAAAAATTAGCAATTATCTCAACAGCTTTATTTATTATTACAGTATCTGCAATTGTTATTGGATGCACATTAAATTCAAATCAAACAAATCAACAAAATGAACCAATTGTAACAAATGCAGTTATTACATTAGACTTAAACCCTAGTATTCAACTAACTGTTGATGAAAAAGGTATTGTTGCCTCTGTTTATGGTGCAAATGATGATGGTAAAATGATTATTGTAGATGTTGAAGATGAAATTATCGGTAAAACATATAATGAAGCTATTGATAAAATTTTAGAAATAGAAACTGATTGTGGTTTCTTTGTAAAATATACAACATCAGATGAATATAATAACTTAACAATTACTATTGATGCAGAAGCAACACAAAATAAAATTTCAGAAATAGAAACTGAAATTAAAGCTCATGTTGAAGAAAAATTAACTGAACTTGGAATTAAAATTGAAGATAAAATAACAACTATTAAAAATAACACTAAAGAATCTTTAATAAACAAACTTCTAAGTTTAGATTCTACACTTAATATAGAAGAATTAAATGAATTATCTCATAAAGAATTAATTAATTTAATTGCTGCATACCATATTGAAAGAATTAATTTACCAACAACTGCGATTGAAGAAATGTATAATAGTTTTAAAGAATATGAAATAAACATTGCAGAAACTAAAATATTCAAAAATTTTATAACTTCTTCTTCTAATCTTAGTAATGAAATCATTCAAAATTATGATCAATTACAATTAACAGTAGAAAATGGACTAGTTATTCTTAAACAAAAATACAATGAAATCTTTATTGAAGAAGATTCTATGTATAACAAAGCATTATTAGAAGTAAGTAATTTAAAAAGTGAAATTCTTAATTTACAAAATGAAATTGCAAAATTAGAAGATGGATTAGAAAAATCTATAAAATTAGCACAACTTACTGCTTTAGAAACTACATTATCAACTGCTGAAACAGCTTTAGAACTAACTAAAGAATCAGCTAACTCTGCTTTAGAACTTGTAGCCACTTCCTTAAACGAAGCTTTAAATTCTCTTAAAGAATATATTTATCAAAATAGTGACTTAAATTCCCTTATGACTGAAAAAGCTAATGAACTTAGTGAAGTATTAAATAATGAAAAGAAAGAATTTATTACAAAATTTGAAACTGAATATAAAGACCAAATTGAAGAAAAATATAATAATTTATTAGAACAAAAAGCAAATCTAATAGATAAATTAAAAGAACAAAACTAAATATCCATATTTCTTTCTCTAAAAGAGGCTGTTTAACAGTCTCTTTTTATTTGCCTATTTTTTTCTTTAAAATATCAAAATTAATATGTTTGAAGTTTTTTTGAAAAAATGTTATAATTTTAAAAAAATTATCTTTATGTGTCTATAAAATATCTAAAGAAAAGAAATTATTTAAGCAAAATTAACATATAGTTCATAAAAAAATTATATAATATATAAGAAAAAAGGAGTGATACTATCAAACCATTATCTAAAGAAGCAAAAAAATCAATAATTAAATTATTAATATCACTTGTAGTAATAATTGCTTTTGTACTTGGAATATACTTTATATTAAGAGCATTTGGACTAACTGATTTTACTAAAGAAGAAATAAGAGATATCGTTAGTAAAACTGGAATTTGGGCACCACTTGCATACATTTTAGTATCATTTTTACAAGTTACTTTCATTCCAATTCCTGGAATGGTATCAATATTAGCTGGTACACTTCTATTTGAACCATGGGAAGCATTCTTATATTCTTTAATTGGAATGTTTTTAGGTGGATCATTAGGCTTTTATTTAGGAAGAGTTCTTGGTAAAAAATTTGTATACTGGATTGCTGGAGATAAACAAAAAGTTGATGATTATCTAGAAAAAATAAAAGGTCGTGAAACAGTACTTTTATTTTTTATGTTTCTATTCCCATTCTTTCCAGATGACTTACTATGTAGTGTAGCAGGAATTTCAAAAATAAAATTTAGTACTTTTAGTATCATTCAATTTGTGACAAGAATAACATCAATTGGTTGTACAATTATAGTTTATGGTGGAAGTTTTATTCCACTTGATTCAAGTTGGGGTATTTGGGCAATTGCAGGGTTATCTCTTCTTGGTGTTATTGCATTTATTATTTCTTATAAACTAGCCGATCAAATTCAAGAATGGTTTGTAAATTTATATACTAAAATTGGAAATTGGTTTAAAAATTTATTTAAGAAAAATTAAAAAGTAGTAATTTAGTCTTTATAGATTAAATTACTACTTTTTTTTATGAAAATCTATATACCCTTTATATAATCTATACAAACATTATCATATAAATTGGATATGTATATAAATCATTTTCATTTATACATATGTTTTTATTAGTAAAAATATAACCTTTTTTCAATTTGTAATTACCATCTTTATTTACAAGTTTTGGTATTGCTCTAAATTCATATGTATCTTTACCTGATTTAATTTCAATTGGTAAAATCGACAAATTATCATAATCATTAATTAAAAAATCAACCTCACCAACTTTTTTGCTATCGAAATAAAATAATTCATGGCCATGAGCAATTAGTTCCATTGCGACTACAGTTTCATATACGGATCCTAAATTAACGCCTTTATCGCAATTTAAAATAGCGTTTATATTATTTTTATATAAAATATTAGTTAATATTCCCACATCATTAAAATAAAGTTTAATTAAGTTTTTACTACTTGATTCAATTAAAGGAAAACGTGGGTCAGAAACCGCTTTAACTCCTAGTGCGCATCCAGAATTAATCAAATAATCAAATTCATCTTTATATTTTAAAAGATTAGAATCCTCTATATTATCTATTTGTTTAAATTTTATTCTTTTCACTTTATTTTCCATATATGAAGGCATTATATCATATATTCTTCTAATTTTTAAAGAATGTAAATAATCATATTTAGATGCATCATCTTTATAATAATTATATGTTAGCATTTGATTTTCTCTAGTTCTTAATATATTTTGATTTACAATCATTTCTTTTATAGAATCAGGCAACCCACCTGAAATAAGATATTCTTTAAATTTTTCTAATACAACTTTATGTATGGATTCATTTACTGTTGTATTATTAATAAAACATTGTTTCAAATATTCAATTATATCTTTTCCAACACTATTTGCATATAAAAATTCTTCAAAATCCATTGGATACATTTTAATTTCATTTATACTTCCCATTGGAATAAAAGTATGTTGTAAAGTTATTCCTAATAAAGAACCACTCGCAATATACCTATATTTGTTTTCTAATTTTAAATCTTTAAGCATTGTTAATAAATGTGGATAAACTTGTATTTCATCTAAAAAAATAATTGTATCATTATTATCATTTAATTTATCGCCATATAATGCACTTAATTGCAAATAAAAGTCTCTTGTTTTCTTAATATTTGAAAAAATTTGATCCCCATTATAATCGCTCATTAAATTAATTTCAACATAGTTTTTAAAAAATTTACTGGCGGTTTCTCTAATAATAAAACTTTTTCCAATTTGTCTTGCACCATTAATAATAATTATTTTAGCAGAATTATCATTATAATATTCAAATAATTTTTTTTCAATTTTACGATAAAACATATTTACACCTACTTTCATCGGTTTTTCTAATATAATTATAACATCTTTTTTCGGTTTTTCCAATAAAAATACTTTATAATTTATCGGGTTTTCTAATAAAAATATTTTTAAATTTTTTTTAATATTACGAAAATTAAAAAATAGCCATTAAAAAATGACTATTTTATCATAAATTATACTCTCCAAGTTCTAGGAGATTTTCTCCATTCTAATACATCGTTTAAATCTTCTTGTTCAATATATCCTTCTTCTACTGCAACTTTAACTAAGTTATTAAAATTAGCAAGTGAATAATATGGAACATTTACTGCATCAAAAGCATTTTGTGCTTCATCAAAACCATATGAGAAGATTGATACACAACCAATAACTTCAACACCTGCTTCAATTAAAGAATTAACTACTTCAATACTTGATTTACCAGTTGAAATTAAATCTTCAATAACAACTACTTTATCACCTTTTTCATAGTATCCTTCAATTTTATTTTGACGTCCATGATCTTTATTACCACTTCTTACATATCCCATAGGTAAACCTAAATATTCAGATACATAAGCAGCATGAGGAATACCTGCTGTTGCAGTACCCATAAGAATTTCACATTCTGGGAATTTTTCTTTTACTAAATCAGCAAGTGCATGTTCAATTTCGCCTCTTACTTCAGGGTATGATAAAACTAATCTATTATCACAATAAATTGGTGATTTAATACCACTAGCCCATGTAAATGGTGCTTTTGGACTTAAAAATACAGCCTTAATCTTAAGTAAATTCTTTTCTACACTACTCATTTCCTAAAAACTCCTTTAAAATTAAATGATATGCTTCTACTGGATTTTCTGCTTGTGTTATAGGGCGTCCTACTACGATATAGTCAGATCCGATTTCTCTTGCTTTCGCTGGTGTTGTAATTCTAACTTGGTCATCAGCATTATTTGATGCAAGTCTAATACCAGGTGTAACAGTTATAAATTCTTTACCGCATGCTTCTTTTACTTTTTCAACTTCAAGTGGTGAACATACAATACCATCAAGACCTGATGCTTTTGCAACTTTTGCGTAATTTACTACTGAATCAATAACTTCACCAGGAATTAATTGTTCAGTATTCATCATTTCTTTTGATGTTGATGTAAGTTGAGTAACTGCAATTAATATTGGACGCGCACCAGTTGAACCTTCAGTTAAACCCTCAAGTGCAGCAGCCATCATTTTAGATCCACCTGCAGCATGTAAGTTGATAATATCAACACCTAGTCTTGCAAGATTAGTCATTGCTTTTTTTACAGTATTTGGAATATCGTGTAATTTTAAATCTAAGAAGATTTTATGACCACGTTTTTTGATTTCTTTTACGATTTCAAGACCTGAACCATAAAATAATTCCATACCAACTTTAACATATAAAGACTCATTAAATTTATCTAAGAAATTTAATGATGTTTCCATATCTTTAAAATCAAGTGCAATAATAACCATTATCTTTACCTCCTATTTTCTATGTGCATAACCGATGCACTCGTTTATATCTTTAAAACCATATTTTTCTAAAGCATTAGGTAATTCTTCTACTAATTCTTTACAAATATATGGATTTACTAAATTCATTGTTCCAATACCAAGAGCACTAGCTCCTGCCATTAAGAATTCAATACAATCATCTACATTTGCGATACCACCCATACCAATAATTGGAATATTTACTGCTTCATATACATCATAAATCATTCTTATTGCAACAGGTTTAATTGCAGGTCCAGAGAAACCACCTTTTTTATTATATAAAATAGGTCGTCCTGTTTTTAAATCTATACGCATACCAAGAAGTGTATTAATTAAAGAAAGTCCATCAGCACCACCACGTTCAGCAGCTTTAGCCATCTTTACAATATCAGTAACATTTGGACTTAGTTTTACATATACTGGCTTAATTGATGCGTCTTTTACTCTTTTTGTAATTTCATAAACAGTGTCTTCATCAGCACCAAATGGTATACCACCACCATGAACATTAGGGCAGCTAATATTAAGTTCAAGTGCAGCAACATTTTCTATTCTACTAATGTCATATGCAACTTTTACATATTCATCAATTGAATCACCGCAAATGTTTGCTATAACACAAGTATCATACTTAGCTAAAAATGGTAATTTTTCTTTGATTACTACATCTAATCCTGGATTTTCAAGCCCAATTGAGTTAAGCATTCCACCATATGTTTCTGCAACTCGTGGTGTTTTATTCCCTCTTTTAGGGTTAACACTTGTAGCTTTAATCATAATACCGCCAAGTAAACTTAAATCATAAATATTAGCAAGTTCTTCGCCAAATCCAGCAGTTCCACTTGCTGGAATAATAGGATTTTTTAAATCAAGTCCTGGTAACTTTACTCTAACATTCACCATAGATAACTCCTAACTTGAACACTGGTCCATCTGTACATACACAGTAATGTTTTTCTCCTTTTACACAACCATGACAAAGGCCAACTCCACATGCCATTCTTGCTTCATAAGATAAATAACCTTCACATCCAGCATACTTTTCTTCTAATTTTTTAAGTAGAATTTCTGGTCCACAACTATATAATGTATCAAATTTAATTTCATTATTATTTAAATATTCAATTGCATTACCCATAAAGCCATATGATCCATCATCTGTAGTAACTACTACTTGTCCTAAAGATTTAAATTCTTCTAGATAAATCATTGATTCTTTATTTCTAAATGCAAGAATAATAATAAGTTCATTACCTAATTCTTTTAATTTTCTTGATAACTCTAGTAGTGGTGGAACACCAATCCCTCCACCAACTACTAGTGCTTTTTTATTTTGTACAAGTGTAAAGCCATTACCAAGTGGTCCGATTGCTTCAAGATAAGTTCCACATTCATAAGTGGCCATTTGTTTAGTACCTTCGCCGTTAATTTTATATGTAATAATCAAATTATTACCATCAATTTGACAAATAGAAATTGGACGTTTTAATAGTTTAGATGCATCTTTTAATGAAATATTAATAAACATACCAGGTTTTGCAAAACTTGCCATATCAATAGTTTCTAATTTCATTTCAAATGTATCAAGAGCAATTTTTTTATTATAAACAACTTTTAAATTCTCTTTAACCATTAAATTGTGCCTACCTTAATTGTGATTTCATCAAGAACATCAAGTAATGCATTAACAGTATCTAAACTTGTAAAACAAGTAATATTATTTTCAGCAGCTACTCTTCTAATTAAGAATCCATCATTATTAGTTCTAACATGACTTACAGTATTAATAACATAAGATACATGACCTTTTCTTAATGAATCTAAAATTTCTTCACTACCTTCAGAAAGTTTTTTCTTAATTCTTGTTTTAATACCATGTTCTTTTAAGAACTTACCAGTACCTTTTGTAGCTTCAATATTAAATCCTAAATTATAGAATCTTCTTATTAAAGGAAGAGCCTTTTCTTTAGTTTGATCAGATAATGTTACAAATACAGTACCATAATTAATAACTCTCATATTAGCAGCTTTTAAAGCTTTATATAAAGCACGATTAAGTGATTGATCATAACCAATTGCTTCACCAGTTGACTTCATTTCAGGAGAAAGTACTGTATCTAATCCTCTTATTTTAGAGAATGAAAAACAAGGAACTTTTACATAATACATATTTGGTGTAGGTTCAACTAAATTCATATCTTTTAACTTATCACCAAGCATTACAAATGTTGCAATTTTAGCAAGATTAATTTTACTTGATTTAGATAAATATGGAATAGTTCTACTAGATCTTGGATTTACTTCAATGATATAAACATTATCATTTGGGTCTACAATATATTGGATATTAAATAAACCTTTAATACCAATAGCAATACCAAGGCGCTTAGTATAGTCTTTAATTGTTTCTTCTACTTTTTTAGATAGGCTATATGCAGGATATACACTAATTGAGTCACTTGAGTGAATACCAGTACCTTCAATATGTTGCATTATACCAGGCATAAATACATCTATTCCATCACTAATTGCATCTACTTCAATTTCTCTACCAATTACATATTTATCGATTAATACTGGTTGATTAGGGTCAAGTGCAAATGCTTTATTTAAATATTTTTCAAGATGTTCATCGCTATAAACTATTTCCATTGCGCGTCCACCTAAAACATATGATGGACGAACTAATACTGGATATGTAATCTTATGAGCAGCATCTAGACCATCGCTTAAATTAAATACAGTTTTACCTTCAGGTTCTGGAATATTTAATTCGTGCATTAAAGCTTCAAATAATTTTCTATTTTCTGCTTTTGCAATTGCTTCACAATCAGTACCAATAATCGGAACACCAAGTGCATCTAATCTTTCTGCAAGGTTAATAGCAGTTTGACCACCAAGTGAAACAATTACACCTTTAGGTTTTTCTAAATCAATGATATTCATAATATCTTCTACTGTTAGAGGTTCAAAATAAAGTTTATCTGTTACTAAATAGTCAGTAGAAACAGTTTCAGGGTTATTATTAATTACAATTGCTTCATAACCTTTTTCTTTAATTGCCCAAATTGCATGAACAGTTGAATAGTCAAATTCTACACCTTGACCAATTCTAATTGGACCAGATCCTAAAACAATGATTTTTTCTTTATTTGACACAATTGATTCATTTTCTGTATCATATGTTGAATAGAAATATGGTGTATAAGTATCAAGTTCAGCAGCACATGTATCAATCATCTTATAAACTGGATAAATATTTTTTTCTTTACGATACTTATAAACATCAAGTTCAGAAATATTCATAACTTTTGCTAAATATTGATCTGAAAAACCAAGTTTCTTAGCTTTAATAAAGTTTGCTAAACTACAATCTTCTTTTAATTCTTTTTCAAATAAAATAATATTTTCAATTTTTCTTAAGAAGAATAAATCAATTTTTGTAATTTCATTAATTTCTTCACAAGTAACGCTTCTTCTTAGTAATTCTGCAATCATGAAAATTCTTTCATCTGTTGGAATTTCAATTTGTTTTAATAATTCAGATGTCTCAGCATTATCAAATTTTCCCATATAAACATGGTCTACTTTAGTTTCAAGTGATCTAATGCCTTTTAAGAAAGCTTCTTCAAAAGTACGGCCTAGACTCATTACTTCACCTGTTGCTTTCATTTGAGTAGAAAGTGTCTTTGTAACATCATTAAACTTATCAAATGGGAATCTTGCAAATTTACATACAACATAATCAAGAGTAGGTTCGAATGCAGCTTGACCAGATGCAATTTCAATTTCTTCTAAATTTAATCCACATGCAATTTTTGCAGTAACTCTAGCAATAGGGAACCCACTTGCTTTAGATGCAAGGGCACTTGATCTACTTACACGAGGGTTAACTTCAATTACATAGTAATCATATGATTCTGGATCTAGTGCAAATTGAACATTACAACCACCTTTAATGCCTAATGCTCTAATAATTTTAATAGAAGCATTCTTTAGCATGCTAAACTCTTTAGTTGTTAATGTTTGACAAGGTGCAACAACCATTGAATCCCCTGTATGAACACCAACAGGGTCAATATTTTCCATACTACAAATACAAATTGCAGTATCGTTACCATCACGCATTACTTCAAATTCAATTTCTTTATATCCTTTTACACTTTTTTCAATTAAGATTTGATTAACTGGCGAAAGACTAATTGCATAATCAGCTAAATCACGTAATTCTTCTTTATTATTTGCAAAACCACCACCAGTACCACCTAGTGTAAATGCAGGACGAACAACAATTGGATAACCAATTCTATCAGCTATTTCTAAAGCTTGATTAACAGTATTTGCGATATCTGATTCGATAATTGGTTCACCAATTCTTTGACATAAATTTTTAAATTTTTCTCTATCTTCTGCTTCTTCAATTGCAGCAATACTAGTACCAAGTACTTTAACACCACATTCTTCTAAAACACCTTTTTTAGATAAGCTTACACAAAGATTAAGACCAGTTTGACCACCAAGTGCACATAAAATTGCATCTGGACGTTCGTATCTAATAATTCTTGATGTAAACTCTAAATCAAGTGGTTCCATGTATACTTTATCTGCAACAAGTTTATCTGTCATAATTGTTGCAGGATTTGAGTTAATTAAAACAACTTCATATCCTTCTTCTTTTAACGCAAGACATGCTTGAGTACCAGCATAGTCGAATTCAGCAGCTTGACCAATAACAATTGGACCTGAACCAATAATTAATATCTTATGAATATCTGTACGTTTAGGCATTATTGTTACCTCCTTTTGAATTCTTCATTAAATCAATTAATTCATCATAAATTGATTTCACTACAGGTGAAGCACTTGCATCAACAGAATCAAACTCTGAAGTTACAATTAAATCTTTAATAGAATATAGTCCTTCAATAGAAGAGTCACTTAAATTTTCAAGTGAAACACTTAAATTTGTATTAGTAAGTGATTCTTTATCTACTTCATAATTATGACCTTGTAATGTAATAAGGATTTTCTTAGTTATTAAATTTTTAACAGATTGATTAGCACCATGGTGACCAAATTTCATCTTTTTAACTTTTGCACCACAAGCTTCTGCAACAAGTAAATGACCAAGCCCAATACCAGCAATTGGAAGAGTACCTACAAGTTCTTTTAAGTTATTTACAACAACTTCTAATTCACTTGGATTATCTGGTCCATCACTTACGATTACAGCATTAGGACGATATGATAAAATCTTTGTAGCATCTGTATTATAAGGTAATACTACAACACTACATTTTCTTGAAGATAATTCTTTAATAATATTATTTTTACAACCTAAATCAAGACAAACAACTGTATATTTAGGTTTATTTGCTTTAATCATATTAGGACGTTTTGTAGATAATTTCTTAACCATTCCTTTAATAGGATTATAAGCATTAATTTTTTCTAGTGCTTCTATAACACTAGTTTCTACATCTGTAATAATCCCTAACATACTACCTTCATCACGAATTACTTTTGCAAGCATTCTTGTATCTATACCACATAAAAATGGTAAATCATTTGCTTCTGCAAAATCATCCATAGAATCCATATATCTCATATTAGATGAAATAAAATCTATATCTTTAACTATGAAACCTTCTACATGAAAATCTTTTGAACCAAATTCATCATCGCTAGCACCATAGTTACCAATTAGTGGGTAAGTCATACATACAAATTTACCTGCATAATACGGATTACTAACAATATCTAAGTAACCAATCATCCCAGTATGGAATACTACTTCTGCTACTTTTTCTTGACCGCTTCCTAGCCCTACAAATTCTAATCCATTCTTTAATACTAACTTTCTAGGCTTCATAGACAATTTCTCCTTTACATATTGTTTTTATTACTTTTCCATAACATTTCCATCCATCAAATGGTGTATTATTTGATTTTGATGCAAATTTTGTTTTGTCAATTACAAATTCATTATCTAAATCTAATATAACAGCTGATAAACTGTTACCAACTTTAATCTCATGATTATCAAGGTTAAATGCATTTGCTACATTATAACTCATCAAATCAAACAATTTTTCTACTTTAATTAATCCAGTCTTTACAAGACGAGTATATAAAAGTGGAAATGATGTTTCAAGGCCTACTATACCAAATGCGGCACTATTTATATCTTTATTCTTCTTTTCAAAAGAGTGAGGCGCATGATCAGTTGAAATCATATCTACATCCCCATTTATAATGCCATTAATTAACGCTTCTTGATCTTTAACTCCTCTAATCGGTGGATTCATTTTATAATCAGGTGTAATTTCAATCATTTCATCATTTAGGACGATATGATGAGGTGTAACTTCAACTGTACATTTACATCCAATTGATTTATAAAATTTAACAAGATCAAGTGATTCTTTAGTTGCTAAATGACAAACGTGATAATGGCATCCAGTTTTGTTAGCAATGACTAAATCTCTTGCAACGTTTGTTGTTTCTGAAATATCAAGATTAGGTAATGCATCACTATTTTCTTGTTTTAAGGAATTATTAAATGTTCCTTTATTAACAAGTTCTAAATCTTCACAGTGACATAAGACTGGTTTATTTAGTTCTTTTAATTTTAACATTGCAAGGTACATTAAATATGAATTTGATACAGGTTTACCATCATCTGAAAATCCAACGCAGTCAAACTTTTCAAAATCAACTAATTCTTTCCCCATTTCATCTTTTGTTATCGCAACAAGTGGTAAACATTCAATACAAGAATCAGTTTTAATTATATTTAATAAATCATTATAAGCTTCAATACTTGAAATAACAGGATTAGTATTTGGCATTAAAAATACTTTTGTATAACCACCTTTAGCTGCTGCAAGTGATCCTGTTTTAATTGTTTCAGATTCAGTAAATCCAGGTTCACGCATATGAACATGTGGATCTATGAAACTAGGTGCTACGTATAATCCAGTAACATCAATTACTTCACCTAAAAAATTTTTACTAATTTCAACAATTTTATTATTTTCAACAATTACATTAGTTTTTACTATTTGTTTATTAGTGTATACATAACCACCCTTTAAAGTATAAAGCATTATTCAAAACTCCTTTTTAGAACTGCTTGACGAACAAACACTCCATTTTTCATTTGCTTAAAAATTCTACATTGTGGAAGATCTAATACTGCATCCTCAATTTCAATACCACGATTAAATGGTGCTGGATGCATGATAATTGCTCCTGGTTTCATAGAAAGTGCACGTTCTTTAGTCATTCCATATAACTCTAAATATGAAGACTTTTCAACTTGATCTCCTTCACCATGACGTTCATTTTGAACACGTAATAAAACGATAACATCCATAACTTTAACTGCTTCATCAAGTTCAACAAACTTATAATCATCTTCCATATAAATGTTAGGTCCACTTACAAAACATTCCATACCAAGACGTTCCATAGTTTTTATACCTTCATGAGCAACACGAGAGAATTTAATATCACCAACAAAACAAACTTTTAATCCTTCAAATTTACCAAATTCTTGATAAATTGTAAGTAAATCAAGTAAACATTGTGTAGGATGAGCATGAGTTCCATCTCCTGCATTAAGTAGTGGAACACTTAAGTTTAAATTTTTATAATATTCATTTTCAGAATGTCTAATTACAAATGCGTCAACACCAAATGCTTCAAAACACTTAACAGTATCTAAAAAAGTTTCCCCTTTATTAGAAAAAGACGAAGATGCTTTGTTAAACGAAATAGGCTTCATATTAAGAAGATGTTCCGCAGTAACAAAGGAATACTCCGTCCTTGTTGAAGGTTCAAAAAATAAGTTAGCAACAATTTTACCAGAAAGTGAAAAAGTTTTGCCATTAGAAAAATCAATAGCATCATTAAGAATATCGAAAATTTCTTGATTTGTAAGTTCGTCTAAAGTAAATAAATTCTTCATGTTAAACTCCTTTTATGTCCATATATATTTTTAGAAAAAAAGGCCCTTTTACAGGCCTCAAATACAATATTATTATGTTGACCTTTTAACTTAAGTCCAATTTTTTCTTTCATTAGTATATCAAAACTTAAAATAAAAATCAACAAATATTCACATATTTTTTTCTAAACTACAACCCACTCTACAATTTCAGCCTCAAAACTTTCTGGAATCACAAGTGAATTAAGCATTTTTTCTATTACTTTTAAAGGAACTTCTTTAGTTCTACTCTTATTTCTTAATAAACATTCATTATAACTAGTTTCTAAATAAAGTATTTTTACACTCGCATGATAATCGTGAAATAAAGAAATTAAACCATTTCTAGTCATATTAGAAACATTAGTTGCATTCCATACAAATGAAATATTTTTTCTTAAAAATTCTTTTGCACGATTTTTTGCAATCATAATTACTTTAGATTCATCTTCACCTGGTTTAACTTTTATTTCATCTCTAATATCATCTAAACAAATAACAGGTAAATAACTTAAATTATTTTTTATATAAGTATCTTTTCCAGTTCCAGGTAGCCCTGCTAATAAAATTACTTCACATTTGGAACTATCATATATTGTATCATTATAAAAATTAGTTTCTTTATTTAAAAATTTAAATTTAGTATGACAATTACTAAATCGATAATAAGATTCATAAACGCCTAATTCATTAGCTAATAAAGTAAAATAATTAATTTTTTCGACTTGTTCTTCTTTTTCACAACCAATTCTTCCAAGTACATCAGCAGTAGACAAAATACTTAATAATTTTATACTAAAAAGAGGTGTTAATTCACTATTTGCAGCTATTGTTAATATTTTTCTTTCAGCATCATCATCAAAGGCGCTATATACAGGGTTAGAGTGATATTTAATTAATAAACAAACTGCTTCTCTTAAATTTAAAAGTTCTTTATTTCCACCAAGTCCTAGTTCTTTATAAAAATAATTTCTTACCATTCTAGCTCCAACTTTTCCATGATTATAAGATCTAATCTTACCATCAATAACTTTTGTACAAACTATTTTACCTACATCATGAAACGTCGCAGCAAGAAATACAGTTAGTTTTTCAATATCAGATAAATTATTATAATCATCTAAGTTAACCAATTCTTTTAGTACCATTAAAGTGTGCGTCAAAACATCATCTTCACCATGCCATGATAGTTCTTGGTGGGTATTTTTTAATTCTTCTTGAAACGGAGCTAAAATACCATTAATTATATAGTTAAAATTGCAAGTTTTATCTTTAGGTAGTAATTCTAATAACTTATTAATCATAATATCACCTAAAATAATTCATTAATATCTTTATCTAACTTATTTGGAACAATTGGACGGTCTAACCAATGAGTACCCGATTCGACAACCGTTTGTAAAAATGAATATCTTACATATTTTAATCTATCACTAACAATTCCATTTTCTTCAACTTTTATATACAATCCTTCCATAAGTCTTGAATTGTCTGTTTCTTTCAAACATTTATCTTTATCAATTCCTAAACTTTCACAAGCATTAGTTAAATTGTCAAGATGGTTCTCTGTAATAAAGTTAGACGTTCCAATATATTTTAATATATCATTTTCTTTATAAAACTCACCCTCAGCTAGAACTTTAACACTTTCAACAGGTAAATCTTTTAATAGTTCATGTCTTTTTTTAGTACTTAAAAAAACATTTTCAACTTTATCATAAATATCAAACTCCATAAAATAATGAGGTAATGCATCATAATAAATAGAATGCTTTGCGTAAAGCCATTCACCATACATAACATATCTATTCCCAAGTACTTTATAAAATTCATTTTGATGAATACTAGCCCATTGTTTAAATAAATTAAAATGACGTTCTCGATATCCTCCTGTTAAATAATGTCCTCTACTTTGAAGTAATAGTTCCCCACTATCAGAAAATGATATTGCCGCATTAGCCCCATCTACTTTTTCTTCAATTACAATATATTTACCAAAAATATCTTTAAAAGGAACTTGACTTAAGTCTTCATCACCTTTTTGAAGACGTGAACCTTCTAAATGTTTTGTTCTTGGATATTTAAATATTTGATTATACATTATATCACCTACTTTCTAGCAATCAAGAATAAATGACCATTTACTCCTCCAAATTTTAAATTAGTTACTCCAAAATCGTTAAAATATTTAGTTAAGACATCTTTTGTTAACAAATGAATATGTTCTGGATTATCATCCTTTTTTGAAGGAACAGTTACAACAATATACTGTTTACTTAAATCAACTGCATTTTTAATAGCAGTTTTAACATCTGGAATATGTTCTAATACTTCTAATAGCGTTACACAATCATAAGATTCACTTGAATCAAACTTAGTTAAATCATTATACACTACGTTTAAATTAACAACTCCTCCTAAACTTATATTATTTAAAAGTTCTACTCTTCTTTCAAGAATATCAATTGAAGTAACTTTACAATCTGTAAATTCACATAAGAATGGAAATAAAAATACACCTCTACCACTTCCAACATCAAGTAAACATTCAGGATTTATTGCTCTTAAAAAACTTAGCACTATTTTTACTCTTGGAAGAACTTCCTTTTCTTTAAAATAATATGTTTTAAGATTATATTCTTTTACAACTTTATCTAATACTTCAATATCTGTATCAGTTAATGAATCTAGTCGCTTATTAGCTATATCAATATAATCATTAATTTTATTACTAATTATAAAACCTTTAATATAAGCATATTTTAATAACTTAAAATCTAACATCTCATCACCTCCTACAAGGAAATTTTTGAAAAAACAAAATTATTTAATTCTATCAATTCTTTGCTCATAGAAATAGTAATAATTATCAAACATAAAAGTAGTACAATCTTGAAGAAAACCACATTTATCATATAACCTAACTGCAGGTAAATTATTAACTGCAACCGCTAAATGAATACAATAATAACCTTTCTCACTAAGTATTTTGCTAATTTCTTTTACTATAAATTCACCAAATCCTTTATTTTGATATTCAGGATTTACTACTAATCTTGCTATTTCACATGGATCTTTAGTATAAAGCCATAAATCTGGATAATCATCAAATTCATTTTCATAATTTATTGATATTGCACCTATAACTTTGTCATCATCTTTTAACACATATAAACAATCGTGTTCAAAATCAAAATTAATATTTTCAATTGTTGGATATTCATCATCCCATACACAATATTTAGTTTTCTTAGCAATTTCATATAATTCTAAAACACTATCTAAATCTTTTTTTTCAGCAAGACTTAATTTCATATTATTTTCACCTCCTCATTACTATATTTAATCAATAATTTTTACTTCTTTTCTAAAATAATATTTTGAAGTTACTTGTCTAATAAGAAGCAAAATACCTCTTACACATAATTCAACCGTATTAGCAATCCATACACCAACAAGACCAAGTGGAACAACTAATATAATAGATAATGTAATTCTAACAACCCAAATAGATAAAAGATTTAAAATACTTGGAACTAAAGTATCTTCTGCACCTCGTAATGCACCTGATGAAACAATTGATACACCATATAATGGTTCAGCAAAACATCCTATTCTAAGTACTGTTACTGCAAGAACTTGAACTTCTTCTACTGGAGTTAATAGTTTAAAAATGTATGGACAAAGTAAAAATATAAGTAAGGCCATCACTGTCATTATTAAACTTCCAAGCCAAATTGAAATGTTTCCATATTGTTTTGCTTTTTTATAATTTCCTGCTCCCATTTCTTGACCAACAAGTGTAGTAGCAGCAGACTGAACACCAAATCCAGGCATATAACATATACTTTCAACTGTTACAGCAAATGAATTAGCTGCAATAGAAGTATTGCCAAGTGGAGCTATTATACCAGTAGAAACTATCATTGCACCACTTCTTGCTACTTGTTCTAATGCAATCGGTATACATATTTTTATTGCTTTATTAATAATACTTTTATTATATTTAGTATTATCATTAACTGTTATTCTTAATTTTTTATCAATAAAACAACTTATTATAAACATAATTATTGAAGTTACCACAACAGATAAAGCAGTACCAATTGAGGCACCTAATACACCATATAGTGGTATAAAAATTATATTAAATATTACATCTAATAAACACATAACTGCATTTAATATACTTGGTACAACCATATTACCACTACATTGTAGGCTTGATGCGCAAAGATTGTTTAACATCATAAAAGGTAAACTAAGCGTAAAGACTAAAAAATAAAGTGTTGCATCATTCCATATTGATGGATCTGCTCTAAGTAATATTGGAAGTGGATATGAAATACTACAACCAATTATTAATAAAATAAGTGCTATTAAAGAAGTAAAAATTAAACCGTGTCTTAAAACAATTCGACCTTCACTATACTCTTTTGCACCAAAATAATGAGCAATTTGAACACTAAACCCAACAGCAAGTGCTGATAATATACCACTAAATAACCAAGTAGTTGTTGAAACTAGACCAATTGCAGCTGATGCATTTTCACCTAAGCGACCAACCATTGCAGAATCAATATACTGCATTGCAATAGTCGCAAGTTGCGTAAGAATTGCAGGTATACTTAATTTTATTACATTATTTATTTGTTGTTTTTTATCTTTTTTCATAACTTTTTACCTATAAATTCTTAACCATTATACCATATTTGCTTCATTTCAGCAATAAAATAAAAAAATAAGTATTTTTATACTTATTTTTCAACAATCATTTAATTTATTACTTAATTTTTCTAATCTAGGCCTATTATACCTTTGAATTAAAATAAATGGAACATTAAATAAATAAAAAACAACTGCTATGGTAACTCCACCTATTGATTTCCAAATATAAATACAAAATACACCTAAAATACTTACTACTTTATGAGTTCCTTCCGCAATGCATGATTCTTTTACTAAAACTTTTGCTTTAGATATTTCTTTATTTTTCATTCTCTTAGTTGGATAAAGCGATGGAATTACTTTATTTAATATTAAACTTGCATCAGGAAGCTTTGTCTTCCATTTTTTTATTTTTAACTTTTCATAAATTTTACCATTTTTTTCCCATTTATATAATTTAAAAGGAAATTTATCTTCTTTAATCCAGTTTCTCGGAATTATTCTTCCTATTAAAAAAACTATTATTGAAATTATTAATAAATATAGCAAACAATATATAAATAGCATATTCTTATTCCTCTTTTCATTATATTATTATATTAACAAAAATATTTTATTTTTTTAACATCAAATTTCTTTTAATATGTCGAATTATAATTTATTATAACATTCTATTTTAAACCAAATATAAACAAAAACTAGCTAAATTAATAGCTAGTTTAATCCAGATTTATACCTTTTAGTAATTTTTTATTAGAAAGATAATACAACACAAAACTTATTATTGAATATATAATTATACAAAAAATTGTAATTCCTTTTAATAAAGAAAATTCAACAGTTTCAACTCCATTAAATAAGATATTATATAAATCGCTATTAAATAATGAACCAAGTATTAATATTAATACATTAATAATTTGTATTACAACATATGATCCAAATCCATATAAAAGCATCATCGGAACTTTTTTATTATTATAACTATGTCCAAAAATAATACCTACAAATCCACAAAGAATAATATTAATAATTTGTAATATTATTAGTAATGTTAACAATATAACTAAACCCGTGATTGAAAGTTCTAAATTATTAGATATAATATTTAGTGAAGTTTTAATTAGTTCAATTGTATTATCATTCAAATACATAACTATTAATGAAATTAAAAGTGTGATAATACAAATAATAACTAAAGTAATTGAAGAAATTATTTTTGATAAGTAAATTTTATCTGTTTTTATTGGAAGTGTATGTGTAAGATATGATTCATCTTTATACATATTCGTAATCATTCTAACCCAAGCTCTAATTATTGCGTTGACAATTGCGGTAATACCAAAACTAATTGATGCTCCTTTACAAATTCCTCCAACAACTGAGAAAAATACTGATTCTGGAAATAGATCAATTAAACGTCCTAAAACTGCTAAGACTAATCCAATAACAATATAAATACTTACTACCTTTAAACACCATTTCATATCATATTTAAGTAATTTTTTTAACATTTAAACATCCTCCTAAATATTTCATCAATACTTTCATTATATTCTGCTCTTAATTCATCAGCGCTTTTACTTAAGATAATCTTGCCATGATCAATAAAAATAACATCATCTAAAATTCTTTCTATATCCGATATTAAATGTGTTGATATTAAAATACTTGCACCATCTTTAAAATTTGTTAATATTGTATCCAATATATAATCTCTTGTTGCAGGATCAACTCCACCAAGTGGTTCATCTAGAACATATAAATCAGCTTCTCTTGACATTACAAGAACAAGTTGTAATTTTTCTAACATTCCTTTTGACATTTTATTAAGATTATCTGTTTCTGAAAGGTTTAAATCATATAAAAGTTTTCTTGCTTTATCAATATTAAAGTTTTCATAAAACTCACTAAAAAATGTTAATATCTGATTTACATTCATTGATTTATCTAAATATGATCTTTCAGGTAAATAAGATATAATTTTTTTACTTTCAACACCAGGTGCTAAATCATTTATCAATATTTCTCCGCTTGTTGGAGTAAGTAAACCGTTCAACAACTTAATAATTGTTGATTTACCCATTCCATTTTTTCCTAGTAGTCCGATTATTTTTCCCTTATTTATTCTAAACGAAACATCAGTCAAAATAACTTTATCATCAAATGATTTGTAAACATTTTTAAACTCAACTAATCCATTTTTATATTGTTCCATTAATTACATTCCTCCATTAATATTTTAATTACTTCTTCTTTAGTATATCCCATAGATTTTAAATCTTTAAAAAAACTATTTACTTTTTGTTTTATATAGTTTTCTTTATACTTTTTTATTAATTCTAAATCTTTTGTAATAAATTTACCATTTGTTCTATCAGTATAAATTAAGCATTCTAATTCTAAAAAGTATAATGATTTTACAATTGTATTAGGATTCACTTTAAACGTCATGGCAAGTTCTCTTACTGATGGAAGTTTATCTCCTAAATTATATTTTCCACTTGTAATATCATTTTTAATGATTTCAATAATTTGTAAATAAATTGGACGTTCGCTATCAAAGTTATAATTCATAATTTCCTCCTACTGTATTATTTGGTAGTGTAAAAGTTTGATAATTATATAATCACTACCATATTATACTTATATAATTATTATTATAAATCTTTCTATGTATTAAAACAAAAAAAGATAAATAGCCTGTGTTATAATATTTTTGCGAAATCTACACAGAAAGG
>JAFQFT010000035.1 GCA_017398545.1 Bacilli bacterium | reverse complement strand
ATTTGCAATTTTATTAATGTTTACTTTGGTAGTTAAATCAAAATCTGTTGGTAATGCTCTTTGAATTGTACTATTCACATCTTGCATTTCTTGTGTAAATCCTATACCTATACCTTTTGCTAAATTACCACCAATTTCATCTCTAAATACAGTTGATGGACTGTGTATTCCAAAGAAACTTTTAATTCCATTTAAAACAGACTTTCCAAATCCTTTTATTTTATCTAAAACCCAATCTTTTGCATTATTTATACCATTCCATAATCCTTGTACTAAATTTTTACCTACATCTTTCATTCCACTAATACCATTAATAATACCATCTTTAACTTTACCTAATAATGTCTTACCAATATTAAATATTTTTGAATAATAATTTGCTATTCCACTTACCAACGAACTAATAATTTGGGGTATTTTTGATATTAATTGTGGTATTGCTTGTACCAAACCTACTGCCAATTTTACTGTTAATTGAATACCTGCTTCAATTAATTTTGGTAAGTTGTTAGTGATTGCAACTATTAATTTATCTATTATTTCAGGAATTCTATCAATAAGTTGTGGAAGTGCAACAATTAATCCATCTGCTAAACCTACTAATAATTGAATTCCAGCATCTATTATTAAATCAATATTTGCTAATAATGTATCAACCATAGTTAATACTGCATCAATCATTTGTGGTATCAAGGTTGGTAATTGTTGTGCAATACCTTGAACTAATGAAATAATCATTTGAATACCCATTTGTAATATTGTAGGTAAATTTTGTAATATTGTTGATGTTAGAGTTGTCACTATCTGCATAACTGCATTCATTATTGCAGGTAAATTTGTTTGAATTCCTTGTATTAAACTATTTAAAATATTCACACCTTGTTCTAAAAAACTAGGCATATATTCTATTATTTTATTTAATATTTCAGGTAAAGCACTCATAACACTTTCAACAATTTGATTTATAACAGGCATTATATTTTGACCTACTGTCACTACACTATCAACTAAACTATTTATTAAACCACTTATATCAGAGTTCCCATCTGCTAATCCAGTCATAAAGTTTTGCCATGCAGATTTCATTGATGATGTTGCACCTGCTATTGTCGAACTTGCTTCTTTTGCAGTTGTTCCAGTGATACCCATTTCTGTTTGAACAACATGAATTGCTTCATATACATCATTCAAACTTGAAATATCATACTTTTGACCACTTAATTTAGAGGCATCAGCAAGTAATCTTTCCATTTCTGTTTTAGTACCACCATAACCTAATTTTAAGTTATCTAACATTGTATAATTTTGTTTAGCAAATCCTTGATATGCACTTTGTATCATATCCATTGATGTTCCCATCTTATTTGCATTATCTGCCATATCAGTAATTGCCATATCAGCAACTTCTGCACTCTTTGCAGTGTCACCATTTAATGATTGAAGTAATGATGCACTAAAAGATGTGACTGTACTCATATAATCATTAGCACTCATTCCAGCAGTTTTATAAGCATTATTTGCATAATCTTGAATAGTTTTTGAACTATCACCAAATAATGTATCAACACCACCTACTAATTGCTCATATTCGCTATAACTTGATAATGCAGATTTACCAACATCCAACATTGCAGAACCTAATGCCTTTACACTATTTACTAAACCTTTAAAACCTGCAACAATTCCCTCGCTGATTAAATTTCCTTTTATCAAATCACCCAATGTTAAAGTATTTTGTCCTGCTTTTTCTTCCTCTGTCGCAAATTCTTTTACAGATTTTGAATTATCTTTAAAATTATCTTTTGTTTTAGATAAAATATTATTATTATCTTGAATTTGTTTAGTTAAATTACTACATTCTACTTGTGCATTATTTAACTTCACTTTGTAGTCATTTATTTTTCTATTATTGCTATCATAGGCAGTTTCTGATTTAGTTAATTCTTTTTGTAAATCTGCAACAATTTTTTCTTGTTTTTCAATTTCTTCATTAGTGGCAGTTGTACTATTTTTTAATTTATCTAATGTACTTTTTTCAGCATCTATTGAACTTTTTAATTTATCAATTTGATTTTTATTTTTTGTTTGTTGTTCAGTAAAATCTTTAATGGCTTCTGAACATGTTTTTACAATGCTTTGTTCTTCTAATAATTTCTTATTTAGTGCATCATTTTTAGTTCTTAAATCACCAATTTTATTACCATTATTGGTAAATTCAGTTGAAACAAATTTTAATTCACTACTTACTGCTTTTAAATTACTATTGATATTTTTTAAAGCACTAGCATATTCACTTTCACCTGTCAACTTTACTGTTCCACCAAATGAACTAGCCATATTATTACCTCCCTCCTATAACCATTCATCATCTTTTGATTGGGCTTCTTCT
>JAFQFT010000034.1 GCA_017398545.1 Bacilli bacterium | reverse complement strand
TAAATATATTATACTAAAATTATCAACTTTTTTCAATAAATATCAACTAATCTATCTACTACAAGTTTAAAAAATATGTTTTTTAATGTAGATTAGTTATAAATTAAGACTTAATATGCTATAATTATATTAAGAACGATTAAGAGGTAATTATGAAAAAAGAATTAAATGAATCAAAAGATAAATTTTTATCAAGAGGACTCTTAGGTTTTCTAGTTGGTCTTGCAATGATAATACCAGGTGTTAGTGCATCTACTATCGCAATAATCTTTAAATATTATAATAAAATATTATATGCAATTTCTAATTTATTTAAAAAATTTAAACTTTGTTTTATCTTTTTATTACCAATTGTTATTGGAGCAGTAATTGGATTTGCATTTGGATTTTTAACAATTCAAAAGTTATTAAACATTATACCTTTTGCACTTGTATCACTATTTGCTGGATTAATGCTAGGTTCAACCCCAACATTAAAAGATGAAGTTAAAGATATAAAGATTAAAAAGAAACAAATTCTAAACATTATAATTGGTTTTATTATCCCTTTATCTTTAGCAACTATTTCAATTCTTTTATCTAATAACTCTACAAATATCAATAAAGAACTATTAACTGATTTTCCATCAATTATTTTATACATTATAATAGGGTTCTTAGTTGCTGCAACACAATTTGTTCCAGGTTGTTCTGCAACTGCACTACTAATGACTATGGGTTATTATAAATCAATAACTGATACGGTTAGTGTTACTTATATTACAAATAATCCATCAGTTATTCTTGTATACTTATCACTTATTTTAGGTTTTTTAATTGGATGTGCTATTATAAGTAATGTTATAAACGTATTAATTGATAAATTTAAAAATAACATCTATTTTATTTTTATTGGATTATCCCTTGGATCAGTTGTGGGATTATTTATAAATACAGATATGCTAAATGTATACAAAAACTGGGGTATTTCTAATACATTTCCATATTTAGACGTAATACTTGGAATATTTCTATTTATCACTGGTATTATTTTTGCTTATCAATTTGTGCTTTATACAAGAAAACGTAATAATCAAAAGTAAAAGGCTGAAAAATCAGCCTTTTTTTATTTTTTTACTATATCTAATAAATGAGCACTAGCTCCAAGTAAATCACTTCTTTCACAAGTAGATAAATGATACTTAATAAATTCTTCAAATTCCTCTATAGATAATTTATTTAAAAATACTCTTATATAGTTGCTGGCACCATCTGCTGCAACTATTTTTTCTCGTTTTAACCCGCATTCTTTATTAAACTCATCAATATCTTCAAGTCTTACCATCGAATATAAATCACCTTCTAAATTTAACATATGAAAAGCCTCATCAACTTGTTTATTATCAATACACTCTAAAATATGTTTTTTAATAAACCCATAAGTTATTATCGCATAATCATTCATATAATAACTAACTAAGATTCTACCATTGTCAGTTAAAAGTCTTTTAGCCTCAGATAATGCTTTAATCTTTTCTTCCTTTTTTAATAGATGATACATTGGACCAAATAATAAAATAACATCAAATGAGTTATCATTAAACATTGATAAATCAAGTGCATTACCTTGATGTATTTTAACATTAGAATTTTTGCTTTTAAATATTTTGATATTATGTTCAACTAGTTCAACAGCTGTTACATCATATCCATCATTACTTAAAATTACACTATAAGCTCCAGTACCTGCACCAATATCAAGAATTTTTTTAGAATAATCTTCATTTAAAACTTCATGAATATATTTAAGTGATGTAATAAATTCAACTTGTCCATGACGTGATTTTAATCTCTTATCTTCTTCAAAATGTGAATAATAGTCTTCTAATAAACTAATTTTTGTATTTGTTCTTTCAAAATTCATAATATCGTTTATAAAACACTCCTTGTTGCAACAATATCAACACCTAGCCCTAACACATTTGAGATTATTATATCTTTTATATAGATTGGTGCATTAACTTGTACTTTATTAATTTCTTCCATAACATCCATTATTTTATTCTTTGGTACAGGTTTACTTGTTACAACAGGTACTCGTGAAAGTTTTCCACCATTTACTTTAACTGTTGAAGTTACCATTCTAGTAGGATTAGTAAGTTCATCTTTTGCATATGTAATACCACGATTACAACCATTTCCTGTAACATTTAAATTATCATCTACTTTTAAATGACATCCTTTCGGACATACAATACAAATTAATTCTTTCATTCGATTACCTCAACTATAATATCATCAAGTGATGTTACATCTTTCTTAAGTATTATTACTGATTCCATTTCAGCAGGAATTAAATAAGCTTTCTTTAATTTTTTAATAATTTTATCATTTTGTTTAATAATAAGTTCTACATCTTTATATGGTTTATTAACTCTAAAGTTTAATTTAAATGTTGTATCATTATTTAAATACATTGTTTTAGGTAAAACATAAGAAATCCCTTTTCCATTATTTATATTAATAATATTATTAGTATTAAGATTACCTTTTAAATATTTTGCGGCACTTTTACCACAAATAGCACCCTCATTTGTTACAAAATCCACTAAATCATGAACATGAAGTGAGTTACCACATGCAAAAATTCCTTTAACATTAGTCATTAAATATTCATCAACAAGTGGACCTTTTGTTTTAGGATGCATTAATACCCCAAGTGATGTAAGAAGTGGATTATTTGGGATAAGTCCAACAGATAAAAGTAGTGTATCACAATTAAAAATAATTTCAGTTCCTTCAATAAAGTTTAAGTTTTCATCAACTTGCTGAATAATTACACTTTCTAATCTATCCTTACCAATAACACGTTTTACTGTATGGCTTAAATATAGAGGAATATTAAAGTCTTCTAAACACTGTACAATATTTCTGTTTAAACCATTTGAATAAGGCATAAGTTCTGCAACACCAAGTACATTTGCTCCTTCTAAAACCATTCTTCTTGCCATGATAAGACCAATATCACCACTACCTAAGATAAATACATTTTTACCAACTAAGTATCCTTCTAAATTTAAATACTTTTGAGCCATCCCTGCAGTCATTACACCGCTAGGACGGTCTCCTTGCATACTTATTTCACCACGAGTTCTTTCACTACATCCTGTTGCAGTAATAATAGTTTTAGCATTAATAAGTACAAATCCCTCTTCTTGATTAGAATATATTACCGTAAAGTCTTCATCATTTTTCTTAATTTCTGTTACAAAAGTATTTACTTTATATTCAATTTCTCTTTCAATTAACTCTTTAACAAAACGATCAGCATACTCAGGACCAGTTAACTCTTCTTTAAATGTATGAAGACCAAATCCATTGTGAATACATTGTAATAAAATACCACCTAAATATGCTTCTTTTTCAAGAACTAAAATATTCTTAACTCCTTCATCATATGCAGAAATAGCTGCTGATAATCCTCCACTACCTCCACCAATAACAACTAAATCATAAGTCTTCATATTACTCACCTTTAGTTCCTTCTTTTAGAATATAAGCATTTTCTTTACCATAAACAATTTGTTTAATATCACAACCAAGTTCACGTGCAAGAATTTTCATAACACTTGCTTCACAAAAACCACCTTGACACTTACCAAATCCAGGTCTAACACGTTTTTTTACACCTTTAACTGTTGTTGCACCACAATTTCTTCTTATCGCATCAACAATTTCACCTTCAGAAATTTTTTCACAACGACATATAATATTTCCATAAAGTGGATTTGTTTTACATAATGCTATTTTTTCTTCAATTGTCTTTTTATTAAGTCTTGGTAAAGGTTTTCTGTAAGGATTATAATCCTCTTTTAATTCTTTACCTTTAATCATCTCTTCAACCATTTCTGCTATCGCAGGGCTAGACGCAAGACCAGGAGACTGAATACCTGCTACATTAATAAAATAAGGAATAACCTCTTCAATCACAAAATCCCCAGTATCACTTACAGCACGAATACCTGAAAAAATTCTAATTTGTTTATCTAGACGTAAATTATCTACAAGTGAATAGGCCTTTTGTTTTACATTATCAAGTGTTTCTTTATCAGTTGAAACATCTTCTTTATCATCAATATATTCAGATGATGGTCCTACTAAATAATTATAATGAGTTGTAGGAGATACAAGTACCCCTTTACCTTTACTTGAAGGGACATTAAACAATACATGGCGAACATAATTATTATCAAAATGATCAAGTACAAAGTATTCACCACGTCTAGGTTTAATAGTAAAACTCTTCTTGTTAACCATTTCATTAATTTTATCGCTATATACACCTGCACAGTTTATAACATATTTAGTTTCATAACTATTTTTATTAGTATTAACAATAAAACCGGACTCTTGTTTTACTATTGATGTTACTTCTTCACATAAATGAAGCTTTACCCCATTATCAATAGCATTTTCCATAGCGGCAACAACTAGTTCAAAAGGATTAATTATTCCACAAGTAGGTGCTAGTAATCCCTTAATTACTTTATCAGTAATAGATGGTTCAATAGTTTTTAATTCATCATGATTAAGAACCTTTACACAAACACCATTAAGAGCAGCTCTTTCAACAAGTGATTCTAAAATTTCTACTTCTTCTTGATTATTTGCAAGCGTAATAGACCCAATACGCATAAATTCAACATCTAACTCTTCCGCAACCTTATCAAATAAATAGTTACCTCTTACATTAAGACGAGCTTTTAGACTACCTGGTTCTGGATCATAACCTGAATGAATAATAGCACTATTAGCACTTGATGCTCCATTACCTACATCATTTTCTTTTTCTAATACTAAAATATTAAGTTTATATTTAGATAGTGTTCTTGCGATCATTGATCCAACAACGCCAGCTCCAATAATTGTAATATCAAACATTTTAAGTCTCCTATAAATTATTTTATCTATAAACATTATACACTAAAATAACCTTTTTTTCAATAACTATTATTACAAATAAAAGAATAAGTGATAAACTCATCACTTATTCTTATTTTAAATATAAATTTCTTCTTTTTTATAATATGGAATAACTAATGAATAGTTAATATCAATACTAGTTGACTTAGTATAAAGATTCTTTCTAACAACTTCTACATAAAGTGTAGGATTATAATCATATTTACTAGATAAACTTCCGCCACCAGTAACGTTACCAAACATTTCACCCCAACCACCTTCATAATTTAGATATTCTTGGAAATCATTATAATGATTATAAGTATAGAATACATATTTTTCATTAATATCAATTATATCATTTTTATTCTTATCATATCTTGTATACACAATTCTTGCGGCACCACGTGTAATAGTTTTACCATCATTATAATCAGTGATTTCATAATCAGGATCACAATCTGTTCCTGTCGTACCTAAATCTATTTCATAATAATATAAATCTCCACCACAACCACTAATACGAGGTAAAACTGGTTCATAAGGATATTTTGATGTATCTCCACTGAATTGTGAATGATTTAATCTTAAATATTCTTTCCACATATTAGACGAAGGTTTACCAGACTTTTTAGAAATATAATTTGCGGGAATATCACCAAATGCAAGGACATAAGCAGCTACTTCTTCAAGTGTAACATATCCTCCACCTTTATATATTTCATTAACAATATTACCATAACCATCTACAATATAATAAGTTAAGCCATCGCTAGAATAAATAGAACTTGTATTTCTAACATATTTACCATCTTCCATTGGTTGATAATGAGCTAGCGTAGGAGCTTGATCTTGTTTGCTTATATCACCTGACATAAAACCATGTAAACTTCTAAAATATGCATCTGTACTAGATGTTGCAGGAGTATAGTTTTGATAAAACTCTTCATATGTAACAGTTTCATATGGGTCTATTAATTCTTCTTCTTTAACTTCAACAATTATTTGATTACTAACAAATTCTTCAAACTTTGCAACTATATAAGCAGTACCAACTTTTACAGCTTTAACAGTATTATCAGTAATAATAACCGCATCACTTTCATTTACAATTTCATAGTATAATCCACTACTAGGTTTCATAGGTTCAACTATAGCATTTAAAGTTGCTGTTCCACCAACATATAAACTTGAATTATCTACACTTAATGATATAGTTATAGGTGTTGTATCAACTACATTAATAATTATTTCATCTTTATAATTATCAATAGCAACTTTTACAATACATACACCTTCTTTTACAGCTGTAACAAATCCATTTTCATCAACTAAAGCACAGGAATTCATGGCATACCACTTATAAATACTTGTTGTATCAAAATTATGTGTTGCTTCTAACTTAACACTTTCACCAATTTCAAGTGTAAGTTCTTCTCCATTAGTAATAGATACACAAGGAGTAGATTCTACACATGAAAATAAACCAATACATAAAAATAATAAACAAACTAATAATTTTCTCATCTTTTACTCCTTACATAAATATTCAACTAATACTTCTTTTAAAGTTGTACCATTAAAATCATTAAAATTAGTTAAGAAAATTAAACATAAATCAAGTTCTTCAGAAAATAAAAGTAATGTCTTTGTTCCAATTGTCGAACCTGAATGATAAATTAATTCACTTCCTAATACATCAACCATTCTAATACCAAGTCCATATTCATTATAATTACCTGCAATATTAGGGATTTTCATACTTTTATATTCTTCTGATTTAACTAAAAATTTTAACCATTTCTTTAAGTCATTAATAGATGAATATAAGCCCCCATCACCAATTGTTGCGCTACACCAATATTGGTCTTTAACCACTAACTTATCATTTTCTAAAACATGCCCGTATGCACGTTCTACTACATTAGTTTTACCTTCATAATTAACTTTTGAATTAAACATTCCTGCTTTATTAAATATTTCAGTTTCAATAAATTCATTTAAACATCTATTACTAACTTTACTAATAATCAAACCTAATAAAATATAAGCAGTATTACTATATTGATAACGTTCTCCAGGAGTAAAATATGTATGACTAGTACTTTTTAAGAAATCTAAGATATCTTCATCTTTAATTTGAACATCAGTATGAGGCATATCTTCATAATCCAATATGCCAGATGTATGTGTTAATAAATGTTTAATAGTAATATCTTTAAAATAGCTTGGCAAATCATTATAAATATCTAAAATAGAAGTCACATAACTAAGCTTTCCTTCATTAATTAACTTAACAATAGAAAATGCAATAAATTGTTTAGTAACTGAAGCAAGTCTGAAATTACTATTAAATGTAATATCTGAACTTGATTCATCCCCTAATTTACCTTGACATGCTTCATAAGTTTTACCATTATGATAATAAAATAACGCATATCCTTGTAAAGGATGAAAATTTACTTTCTCATATAATGTTTTAATAAAATCCATAATAAACTCCTATTTTTCTAATAAATCTTCAAATAAAGATCTATATTCCATTAAAGATTTATATAATGTACCATTATAACTTCTTAACTCTTTTGCATGTAACATTGAATTAAGAATCGCTTCTTCTGTTGCGTCTACTGTAGCTCTAAAGAAAGTATTAAGGTAAGAATCAGAAAATCTAATAACATTTTCTTCCATATAATTAGGTGAATGAGATACTTTATTTTCCGTACTAAATGCAACCATAATATCTCCACTACCATTTCCACCATAACTACCAGTTCTCGCAACACCTAGTTCTGCACGTTTTGCAATACGTTTTAATTGACGATTATCGAGTGGAGCATTAGTAGCAATAACAATTACAATACTACCTTTATCTTCTTCTTGTGCTAAATTATAATCTTTAATTAAACCACCTAGTTTTCTTCCATTAAAAATTAGTTCTGATCCATTTGAAGCACCATAATTTGAATTAACTAGAACTCCAAGAACATATTCTTTGTCCTTTATTTTAATAATTCTTGATGAAGATCCAATACCACCTTTAAATCCATTACACTTCATACCAGTTCCAGCTCCAACTCCTCCTTCAAGAAAGTCATCGCTTGCATTATTTATTGCATCAAAAACATCATTTTCAGTAATCACACGATTTTGTGTTTGATTAATGGAACCATCATTACATTCTAATACCAAAGGATTTACTGTTGAAGTAGTAACCCCAATATCTTTATTATCTTTTAACATATAACTAATTAAACTATTAGCAACTTTAGAAGCAGAAAGTGCATTACTTAATAAAATTGGAGTTTCAATCGTACCTAATTCATCAAGTTGTACAAGACCAATAGATTTTCCAAATCCATTAAAAACATCACTAGCCGCAACAACTTTTTCTCTAAATAAATTACCACTATGAGGTAAAATTGCAGTTACACCTGTTTTATTAACATCATCCATAATAGTAACATGACCAACAAGAACACCTGGTACATCACAAATATTATTTTTTAATCCAGTTTCATACTCTCCAATCTTAACTAATCTTTTCATATTTACTCCTCATTTTAATTAAATAAACTAATTTATATATATTTTATCATATTTTAGAACTTTTTTCTCCTCATATGACACTTAAAAATCCACTAATAAACATATTAGTGGATTTAATCTATTTAATACTAATTATAATTGCCTCATTATTTTTTTGATCAATACATATTATTACTTCTTCATTTATTTTAAGCTGAGAAGTAATACCATACTTAGTTGAAGAATCAAATAAAGTATTTGTTCCTTTTATAACTACTTTATAATGTGTTCCATTCCTTACAAAACCACTTGAACTTTTATCAATAATAACTGCATCAATTTTCTCACAATTATCACAAACATTTTTTACATAAATATATCTTATAACTATTGGTAAACCTAGAACACACCATGCAACAACACAAAAAAGAATTCCCCATAATCCTATATCAGATATTTTGCATATTACAGCAATAAGATTAAAGCTTATAAACAAAAATATAATTATTGATACTAATACTATATCATAAAATAGACTTTTTAATGTAATATTTTTCATTATAAAATACCTCTAGAAATATCGGTTATTTAAATTCAAATTTTGATTATTAAATCCAAGGCAACCAACCAGATGAAGAACTAAATTTAATGTTATTTAAAAAATCAAAATTACCTTCAGTAACAATATATAATTCCTCATTGATAGTTACTAAATTACCATAAACTTTAATAACATCTTCAGAAATGAAAATTTGATATTTTAAATCACCTAATTGATAATGATCTTTGTTTTCTAATTTTAAACATTTAACTTGTTTTAAATTACTTAAAAACTCTGTTTTTTCTGTAATATCTGCTGAATCACTTTTTGAATTAATGACTTTAATAGTATTATCTAAAGTATAATTATTAAAATTTAAAACACTACCATCAAATAATGAATCTAAATAATCGAAAGCATCATTATCTACAACTAAATTATCATATTCATTTTTATTATCTATATAGCAAATAGTTTTATCATCATAAATCGTAAACTCATAATTACTAAATGATAATACATATTTAGATGTTCTATCTCCAAGATTAGCATTATCATTATTTTTATATAATTTAATAGATAATAATAATGTTTTTAAATAACTATTATTACTTAAATCTAATGTAATATCTAACTCATTTATTGTTAAAGATACATTATTTAAATTAGATTCAGTATAAGTAATTGTTACTTCTTCTTTTTGATTATTATTATTTTGTTGATTATCATCACAACCACAAATAAATAATGATCCTATTAAAATTAAAATAATTAAGATTTTATTTTTCATTTTAAATATACTCCTTAAAACAACATAATATTCTATACTTAATATTTATTTTATCATATTTTACAGTAAACTTCAAATAATATGTAAAAGTGTGATAATCCAAATAATAACATCAATATTATTTAATTAATGCTTCAACAATATTTTTTTCAATATATTCTACTCTATCAAAAACCATTGGTTTAAAATAGCCAGTTACTGCAACCACAATATTATACTTTCTATTAATATAAATAACATTACCACCATCACCTATTGCAGCAACAATATCGCTGCTTCGATGTGGTAACCACCATAAATATCCATAATCTTGATTACCAAATTTATAATCAAGTGATACATACGAATTAGTCATTTCATTTAAATACTTTTCACTAATAACTCTTGTATTATTAAATATTCCATTATTTAAAACCATTAAACCAATTTGTGCCATTTCATAAGCAGATAAAGAAATACCCCATCCAGCAGTTGGCATATCAGTTGGATCCATGAACCAAACTTTACCATGAGGCCCTTTATTCATTAAATAATTAAATTGATCTTCTTTAGATGTACAATTAGCATTAACCCTAGGTTCAATACCTAGTGGTTTAAATAAATATTCATTTGCAAAATCAAGTATATTCATCCCACTTGAAACTCTAATAATACCAAGTAATATTTGAGTTCCAAGCGTATGATATCTAAATTGATTTGTTATACCATCTCTACCACCTAAAGAATCTAAAATAGATAAAGACCAATCATCTGATGTACAAACTTTTTTCCATGGTTCACTTTTACCTTTATATGGGGCAGTCATTGTTAAAAGATGTTTAATCGTAACTTCATAAATAGTCTTTTCACCTCTTTTTGGGGTATAAATATCTCTATAATAATCCATTACATAATCATCAACACTTTTTATGTAACCTTTGTCTATTGCGATACCTATTAATAATGATGTTATAGATTTAGTAACACTCATAACATTCATTGTGTCTTCTTTATTAAAACCTTCAAAATATTCTTCTATTTCTAATTGATTATCAATATACGCAACTATTTGTCTAATATTAATATCATTTTTACTTGAATAATTATTTAATACTTTCTTCATATTTAAGCCACCTTTTATTTGTTAAAGTTTATTATTTAACATTATTTTATCATATTTTCTAACTTTTTTCCATTATTTCTAAATAAATAAAAGAAAAAATCCCAATACTATAATGTATTGAGACTAATATTTTTAATGGTACACCTTTAGGGACTCGAACCCTAGACCCACTGATTAAGAGTCAGTTGCTCTACCAACTGAGCTAAAGATGCATAATTTTTTTAGCATTAATATTATACCAAAAATTAGTAAAATAGTAAAGTATTTTGATTATTAAATGAAAAAATCTCTCTTAATTTAGAGAGATTTTAATCTATTTAGATTTACCTTGTATTTCGTTTGCTTTAGTTAATGCAACCTTAGTAATTAGTGGTCCAACTAGTTCATATACAAGTGTCGCACATAAAACTACTGCTGTAATTGTACCTGCAATATTTTGTAAATATGCACCACCTGTAAATAAAGGATTTTCTAAAAGAGCTGCATCAGCTAAACCATTAAATACATTAGATGAACTTCTTGCCATACCAATTGCTACCCCTGCTTGAGGAAGTAAAGTTAAACCTAAAAATTTCTTAACATTTTCATTAGTATGAGATAGTCTACAACCATATCTTGCCCCAAAATATTTCCCTAAACTTCTTGCGATTACATAAACTGCACAGATTCCTATAACTGGAAGAGTAATTAATTTAAAATTAAGTTCGGCACCAGATAAGATAAAGAACATCATAAAGATTGCTGGTGTCCACCTTTCAATTCCATCAAATATTTGAATAGCATCTTTTCTAGTGTTACAGAAAATTGCCCCTACCATCATACAAGTTAAAAGAGATGACAATTCAAATCCAAACCATGTTCCACAAAGTTCACATAGTGCTACAGCTAAGAATGTAGCGGCAATCATACAAATTAATCTATTAGCACGTGATTTAAAGAATCTCATTGCAAATGATAAGATTATTCCTATGATAGAACCAATTACTAAAGATAATACAATTTCAAGTATTGGCATTAGTAATATACTTATAACATTAATTTCAGCACCACCAATACCTGCTTGTTGTTTTGCAAATACTTGAGCAATTGAAAAAGAAATTGAGAATAAAATTAAACCAACTGCATCATCCATTGCAACTACAGGAAGTAAAGTATCTGTAACTGGACCTTTTGCTTTATATTGTTTAATAACCATAAGTGTCGCAGCAGGAGCAGTTGCAGTTGCTACAGCGCCAAGGGTTAATATAAGTGGAAGATTTTCATTAAATGATCCAGTACAAAGCGATAAAACAGATAAAGCTATATCAACAAATAATAACGCTGCAAATGCTTGAATAAGTGTAATTGTAATAATACCTTTTCCAAGTTTTTTAATACTTGATAATTTAAATTCACTACCAATTGAAAAAGCAATAAATCCTAGTGCAATATCTACAATAATTCCAAATGATTCTACCATTTCTTTGGAAATCACACCAGTTAAATTTTCATTAAATAAACTAAAGAAATATGGTCCCAGCAATATTCCTACGATTAAATAGCCAGTAACATTAGGTAAGTTAATTAATTTGATTAGTCGATTCGAAATTAGTCCAGCTATTAAAGCTATACTTATTTCGAGTAATATTTCTCCAGTTTCCATAATTAATTATCCAACCCTTCTAGGTAAGAAATTGGAAGACTGTACATAAAACCTTTTCCTTTAATCCCACCAAGTGCTTCATTAGCTAATTTTGATAAAATTTTAACTTCTTCATCTTGTTTAACTACTACAAAAATCATTGGACGATGAACTTCTTCATCACCTGAAATTTTACTTAAACCTCCAAAATATGGAAGTGGTTCTACAGAATCCATTAATGCATGTCTTATACTCTTAGTAGATAGAACACTACCATGATAATTATTATCGGCAAATTTTTTCAAAATTGTCGGTACATAATCTTGTTCTGTTAAAACTGCGATAAATAATTGCATATAAATTCCTCCTTAATATACTACATTATTATAGCACTTCTTAATAAAACTTGGTTAATATTTGCAAGAAAAAAACTATGGTATTTCTACCATAGTTTTAACTTATTCAATAATATATGAAATATTTCTCCAAGTAGTAGTAAATACGCTTTCTGAATATCTACATTCTACACTTGGTACGTTAGGGTCATTAGAAATAAGTGTTAATACACCATTATTATATTCATAACCAATAATAGTAATTAAATGACCACTAGTATAATAATCTTTCATGTCTGATGTCATTTGACCTTTCATACTACATGCTACAGGACCTATTGTTGCGATATGATGACAAAGTTCAGCAACACTATAGAATCTTGCAACATAAGAATTAAATCCATATGCGCTCATCGTTACAGTATTATATACCCAGTTACCATAAATACCATTACCATAGTCTTTTGCAATTCCTGCAATATAACGATGTTCATATTGCGAATCTTTATCAGTGAAACTTAATCCTTTATATTTTAATAACATTGTTGAAGAAGTTGGACTACAAATACTATTACCAATTGAAGGAACAGCACCTTGATATAATTTAGGAACTACATGTTTAACATTACTTGGTAAATCATTTAATGAATAAGTTGGAGCAGCATAACCACTACCTTTTAATGCAAATGAACAAAGTGATACTTTTGGACTTTCATTAGAAGCAGTTGTTCTTCTTAAAATTAATTTAAATTGAATTGCATCAGCAGATTTGCTATTTAATACTTTAATTTCATCAGTACTTAATTTAGCTACAGAATCAGATTTATCATAACATTTATTTTGAAGACCTAATCCCCATCCACCACTACAATAACTAAAGTATCCTGACCAACTACCATTTACACGAACTTTAATCATAAATTCAACAGTAGCATTAGTAGAAGAAATTGCTGCCCAAGATGGAACACATTCTGTGAAATTAATTGTTTCTAGAATATCAGATTCATATTCACCATATGTTTGACCATTTTTTAATACTAAACGATTATTCACAAGTTCTACATTACTCATATTATTTTCATTAAATTCATTAGCATGAACAATCGGTAAATGTGTTTTATTATGAACTTTAAATGTATATTCCATTTTTTTAACCTCCGTACCATCACTCTTCTTAAGAGTTAATGTCATTTTTACTTCTTTATAATTATTATCATTTAATTTAACATTACCATCATTATCAATAATGCTTTCATCTCCACTTGACCAACTACCAATTAAATTATACTCAAATTCAGTTGGTAAACACACATTTTTACTTGTTACATAAGTATCAATATTTGCATTCACAAGTGCTAATTCAGCAAGATCTTCATCAGTCATTGCAGGAATAACTACTTTATATGTTTCAGAAACACTTGCATTTCTTAATGTTAATGTAAGTTTAATTTGAACTTCTTTTTCACTATCTAAATAATTTAACACATAGCCAGAATCACTTAAGAAATCTTTATCTAATGATTCCCATACGCAAGTAATAGTGCTATTAACAGTTGAAAAATCTTGTTTTAAATTAACAACTTGATCTTTAACAGTACCATCAAATTCATAAGCACTTAATACATTATTTAAAATAACTTCATCATCTAATTTAGGAACAACAACTTTATATTTAGCAGTTGTACTATTCCCATTATATGTGAAAGTTGCAGTTAAAGTTACAGTAGCTTTATATTCTAATTGAGTAACCTCACCTAATGTAGTGATTGCTTTAGCATTACTTGTTTTCCAACTAATAGTTACTTTTTCATATTCTGTTGGTAGTGTAAAACTTTCAATAGTTTCTGCAGGTAATAAATTAGTTAAATACTCCTTAGCAAACCCTACATAATCAATTTCTGTAAACGATGCAACAAAAGTTGCTACTCCTTTAACTACATGAGTTTCAACTAATTCACCATCTAAAGTCCAACCATTAAATGTATATCCTTCTTTTTCAACAGGTTTAAATTCAACAGTATCACCATATTCATATTCAACAGTTTCAACTACTCCATCAATATCAAAACCAATATTAAACTTTAATTTACTGAATGTTGCAACAAATGTAACTTCTTTTTTAACAATATAACTATCAATAACTTCACCATTTAATGTCCAATTATAAAACGAACAACCTTCAATATCTGGAGTAGTAAATTCTACTTCATCACCATATTCATATTCAACTGTTTCAATCACACCATTAACATTAAAATTAACATTAAATTTTAATTTACTAAATGTTGCAACAAAAATTACTTCTTCTTTAACTACATAACTATCAACAACTTCACCATTTAATGTCCATCCAGTAAAAGTGTATCCCTCTTTTTCAGGAGTAGTGAAATCTACACTTGCACCAGATACATATTCAACAGTTGTAATTTCTCCATCAACATCAAATTTAACATTAAATTTATTATTAGAATATGTTGCAACAAATGTTACTTCTTCTTTAACAATATAACTATTTACAACTTCACCATTTAAAGTCCAACCAATAAATGTAGAACCTTCAATTTCAGCATTTGGAAATACTACACTATCACCATATTCAAACTCTTTAGTCTCAGTTTTTCCATCAATTACAAAATTAACATTAAACTTTGCTTTAGAGAAAGACGCAACAAATGTAACATCTGAAGTTACTTTAAAATTTGTAACTACTTCACCATTTAATGTCCAACCATTAAATACATAACCTTCTTTTGAAAGTGTATTAAATTCAACACTATCATTTTCTTTGTATTTAACTGTTTCACTTTGCTCTCCATTTACAAATGTAACAGTATATTCAGTATTTTTCTTTTTACACCCAGATACAGAACATACTAATAAAACAATAATTAATAAAAAAATTTTTTTCATAACTAACCCTTTCATTTTTAATCACACATATTATATCATATTACGAAAAATAAATCATAAAATTAATTGATTAAATAAATTATAGTTAATTATTTGACTTAAATTAGAATTTTTGATATAATAATTATGCTACTTAATATGGTCCTGTAGCCAAGCGGTAAGGCGTGGGTCTGCAACACCCTGATCATCGGTTCAAATCCGATCGGGACCTCCATTAAAGTAAATCGGTAAGTCTTCTAATGAAGTGAACCCCATTTAGTTCACACTCATAAAAAGTCTTTTTAATAATAAATAGGAAGAGGTTATTTTCTCTTCCTGTTTTTAATTCTTGTAGTATTATAAAATTCTATCCAATCTTCCACAATTGCTATATAATTTTCTAAACTTGTGATATAATTATTATACAAAGTCTCTTTCTTGAGGATTCCGTGAAAACTCTCCATTGGAGAATCATCAAGTGGATTTCCTTTGCGACTCATCGATTTTTGGATTCCTGTTGACTCGCATATGGCTTTGTATTGGAAAGACGTATATTGGAACCCTTGATCACTGTGAATGATCAAGCCATGTACGTCTTTATTTTTTACTATAGCTTCATTCAATGTATCAATAACTAATTTATTATCATTATGTCTTGATATTTTGTAAGCCACTACACTTCTATCGTATAAATCTAATATAGTGGATAAATATGCCCGTTTATTGTTAAATATTAAATATGTAATATCAGTTACCCATATTTTATTTGGATGATCAACATTAAAATCTCTGTTTACTATATTTGGCTTTACATTTTCTTCTATACGCTTATAGGTGTTCGGATGTAATCTTTTTACATATTCCGGTTTTAAATTATATTTATTCATTATTCTTAATACTTTTTTATGATTAAATATTACACCATATTTAATTTTTATGCCTTCACATACCCTACGATATCCATAAGTACATTTAGATTCATCAAATATTTCTTTAATAATTAAATAATCATAATAATCTTTATCTTCTACATTTCTGTATTTGTAATATGTTCTTTTAGAGATTTCTAACACTTCACACATAGTACTTAAACTATATACATTTAAATATAGATTAATAAAAATTATTTTTTCTCTCGTCGTGCTTTTATGAAGGCTAGGTATTTTTTTAATATTTCATATCTTTCTTTATAATCTATTTCGTCATTTTTTGGTCTTCCACGAACGTTGTTTTGTTTATTTATATAAATATCAATTCCTTTGTTAGTTCGGTAAACCCATCCTTTAATTGTTTTTATGGGGATATTGTATTTTTTTGATAAAAAAGTAAAACCTCCTTGACCGGAGTAATATTCTTCTAATACTGCTTTTATAAATTCAATTTCATATTTATTATGTTTAACTCCTTTTCTTGCCATAAAAAAACCTCCTTATGACATTATTATATCATAAAGAGGAATAGGCTTATTATATGTGTGAACTAAATGGGGTTCACTTCACTAAGTAAGGCTTACTTTTTTTAATTATATAGGGTATTTTAGCCAAATATGGTTAGAATACCTTATTTTCTTATGCATTTATGAAACATTTTGATTTAAACACATAAAAAGACTGACCACGGACTCGAACCTGTAAAAGATAATGGTGGTAATAAAATAGAATTTAGTGTATAATATTAGTGTGAGGTATTGATAAAATGAGATGGAAAAGTAAATTTGATTTAAACGATGATATTAAAACATATTTATTAGAACTATTTAATGATACATTAAGCGTAATAGAAAATTATAAATATGAAAAAAGAGATTACTCTAATGATAAAATTATTTATATGAGAAATTTGATGGATTTACAAACAGGTAGGTTTGAAGGTTTATATACCAAGTATAAAATGCAACAATATAAAATTAAAGAACAACCTAAACTTAGAAAAGGGACTCATTGTTATCTAAAAAAACACTATAATAGTGATAATATGTTAACAGATATTTTTGAATATGTCCATAATCATCTAGATGTTCATTTTGTAGCACATTATTACAAAAATAAAAGATATTTAATAAGTTTTGACGATAGAGATAAATTTTATGGTAGAAATATTTGCGTATCTTTTGGTAATGAAAATGATTATATAGAATATAAGGTGGATCATACTCAAATAGTTTATAAGCGATATACAAAAATATCTACTGACATTTATAATTATCTTTATATTATGTATAATTTTGAAGGCGTAAATCCATTAGGAGAGATTGAAGTTGGAGAGTTTAAAATTAAAGAAAAAATAACTTTTAATAAAGAGGTAATTTATAATGTTTTTGATGAAATGTTTGGCAAGTATGAAGGAAAAGAAGATAAGATATTAGATAATCCATATATTGTTGAAAGAAAATAAGTATCATTCATGATCAACACACACAGTAAGCATAGTCAGATTCCAACCTTGTATTTTCTTTATTGTTACATATTTTTTTAGAAATGTTATATAATAATACTAAAACTAATATAAAAAATAACCTTAATTAATTGACTATTACCTTATTTTATGCTATAATTTAAGGGAATAGTTTGGAGGGTAAGATTATGAGAGTTTTTAATTATTCTGTAATTAAAGAAGAAAAATGGGATTCAGAGATACTTTCTTTAATTGCTGCTATATATAAAGAAGCAGGGAAACAAGAAATGTATTTAAAGCAAAGACCGGAACAATTAGAAAAACTTGTTGAAATAGCAAAAATACAAAGTACTGAAGCATCAAATGCTATTGAAGGTATTGTAACTACTAATACGAGAATTAAACAACTAGTTACTGAAAAAACAACTCCAAAAAATAGAAATGAGCAAGAAATAGCAGGGTATAGAGATGTACTAAATATTATTCATGAAAGCTTTGATGCAATTCCAATTACAAAGAATTACATCTTACAACTTCATAAAATATTATATAGTCACATGAATAACCCCATTGCAGGAAAAACTAAAACAGTTCAAAATTATATTAGTGCAACATATCCAGATGGACATGTAGAAACATTGTTCACTCCACTAAGTCCTACCGATACACCTATTGCACTTGAAAATATTTGTAATGAGTATAATAGAGTAATTGGTAATATGGAAGTAGAACCATTAATTGCTATTCCAACATTTATTCATGATTTTTTATGTATTCACCCATTTAATGATGGAAATGGTAGAATGAGTAGACTACTTACAACATTATTATTATATAGATGTGGATTTTATGTAGGTAAGTATATTTCCCTTGAAGCAAAAATTGCAAAAAATAAAGACCTATACTATGCTTCATTAAATGATTCACAACATAATTGGCATAATGGTAATGATAATAAAGTTCCATTCATTAAATATATTTTAGGGACCATTCTTTCAGCGTATAAAGATTTTGAAGAAAGATTTAAATTAATTGAAACTAAAAAATCTGCTTTAGAAACAGTAAGAGAAGCTACATATATTAAAATTGGAAAATTTAAAAAACAAGATATTAAGGAATTGTGTCCAGCACTAAGTATTAGTTCTATAGAAGGATCATTAAGAAAATTAGTGGAATTAGAAGAAATCGCTAGAATAGGCAAAGGCAAAAATATAAGTTATTATAGAATTAAATAAAAAATATAGGAACTAGTGTAAATACATGCTAGTTCCTTTTTTTCGTTTATGAAATAAAAGACTTATAGCTTATTAATAAAATTATATTGATAAATAAAAAGATGCAATATGAAACATTTTTTTCAGTAAAACCTTAATATCCAACATTTCGTCCGCTACACACATTTTAAGAAATCTATTAGTCTTTTGATAAGAGGGCTAATTATTAATTTTATAGGATATTCTAATCGTTTTTGTTTAGAATACCATCTTTTTTTTCATAAACACAACACTTTTTGTTTATAATAACCAAGGAGACTAGTCACGGACTCGAACCTACTTTTGTGGGGATTCTAACCTTTAGTTCCAAAGGGACTCTAACATGTAAGAGATAATGGTGGACATAAAATTGATTTTAGTGTATAATAAAAGTGTATATAAATTAAAATTACTAAAGTAAAGGAGATATTATATTATATTATATTATGAGTAAAAAAGTAAATATTTAATATTATTAGCAGCAATGGTACTAATTGATTTTATTCTCTATATATATTGTGAGAAAAATTCACTTAATAATTTGGTGAATCCTGTATTTCATGCGATTCTATTTCTTGAAATTGCTGTATATTCAACTCTGGTTTTACTTGAACTTTCTAATAAAGATAAGAATTGATAAAAGTTCAATTTATACTTTATAACATTAAACACTTTTTGTTCAGTTATTAAAATTTAAAAAGTATTATAATACAATAAAGAAAGGAGATAAAAATGAGCACTCCATTAATAATTGCTATAATTATTTTAGGTATTTTACTATTTTTAATTATTACTATTATAATTATACTATATATAATATACCGAATGAGTTTTTACTTTAATCAAAAAAAACCAAAGCATTCACTAGATTATCTTGACTACGAAGTAATGAAACCATATCGTGCAACACTTGTTGCACTAATTAATAAAGCAATGGCTCTTCCATATGAGAAAGTAACTATAAAATCTCATGATGGTTTAACATTATCCGCTAGACTATACATGAAGGATCCAAAGGCCCCGTTTGACATTTTAGTTCATGGATATAAAAGTTATGGTCTTAAGGATTTTAGTGGTGGAATCAATTTATCTTTAGAAAATGGTCATAATGTCTTATTGATTGATCATAGAGCACATGGTGAAAGTGATGGTCACATAATAAGTTTTGGTATAGTTGAAAGATTTGATGTATTATCATGGATAGATTATTTAAATAATCGTTTCGGAAAAGACACCTCAATTAGTTTAATGGGTATCTCAATGGGGGCTGCAACAGTTTTAATGGCATCAGAACTAAATCTTCCAAGCAATGTAAAATTAGTAATTGCAGATTGTCCATTCTCATCATGTGTTGACATCATTGCACATGTTACAATCGAAAAAAAATATCCATTATTTCTTGTAAAATGGTTTTTACCTCTATCTGCTCGTCTTTTTGGTAAATTTGATATCCACGCATCTTCTGCTGTTAAAGCAGTACCTAATGCTAAAGTGCCAATTCTTTTGATTCATGGAGATGAAGATGATTTTGTTCCATATGAAATGAGTGTAAAAATTAAAAAAGCTAATCCTGATATCGAATTTCATACCTTTAAATGTGATGTTCACGGATTAAGTTATATTTTTGATAAAGAAAAATATAAACAAATTGTTACAGATTTCACTAATAAGCATTTAAATTAGCACTCTTTAATTAAGAGTGCTAATTTTTTAATTAAACTACTTGACAAATAAAATAAAAATAGTATAATTAAAGTATATAAAATATAAATTAGAAAGGAAATAATTATGAGTGAAGTAAAACAATTTAAAACTGAAACTAAAAGATTATTAAACTTAATGATTAATTCAATTTATACAAATAAAGAAATCTTCTTAAGAGAATTAATCGCAAACGCAAGTGATGCTATTGATAAATATCATTATTTATCTTTAACTGATGAAACGTTAGAAAAAAGAAATGATTATAAAATTGAACTAAGCATTGATAAAGAAAATAGAACAATTACAATTAGCGATAATGGTATTGGTATGACTAAAGATGAACTTATTAATCATCTTGGTACTATTGCAAAATCTGGTTCTAAAGAATTCCAAGAAAAATTAGAACATGAAAATGTTTCTCCTGAAGACGAAAGAGAAATTATAGGTCAATTTGGGGTAGGTTTTTATTCTTCTTATCTAGTAGCTGACTTTGTAGAAGTAAACACTTTATCACCATACAGTGAAATAAGTTACCGTTTTACATCTGATGGTATTGAAGAATATAGCTTAGAAGAAAGTGATAAAACTACTATCGGTACTACAATTACACTTCATTTAAGAGAAAATACTGAAGATAATAACTTTGATGAATATTTAGATCAATTTACTATCAAAACATTAGTTAAAAAATATTCAGACTTTATTCGTTATCCAATTATGATGGAATGTGTTACTGAACAACCAAAATTAGATGATGATGGAAATCCTACTGATGAATATGTAGAAACTATTTCTACAGAAACACTTAACTCAATGATTCCAGTATGGAAGAAAAACAAAAATGATGTAACTCGTGAAGAAATTAATGAATTCTATAAAAATAAATTTTATGATTATTTAGATCCACTAGATTACTATCAATATTCAGTAGAAGGTAACATTACATATACAGCCCTTTTATTCATTCCTAAAAAAGCACCTTATGATCTTTATTCAAATAAATATGAAAAAGGATTACAACTTTATACTAAAGGTGTATTTATTATGGATAAATGTAAAGAACTTCTTCCTGATTATTTAAGATTTATTAAAGGTATTGTTGATTCAAGTGATTTATCACTAAATATCAGTCGTGAAATGCTACAACAAGACAAACAGCTTACTAAAATCGCAACTAATCTTGAAAAGAAAGTTATTAAACATTTACAAGAATTACAAAACGATGAACCTGAAATTTATAAAGAATTCTTTGAAGCACTTGGTATTAACTTAAAATTTGGAATCTACAACAGCTATGGCGAAAAGAATGATTTATTAAAAGGATTATTAATGTATAAAACATTAAAATCTGATACTTTAATTTCATTAGAAGATTATGTACGTGAAATGAAAGAAGGTCAAAAATATATTTACTTTGCTTCAGCAGAAACTAAAGAAGACTTAATGTCAATGCCTCAAATGGATGCATTAAAGAAAAAAGAATTTGACGTTCTTCTTCTTACTGAGGAAGTTGATGAATTTGTCCTACAAATTCTTCAAAAATTCGATGATATAGAATTTAAGTCAGTTAATCAAGGCGATTTAGATCTACTTTCGGATGAAGAAAAAGAATCTGCAAAGAAACTTGCAGATGAAAAACAAGACTTACTTACAAAAATCAAAACTGCACTTAGCGGAAAAGTTAAAGATGTTGTTATTTCTACGCGTCTTACAGAATCTCCTGTATGTTTAGTAAGCGGTGATGGAATTAGCTTTGAAATGGAAAGAGTAATGAATGATCTTCCAAATGGATCAAATATTAAAGCTGAAAGAATTCTAGAAATTAATCCAAATCATCCAATCTTCAAAGTATTAGAAAATATTCAAGATGATAAATCTAAATTAACTGATTACGCATCAGTATTATTAAATCAAGCACTTCTTTTAGAAGGATTTAAGGTGGAAAACCCTAATGAATTTATTGAAAAGATGTGTAATATTATGATTGAAGCAACAAACATAAAATAAGAAAATACCGTAAGTTTTATCTTACGGTATATTTTTTAGCCCCAAATCATATCAGCAAATTCTGGATGATCAATAAATGGATTACGATTCTTTTGAACACTATAACATCTTTCGTTTCTTTGAAGTTCAAATTCATCAACAGGATCTGCTTCATGCCAATCTAGTAACATTTGCATAGATTGTGCAACATTAGTAACATTATAAGAATCAGATTGTGAATATCTTACTAATACATAGAAAATAATTCTAGCACAATCACCTTTAAATTCATCAAATGGTTCAAAATATGAACTATTTTTATATGCAATGATTTCTCCACAACACTTAACTGCTGTACCATTACTAACTTCACCAAATGCTAAATTACCACGAACACTATTAACATTTGTATTTTCAGGTCTAATATGATGAATATCACTACCCGCACCTGAATTATCAAACCAACCTTTACTCTTAGGCCATACATGTTCTCTATTCCAAGTTGCAGTATCATCCCATTTAGCATTTACTAAATGATTAGAATATAGTAGTTTCATCTTTGATGAATCAGTAAGGGATGCATCTGTATATGGAAGTTTTGATTTTAAATCGCTATATGAAGTAGGACTTACCCCAGTTGAAATAATTGTTCTTAATGCTTTTTTAAGATTAGTTCCAATTAAATCGTTTGCATCAGCATAATAACCAGTATATTCTACATCATTACTTTTCCATTTAGCATATAGTGTAATATCACCAGTTGTTTTATTTGAAATAACTGATATACTTTCCCCACTAAAATCACTCTTTAAGTACCATCCATCAAATTCATAATTGTCTTTAGTTGCTTCAACTAAGAATACAGTTTCACCTTCTGTATAACTTCTTGGAGCATTACTTGGTAAAACTCCATCGTTTAAAACATATGAAATAGAAAATACATTAGGTAAATTATAATTAGGATCAGCTTCTCCACATTCACAAATTCCATCCACAAAAACATGTTCATGAGGTTTTATAGTTTCTGTTAATTTTATAGTTTTACGCTTTGAAACTAAAGAATTACTGTAATTATCAGAATTACTTACTGCTTGAACTGCAAGTTCAAACTCACCATAACCTAAGTAAACAGTATATCCCATAATTGCTTCTTCTGATGTTACATTAAATTTATTTTTAATAGCATCATCTTGATATACATAAATATGATAATTATCTGAATTAAATACAGTTTCAATAAATACTACAACATTTTTGTCTTTTGTAACTGTTGTAAATGATGGTGTTTGTAATTGATTTGTTTGTGGAGTTGTAGTATCACATCCATATAATGTAAATAATACAACTAAAGTAAACATAATACAAATAGTTTTTATAATTTTACTAAATATTTTCATTGTTATCTCCTATTATATATTTCATATCTTGTGGAATTTCTGCAAAAAAATCTACCCAATATTTATAAACCGGATGAATAAAACCAATATGACTGCAATGTAACATTACACGTTTATATTCATCTTTTTTTCCATATATTGTATCGCCTAATAAAGGATGCTTAATAGAAGCCATATGTACTCTAATTTGATGAGTTCTACCTGTTTTAATTTCTACATTCAACAAAGTATTATTATTAATATAATTAAGAGGTTTATAAAGCGTAAGGGCATTCAAACCATTTGGTGTAGTAATCATAGAATTATTATGACGATTTCTCCCAATTGATGTATCTATTTTTCCGCTTTTCTCTATTATACCATATACTAATGCATTATATTCCTTTTTAACATTACTATTTTCAAATAAATTCGACAAATAACTATGCGTTAAAATATCTTTTGCGTAAACTAAACACCCAGTTGTATCAGTATCTAATCTATGAACATGTCTAATTGTTCTATTTTGATTTGTTTTTGTATAATAATACGCAATATAATTAGCCATTGTATTTGATAACTCTTTATTTTCAGGATAAATAATTACTCCACTAGGCTTATTAACAACTAAAATATAATCATCCTCATAAACAATATCTAAATTAAATCTCAAAGGTAAGTAATCAATTTGTTCATAATTTGAAACATCAATTACTACTTTATCATTCTCTTTTAAAATAAACTCTCTTTTAAATACTAGTTCATCATTAATAGTAATACATTTATTATCAATTAAATAGTTAATTTTATTTTTAGCAAGATTAAATGATTTTAACCATTCTTTTAAATTTTTACCTGTTTCTTTATTTTTAATAGTATATTTAAAATAATTCATATATTTCTCCATTAACACAGAAAAACACACAGATTAATTCTGTGTATTTTTTATTTAAATTCACTAGCAGCTTTATACGTTACAATTACAGTTTCTGTTGTAAAACTACTATATGTTAAATTCATTATTTGAATAACTTCAGTTTCAGAAAGAGCATCAGCAACAACTAAAACTTCAACTCCATCAGTTGTATGATGAACAAAAGCATCTGTATATCCTAAATTAATGATGGATAGTTCCATTAGTACTTCTTTTTCTGTTAAATCTGAAATTGTTTGTTTTTCATTAATAGCTGTATTCTTTTCTGCAATAGTACTAGATTCGCTAGCAATAATACTATCAAGTGCAGCAACTTCCAAACTACGTTCTACTCTTAATGCTTCCCTCATTTCTTTTAAAGCATCAAGTCTTGTAGAATTACCACCAACAGTTACAGTATTATCATCACTAGGAACAGAATTAAGTGGCGATTTAATATACCATACAGCAAGCATAACAACAGCCGTTAAACATAATAATGCAATTTGATTCTTTTTCATAAAATAACCTCCATACCTAATAAATTGTATGAAGGAAATTTTTAAATATGCTTAAATTTTAACCAATAATGGTAGTATCATCTGAAATTTTAGAATACTTAATTGGTTCTTTTGTATCACTATTTTTATCTTTATTATTATCTTTATTGTTGTCATCTTCCATTGTATTAATTCTAAATGTAGCAACTATATAATAAACACTTGCGATAACTAAAAGTGCAAATGCAATTTCAGCATAATTTACAAAGAATCCAGCAATTAACGCAATAATTGTAGTCATTGCAAAACATAATGAACAAATTGCATAATATTGACGGAACTTATTCATAAAGAAACTTCTAGACATTATCCAAGTAATCGCAGATAAAAGTAATGGGAATAATAAAGTAATCGCAACTGATATCATTAAACTAGTTGTTTTTAATAAACCAGCATTATAAACAATTACTGCATTCTTTAAATCTTTTTGGAAAGTATTAAATGATGTATTAAAAATTCCAAAATCTAATCCATTAGATTCTAAACTACTATAATAGATTGCACCACCATATAAAGTATTAGTTAAATTCTTTAAATGACGATAAGCAGGTTTAATAGTACTAGTCATTTCGCGATATTGATCAAATGAAATACTTAAATTTAAAGTATTAAAATAGTCTTCTGTTGCTACAAAATCAATTTCATCACTACTTGTTGCAATTCTTGTCCATTTTGTAGTATCAAAATCACCATATTGATTTAATGAAAGTTCACTTTCATCTTTTGGTAAATAATACTTTAACTCCCCAGAATCATTAGTCTCAAACATAACACTATTTGTCGGAGCTTTAGTACTTTTTCCATCTTCAATTTGATCTAAATTAAACAAATAGAAGAAATTATCAAGTGTTAGTACATAAAGTACATATTCAGTATTTTCTTTCTTTTCTTGTTGCAAATAACCTTCTATATCAAAAAAGTCAATATAAACAGGTTTATCAATAGTACCATCAATTGAATATGTTTCATCATCTACTACAATTGTTACATCCATAACTTTTTCATTAGATTCATAAACACCATGATATACACCATTTTTATCAGCTTTTAAGTATTTACTTAAACTTTCTATTTTTTGAACTACGCCATCAACAGTTACTTCTATACTACCATTTGCTTCTTCAACTGTAAGCCTAGTCATAGGTTCATTAGTAGTCATTTCTGTAAGAACTAAATCATCTGGCAATTCTTCAAATAAACTAGGAAATTCTAAAGCTTTTTCTGTATCTTTTCCAGCTCTAGTATTTGATGTAACAATGTTTAAACAAGAAGCAATAATTAAAATTAATAATGATAAGACAAAACGCATATTCATATGTCTTGCCATTTTACGTGGTAAAAACAATGATTTAATAAAATCAAATATTTTTTTTGAATTATCTTGCATAATATTATCCTTCACTTTCTTTTACAAAATAAATAGATTCATCTTCATAACGATTATTATATTCTTCATTTTCACTTTGTTCAAAAATTATTAACTTAGATTCATTGTAAAAATATGTAACAAACATATTAATAAACTTATTATTTGACTTCATAAGTCCACTAAACTCATCTTTATGAACATAACATCCATCAAACAATTCCATTGTATCAATAACATTTAAATTTAAAAAGATACTACTATCAGCATAAGCTTTTATACCATATAATTTAAATAAACTAAGCGCATTATAAAGATCTTCTTTTTTAGTATCTTTATTATAGTGAACAATTATTGATAAAGGTATTTGTTTATTTTGATATTTTTTATATATTTCTATTAATTTTCTTTTTAATAAACTAATGCTTTCAAGTCCTACATAACATCCACTTTTAGGATCTTTAATATACTTATTAAGTTTATTAACAGTTATTCTTTCATATTCTAAACTATTTTCTAAATATTTAAAGCCCTTAGATACATAATTTAATAATGGATATTTTAAATCTTTATTAGTTGAAGATAAAACGATACGTTTACTATGTTTATTTTTATTAAGTTCTAATGAATCTTGACATAAATAATTAATAAAAGTTAAATACTCATGATATAAAAACTCATTAGGTCTTACTTCTTTTAAATACTTAACAATCTTAGAAAAGTCCATTTTATTATTCACTTCATTAGGAGCGTGTAGTGTAATATAAAAACTATCTATTCCCGCAAGCATTTGTTTAATAATTGTCTTTTTAATTTTTTTATTAATCGCAAGAACATAAAAACCATCTTCACAAGCACAAACATAGTATTTATCAGTTAAGTTAAGTTTATTTATAAAACTAATAAAATCATCAGTATGTTGACTATAATCAACAATAATTAAAGTAAATTCCTCATTTAATTCAACTTGATTTAAAGAACTAATATGTAAATAATTATCTTTAATATCATCAAAATCTTTTTTATTTACTGAATAAACAAAATAATCTTCAAATGGAAACTTTAATTTTGCATGTTTTACCATATGATGTTTAGTAAAACTAGTTATTAGTTCATTATCTAATAAAGCAGGATTTTTTAGTTTAAACTTATCACATAAACGATCGGATAAGTATACATACTTATTATCAGTTTGACCAACTATATAATACAAATTTTGTTCATCTAATAATGCATTAATTATATTTTGCTGAAAATTTACTACTTCTAATTCACTTAAACCATTAAATAATAATGTAACTGAATTTTGTGTGATTTTAAAATCTTTTACAAGATTTTCTGCATAAATTAAAATAGCACCAATTTTTAAATCATCTTTAATTACAGGATATAAATATAAATAATCAAAATTTAAATCTCTAATATCTTTACCTGAATATACTTCTTCTAATTCAAAATTAAAATCACTTTTATTAAAAACTGTCATTTGGTTTATATCACCTGCCAAAGCAAGCATACCATCATTCATTTTATCGAGTGGAAACTTTTTTAAATAAATTCTCGGTAATTTTACATCATACGCAAATAACTTATTACCATCTAATAGTTTATTTCCTAGCGAATCATTTTGATAGATTTTACCATATACAAAGACAGTTATTTGTTTAAATTTAATATCGGATAAACTATTATAATTTTGTCCAATAAAATCTAAAATTAGTTTTCTTTCCATTTTTAAAATTCCAATTCTATTGTAACAGGGCCATCACAAATTGGATCAAGAATCATATGAGCACCAAATATACCAGTTTCTACAACCATTTCATATTCGTTTCTTAATATCTCATTAAACTCATTATATAAACTATTTGCAGCATCAGGTGCCATACTATTAACAAATGATGGTCTATTACCTTTATTACAATCACCATATAAAGTAAATTGTGATATAGATAATATCTTACCATTAACATCTTTAATATTAAGGTTCATTTTACCACACTCATCTTCAAAGATTCTAAGTCCAACAATTTTTTTAGCCATCTTTTTAACATTTTCAATTGTATCAGTGTGAGTAAAACCAACTAATAACATAAATCCTTGATCAATTTTACCTGTTATTTTATTATCAACAGTGCATGATGCACTTAAAACTTTTTGTACTACTACTTTCATATTATTTAAAAATTCTTTCTACAGAATACATTTCTGGCATTTTATTTAGTGCAAGAATTGCACGATTCAAATCTTCTATACTACCAACTTGTAATTTAAACTTAGCTAAACATTCTTCATTTTTAGTTTTAGATGAACTAACTGATAATATTGTAACATTACAATAGTTTAATGTATTAATCATATCAGCAGTTAAATTACGACGATCTCGTGCAAATACTTTTAAAGTTGTACTAAACACTTTACCACTAAACATTGAATCCCATTTAACATTTATAAAACGTTCTTGATCAGAGCGTAACATATTAGGACAACCTTCACGATGAACTACAATTCCATAACCTTTTGAGATATATCCATAAATAACATCACCATAAACAGGTTGACAACAATTTCCAAGCTTAACTTGAGCCTTTGGAAGACCATCTACATAAACACCAAACCCATTTTTAGAACCTTTATGTTCTCTTGAAGATATTGTATCTTCACTATATTGTTTTAATGCAGCTTCATCATCTAATTTTACATCAGTTATACATAAAATACGATTAATACAAGCAAGTGCAGAAATAGTACCTTTACCTATTTCACAGCATAAATCTTCAAATGTTTTAATATTTAATTTAGAGAAAAACTCTTTAATAACTTTTTCATCAATTAATTTAATGTCATAATCTTTTGATTTACAAGCTTTTTCAAGTTCTGTAAGCCCATTTGCAACAAAAGTATCACGTTGTTTTTTATTAATATAAGTCTTAATCTTATTACGGGCATGAGAAGTTTTAACCAACTTTAACCATGATTCAGTCGGACCTGTACTACTTTTAGATGTTTTAATTTCTACAACATCACCAGTTTGAAGTTTATATGATAATGGAACAATTTTACCATTAACAATTGCACCAATAGCACGATTACCTACTTCTGAGTGAATACGATACGCAAAGTCAAGTGGCATAGAACCATTTGGAAAATCATATACATCACCAGTAGGTGTGAATACATAAACACTTGCAGAGAAAATATCATCCTTTAATGTATCAAGTGGATCTCCACCTTCAGAACTTTCTAAAATAGAACCAAGTTCTTTATACCATTTTAACTTTTGAGCAATTTCTTTTTGTTCTTTTTCAGAAGAATAACCACTACCTTCCTTATATGCCCAGTGAGCAGCAATCCCTAGTTCTGCAACATTATCCATTTCATAAGTACGAATTTGTACTTCAAAAATCTTACCACCAGCACCTACAACAGTAGTATGTAGTGATTGATAAAGATTGGTTTTAGGAACAGCAATATAATCTTTAAAACGTTTAGGAAGCGGTGTCCATATACTATGAATAAGACCTAAAACATGATAACAGTCCCCTACAGTATTTACAATAACACGAAGTGCAAGTAAATCGTAGATATCATCAAGACGTTTACTCTTAGTAACCATTTTATTATAAATACTATAAATATTTTTTATACGTCCTTTAATAAGATATCCACTAATACTATTTTTATCTAACATTTCAACAAGAAGTTTTCTCATTTCTTCAATATCATCTTCTCGTTCACTCTTTTTAGATTGGATTTCTTCAGCTATTTCATAATAAGTTTCTGGATCAATCGCTTTAAAACTTAAATCTTCAAGTTCAGCCTTAATACGATACATCCCTAAACGATGTGCAAGTGGAGCATATAAATCTAATGTTTCTTTTGCAATACGTTTACGTTTATCTTCAGGTTGAAAGTCAATCGTACGCATATTATGAAGTCTATCTACTAATTTTACTAAAATTACACGAATGTCTTTTGACATTGCAATTAGTAATTTTTCATGATTATGAGCAAGAGCTTTTTCTTTAGTACGATATTTAAGTTTACTTATTTTAGTAACACCATCAACTATTTCAGCTACTTCATCATTAAATTCAGCAGCCATTTCTTCTTTAGTCATATCTGTATCTTCTAATACATCATGTAATAAACCAGCACAAATTGTATTTGGGCCAGCATTTAATGTTCCTAAAATATAAGCTACCTCTAAAGGATGTTGAATATATGGATCACCAGATTTTCTATATTGTCCTTCATGATATGATTTAGCAACTTCATAAGCTTTTTCAATTAATTTAATATTTTCTTCATTTAAATATTTGCTTACAAGTTCTAAGATGTCTTCTATTGTATGTGGTTTATCCATAGTTTCACCACCTTTCTGATATTTTTTATTTTAATAAGGATATTCAGTTAAAGATAAAACTTCAACATCTCCTAGTTTTTCTCTACCTTTAAGTTCAGTAAGTTCTACAACAAATGCACAACCAACAACATCTGCACCAAGGGAATTAATTAATTCTACTGCCGCACCAATTGTACCACCAGTTGCAAGTAAATCATCAATAATTAATACTTTATCACCTTTACTTAGTGCATCAGCATGGATACATAAAGTATTAGTTCCGTATTCTAATGAATATTCTTTACTAACAGTTTCACGAGGAAGTTTTCCAGGTTTACGAATAGGTACAAAACTTAAACCTAATTCGACAGCAACAGGACAACCAAAAATAAAACCACGAGATTCAGGTCCTACAATAACATTAGCGCCCACTTTTTTAGCAAATTCTGCAATATCTTTTGTTATTGATTTAAACACTTCTCCATTTTTAAGTATTGGAGTAATATCCTTAAAAGAAATACCTTTAATTGGAAAATCTTCTACTATCGCAATATAATCTTTATAATTCATAATTTTTCTCCCTTTTTTGAATTGCTTTACATTATATTATAACAAATTTTGAAATATAATTAAAGTAAAAAGACTAATCAATTAAGATTTTTCATAAAATTAGTAAGTATTTAAAAAAAGGAAGTTGATAATATGAAGCTAAATAAGTTATTAAAAAACACCCTTATTATTATAATTACAAGTTTCATTGTAAAAATTATTGGTATGGTTGGAAAGATAGTTACAACAAGAACATTAGGATTTGAAGGAATGAGTAAATACGCATTAAGTTATCCTACTTTACTATTATTTATCAATATTGCAGGATTTTCTATGAATAATACAATATCTAAACTTATATCAGAAGCACTCGCAACAAAACAATATTCACCTAAAATTATTCTAAAAAAAGGAATCAAAACTTCATTAATTGTATCTATTATTTGCATACTAATTTATTTACTCTCAATTAAAACAATAAGTACACATCTTCTAAAAGATAATGACTTGTTTTATCCACTTTTTATGGGAGTATTTTTAATACCTCTTGTAGGTATAAGTGATGCACTAAGAGGATATTTTAATGGAATAAAAGATGTTAAAACGGCTTCTACTTCTTTATTATTAGAACAAATATTTAGAACATCTTTTTCTTTATTAGGTATTTTAATCGGTCTTAAATACAACATTATTGTTGCAACATCATTTTTGTATATAGCTTTATCTATAGGAGAACTAGCTTCTATTACTTATTGTCTAATAAATTTAAAAATTAAGAAAATCATTCATTACCCTAATACTATAGGTGAACAAAAAATAATAACTAAAACAGCTGGATTTTTAACCCTATCAAAAATGGTAGGAAGCATATCTTATTTTCTAGAACCTATTCTATATACTTTTATTTTAACTTATCTAAATTATCAAACAGAAACAATTCATAATATTTATACTATGATCGATGTCTATACAATACCATTATTAACAATAATATCTTTTATACCTTTTTCTTTATCAACAGCTATCATCCCACATATCTCAGAATCTTATGCAAACAAAGAGGCTAAAAAGTTAATCAATTATCTTAAAAAAGCATATTTTTCTACACTTTTCCCCGCAACGATTTGTTTAATAACAATATTTATTTATCATGATGAGTTAATGATGCTGTTATTTAAAACAACTATTGGAGCAGAACTTGCAAAAAACGTTGCAATATTATTTATTTTTTATTATTTACAAGTAATTAACACATCAATTCTTCAAGCAATGGGTGAAGTTAAAATCATCTTATATAATTCAATTTTTAATAATATTTTACGATTAATTTTAATATTAGTTTTACCATTTTTTCCTATTATAAATTGTTATTCAATTCTTTATTCTGTAATTTTCTCATCTATTATTTCTTCAATTATTTTAACAACAATTATTATTAATAAAACTAAATTAACAATTTCATATTATAAACTATTTATAATTACAGTAATATTTATTTTTACATACTTTTCATATTTATTATTGAATTATCTAAATATTAATTATTTGATTTCAATTATTATTGTAATCATATTAAACATTTTATTCTTTACTTTAATTCTAAGAAAAAAATTATAATGGTTCATCAACCATTATAATTTATTTTTTTTACAATATCTAATTTATTATTTATTATACAAGCACCAAGAATATCTTTTAATTCATATTTAGATTTTTTTAATTCAACCTCTAACCACTTTTCATTTTTACCAAGACTGTGCAATAATATGTAATCAATTTGTCCACTAATTATAACTGGAAGACTTGCATCTAAATCTTCTTCCCTTTTAAAAACACTTAGTTTTCCACTAGTTTCTAAAATTGCTATTTCTACTTCTTGAACTGATTTTATTCCACATTCTCTTAATTGTGTATATAAATCTCCCATATTATATCTTTGTTTTTTCATTTCATTTTCATTTACTTTACCATTAATAACAATATAAGATGATTTACCATCAATTACATCTCTTACCTTAGCAAATTTTAAAGATAAAAAAGCAATAATACGTTGAATTCCTGCAACTACTAACATTGGTATTATACTATATAATACATCCTCATCAAATCCATCTATTCCTAAAACCATTAAATCTGCAATACTTAAAATAATAATTAAATCAAATAAACTTAATTGTCCAACTTCTCTTTTCCCCATAAATCTCATTAAAATAAAGAAACTGAAAAAACCAATTAGAGTTCTAATTATTATATTTATATAAATTTCCATTCTAAAAAATACTCCATCATAATATAATTAAATAGGTGATATTATGCAATTTATAAAAAATACTGCAAAATCATATCTCTTTTTTATTATAAGTATTTGCATTTCTTCTTTAATTTATACTTCAATTATTTATTTTACAAATACTTCAATATCTAACAAAACATTAAATATTATATCTTTATTTGTAACAATATTTATATTCTTTATTTTAGGGATTTATATAAGCAGATTATTTAAAGAAAAAGGATTAATGAACTCATTTTTCATTTCATTAATCCTAATATTTATAATTTTATTATTTAAATTTATAACTAAAACTTATAATTCATCATACCTAATTAAATCTTTATGTAGTTTATTAACAGCATCTATTGGTGGAATTATTGGTGTAAATTTAAAAAGAAAATAACTTATTTAACTTTTTTAAATCTCTTATAAAAACTTAAGTCAACAGGAAGTGATTTTGCGGCATCAGATAAAGATGGAATAATAATATATTTATAACCTAATTTTGCAGTAAGTCTTAAACGTTTTAGTTCTACTTCTGATTGAAGTTCAAGAATTTTCTTATCATTATTTATAATAGAACAATTTTTAATTACTTGTTCTTTACTAGTATTTAACCTAATTACAGGTGCAGTTGAAAATAATGCATCTTCAAATTCAGCTTGATCATTTACTTCAATAATTGGTTTAATACTCTTATCTACTTCTTTTACAGCCTTAATCGCATCATCAATTGACTCAAATCTTGCTATTGTGTTACTTGTAAGAACACAATAGTTTTTATTTTCTTCATGCAAGATTCCACCACCATGAACAAAAGCCATAGATGCAAATTCTTCAAGTCCTGGTGCAGCATGTCCTGAATATAACAACTCTGTATCTAAATTAGCTAGTTCTAAATTAAATTTAGCAACGATGCTTGCAATACCAGACATGTACCTAACAAAATTAAGTGCCAACTCTTGAACTTTTAATATTTCATTAATTGGTCCAGATATAACACAGATTACATCACCACGATTAACGTAATCACCATCATCTTTTAAGATTTTAAACCCAATTTTGTTATTTGATTTCTTAAAGATATATTGTGCAACACTTACACCAGATACAACACCTGTTGAGCGTGCTATGAAATTACATGACGCAACATCATTATTCTTTTTAAATATTGTATTGATTGGATTATTATCTTCTTTAATATTTAATATTAACTCATCAAGATATTGTTCTATTGTTTTTTTCATATAAATCACCTAATCTTATTATATCAAATTTATACGATATTTGTAAATAAAAAGATAACAAAGAAAAAAGAATCTAAAGATAACAAAGAAAAAAGAATCTAAACAAGTTTTAGATTCTTTAATTCTTATCCATAATTACTAACCAAATACATTAGTAAAACTATACCAATAATAATACCAAATATTAAAGCTAAAATCTTAACAATTGATTTAGGATATTTTGCTTTAATCTTACCAGATTCGCCATTAATAAGAAAACGGTACATTTTTTTATGATAATTTAATATGCCAAACCACACAGGTAATAATACATATTTATAAGTTATTTTATCATAATGTGTTTTAATATTTAAACTTCCCACTACATCATAATGATAGCCACTTAAAATAGCACTTCTAATTCTAGGATCCATTACGTGTTTAGCATCATTAAACCCAGTTTTAACATCTTTAGAATAATGTTCAGCTTGAAATCCTGCAAGATATCCTTCTTCAAATTCTAACGAATCATTAGTTTGATACGGACTAATACTATTTAAATCAGATTGTGATAAAGATTTACCTGAATTAACAAGTATATCATCAAAATCAACTATTTTTGTCCCTCTAATTGAATACCATCTAATTCTAGTTTCAGTTCTTCGATTTTTTCCACTTCCTACTACAACAGTATATCTTTTACCAAGTCTACCTGAATAAGTTGAAAATGTTGAACTATCATACGTCCATGATGGTATATAAACACCATTTAAAACTAATTCTAAATACATTTTCTTTACTTTATTAGGAACAAATATTTTTTTCTTAATAGTTTTTTTATAAAGAGTCTTAGCATCTTCAAGTGATAGTTTAAATGGTATAACACGGTTAGGTTTGATACCTGCGATTGCATCATAAGCTACTACTTGTTTAGAGCCACAAAATGGACAAGTAGTACTCATTTCTTTTTTTGATACAACATTTTCACTACCACAATTTACACATTTAATTATTTGAGTTTCTTTTTGCCACGATAAATCATCAGCACCTACTTTAAAAAAGTCTTCTTCTTCATCATTTGTTTCTTTAGAAAGATTAATAATTCTATTACAATAATCACATAAAAGTGTACTAGTAGTAGGATCGTACCTCATCGGTGCTCCACATTCAGGACATTTATAGGTATTGGTATCAACTTGCTCAATTATTTCTTCTTGATGATCCATAAATCACCTTAAATTTGTTTTCCACAATTAGGACAGAATTTTGCTCCTTGTGGAACTTGATTACCACAGTTTGTACAGAAACTATTTGTTACAACAGGTTTACCACAACCAGGACAGAATTTTGCTCCTTGTGGAAGTGGTGTATTACAATCTGCACAAGCACCAGTTACTGGATTAGAATTTCCATTATGATTACCATTTAAACTATTTGCAACAGTTTGACCAATTGCAGCACCTACACCAATTCCTACTCCTGCACCAACAAGACCACCACCTTCATTTTGAGCAGCATCTCTTATCGCATCAGCAGTTTGAATACGAGTATAATCATCAATAGCACCATGCATAGCACCAGTTGATGCACGCTTATCAATAGCCTCTTCAACAACATCTGGTAAAACAACAGATTCAACATAAAAAGCAGCACAAGTTAAACCTAATTTATCAAAATCATCACTAATTTCAACTTTAACTAAATCACCAATTTCAATATACTTAGCAGGAATATCAATTGCAGAAATTTTTGCTTCACCTATAACTTTAGTAAAGTTACTAACAATAATACTCTTAAAATATTCTACAAGTGCAGAAGTACGATAATCTTTATTAGTACCAAATATTTCACGCATAAATTGTGCTGCATCTGTTACTTGGAATGAATAAGTACCGCGAGCACCTACTCTAATTAAACCAAAATAATCATCACGCATTGCAATCTTAGAAGCTGTACCCCATTTCATGTTAATAAATTGCTTAGTATTAACATAATACACATCAGCTTTAAATGGAGAATCAAAACCATATTTCCAACTTGCAAGATGAGTTAAAATTGGCATATTGTTTGTAGTCAACTTATGTTCACCAGGACCATATACATCAGCAATTTGTCCACCAGATACAAGTAATGCAACTTGACTTTCTTGAACAATTAATTGACATCCATTCATGATTTCATCACGATCTTCCATTGGATAACGATAAACAATCGTATCCTTAGTTGGGTCATCCCATTTAATAACTTTTAATAATTGTCTTCTAATAAATCCCATAATATAAAATTTCCTTTCTATTTATTTATATTGTAGTGTAGCATTAACTGCTTTTTTCCAACCACTAACTAATTTTTCTCTTTGTACCTCATCCATTGAGGAAGTAAATATTGAATCAATTAAATGTAAGTTTTTAACTTCTTCTTTTGATTCAAATAAACCAACTTTTAATCCACAAATATAAGTTGCACCAAGTGCAGTAGTTTCTTTACAAATAGGTCTTTTAAGTGTAACATTTAATAAATCAGCTTGAAATTGCATTAAATAACTATTTACACATGCTCCACCATCTACACCAATTGATTTAATTTTAATATTACCACACTTTTCCATAACATCAAGAACATCTTTTGTTTGATAAGCAATTGATTCAATTGTAGCAGCTGTAATATTATGTTTTGTTGTAGTTCTAGTTATACCAAAAATAGCTCCTCTTGCATCTGAATCCCAATATGGTGTTCCAAGTCCTACAAAAGCAGGAACAATGTATACACCACCACTTGGATTTTTTATTTTTAATGATTTTTCACAATCTTTTGATTCTTCAAAAAACTCCATTTTATCTCTTAACCATTGAACACCAGCACCAGCAATAAATACTGATCCTTCTAATGCATACTCTAATTTTCCATCTAGTCCCCATGCAATCGTTGATAATAATCCATGAGTAGGATTTTTGATTGGATCTTTTGTATTCATTAGCATAAAACATCCAGTACCATAAGTATTTTTAACATCACCTTTATCAAAACAACATTGTCCAAATAGTGATGCTTGTTGATCTCCTATTATTGATGCTATAGGAACATTTTTAAAATCTTCATCAATATCACAAAGTGCTGTTGCGTAACCAAATACAGCATTTGAGTCTCTTACTTCTGGTAAAATACATTTAGGTATATTAAGAAGTTTTAATAATTCATCATCCCAACATAAATCATAAATATTATATATCATTGTACGAGATGCATTAGTATAGTCTGTTGCATGAACAGTTCCATTAGTAAGTTTCCATAATAAATAACTATCTATTGTTCCAAACTTAATCTTACCATTAACTGCTTTTTCATATGCACCATCAACATTATTCAAAAGCCATGTAATCTTACTCCCTGAAAAATAAGCATTGATTACTAATCCTGTTTTAGTTAAAATAAGGTCTTCATACCCCTTTTCAATAAGCTCATCACATATCTCTTGACTTTGTCTACTTTGCCATACAACTGCATTATAAATAGGAGTTCCTGTTTCTTTATCCCATAAAATAGTTGTTTCACGTTGATTAGTAATAGCAATCCCTGCTATTTCTTTTGCAGATACTTTAGCTTGTTTTAAAACATTTTCAATAGTTTGACAAGTTTTTATCCAAATCTCTACTGGATTATGTTCTACCCAGCCATCATTTGGACAAATTTGTTCAATTTCCATTTGACTAATTGATACAATATTAGATTTTTTATCAAATAAAATACTTCTAGTACTTGTTGTACCTTGATCTATTGTTAAAATATATTTTTTCATTATTATTTCCTTATATTATAATATTATATAAAATCTTAAATAACTATATATATTATAGTAATTAAACAATAAAAAGTCAATAATTTATTAAATATTATTAATCTTTTTATATACGCTTATTATTTCACCATAATACTCTGAGTGGAACAATCCATCTTTATATAAAGGTTTATCTAAAACTTCTTTTGATAAAATATTCTCTTTATTAATTGGGTTTTGATATATTTTTTTACAAACAATAATTAATGAAGCTTCTTCATATCCTACCCCGCCATCTAATTCAATAGGAGTTATACTACAAAGTTCTTCTTTATTAACATCTCTTCCACTTTTAAACCCAAATACTTTATTAATATCATCTTTTAAATCATCAAACCACATAATAGTAAAATATTCACAACTATTCGCAAATTCAAATGAATACCTTGTAGGTTTTACATAAACACATGCAATTTCCTTACTCCATAAACATCCTAACGTTCCCCAGGCTACTGTTAAACCATTATGATGATTTATATCACCAAAAACAACAATAGGACAATCATTTTTAAATAACTTAATTACATTACCCTCAATTTCAATAGCATTTATTTTATTAAACATTTTATCCATCCTTAATATTTATTTTATAATAAAAAATACTTAAATAGATAATTTTATTTAAGTATTTACTTTTTTAACATTATAATTTTAATACCAACATAATTTATAATTATCCATAAAATTAATATCAATATACAAATACCAACTACATAAATAAAATCCAAATCAAAAATATAATGATTTAACACCATAAAAGCAATTATTAATAAACCAATAATTACTCCAACAATAACCATAAATATTTTAATAGCTTTTGCTTTATTCATTGTATTCAAATTCCAATACATGATGGCGAACAAAAAAGTCTTTTAATGGAGTTAAAATCTTTTCTGCATAAGCATCCTCTGTATCATCAATAATTATTTTAATAACTTCTTCAAAACAATTATAAAGCATTTTACTAAAAGTTATTTTACTTTTTAAAATAGAACTTTCAATCTCGCGATCTACTAAAATGCTCATTGCTGCAACCTCAGGAACATGATTTATATATGCAGTACTTTCTTTGTATAATTCATCTGTAACTTCTTTTGAAGGATAAGTATCTCTAATAATATTGTATTTACTATAATAATCAGAAAACTTAACTAGGTTCTTTATATAATTAACTTCACCAACTTCAAAATTTCTTTTATGTAAAACAGCATTAATCATTATACTTTGAAAAAAAGCATCAAAACTAATTAATATCTCATTTTTATCCATGTTAAAGCTTGGATTCTTTGCCATATTAGTATATACTAATAGAAGTTGTTCTGAAATTTGATCATAAAGTTGTTTTATAACTATATTGTTATTTAAATTTATCATAATAAATTCTCCTTAATACTATTTTACCATTTATTTCATTATTTATCAAGAATTTAAATATATTTGATTTAATGTTATTATATAAATGTAAAAAATAAATTGATTATGATATACTATAAATAGAAATTAATGGAGGAGAAAATGAAAAAATATCTTATTTTAATTATTACAATTTTAATTTGTCTAACTACAAGTTGTCAAGCAAAAGATCACACTACAATTTATATCGGTGATGATGGTTATTGGTACATTAACAATGAAAAGACTGGTTCATATTATGCTGGCAACGATGTAAAAACTGCATATGATTTAGCTTGTGAACAAGGATTTACAGGTTCAATTCAAGACTGGTTATCATTAATAAATAAAATTGATACAATTAATCAAGATTGTTTAAGTAATGAAGTACAATCAGCATATCAATCTGCTGTAAATTTAGGATTTAATGGAACTATTCAAGATTGGTTATCTTTAATCTATGCTGAAAAAGACGATTGCTTAGTAGGAACTAATCTTAATAATATCTATGAATCTGCTGTTAAAAGTGGATTTAATGGAACTTTAGAAGAATGGTTATCTTCAATAACTAATAAAGATGGTAATGTTGATATTGTAGATCGAGAAACTAATAAAACACTAAATAGTCATCTTGAAACAATTAATAATAAAATTTACTTGGTAGTTGAATATCCTGAAGAAATCACAATTAGAACAGGGGTACTTTCAGAAATAGCATATGAAGATTATTCATTCTATGAAATATTTGAAGAAAATAATATTGCTCCACTTAATATGGATTCATATTATACTGAAACTGATGTATACACAAACTATTCTGGTACTACTAAACTACAAACAAAAGTTAATTTCACACCTAAACAAGCAATGTATGTAGAAGGAACAACATCACAACAAGTTAAATCAGGAAAATCTTATAGTGGAAAATACTATATTGCTGCTAAAGTTAATTGTACACGTTATGAACAAGGTTATCTTGGTATTGTATTTGGTGCTGATTCAACAAAATATCAAAACACAACTGTTCAAAACACTACAGATGGATTTATAACAGTGAGTGATATTCAAACATTATCAAGTGATGAAGTGTTTATTGGTAGTGCAATTTCTGCTAATCTTGATGGTTATATTGATGACACAGTAGTTGTTGATTTATCGATATTTAATACAATTCCATCTAAAGAAAAACTAGATGAATTATACGAACGTTATTTAAAGATTTGGAAAGGTGAAGTAGAAATTTCTTCTAGAGAAGAAATTGTAATTAGAGAAAAAACATATTTACTTGGAGACCTTAACAATGAATATTCAAATAAAGAAGCAAAAGATACATTCATGGCCTATATGAATAAAAAAGCCAAAGAAATTGGTATGGAAAATACTACATTTATTGATGCTGCTGGTTTCTATAATAAAACTACTGCATACGATTTATTAAGGCTTGCAGTATATGCTTGTGGCTATAGTGATATTGTTGAAACTTGGCATAAAGATACCTATTCTATTACAGTTAATGGGAAATCCCCTAGAACTGTTAATATTTCTACGACAGTTGCAGGTAAGAGCTTAGAAGACTATTACTATCTATTTGGTGGTAAAACAGGTACTGTTGATGGACAAAAGAATTTACTATGCGTTGTTGAAGGACCAGATGAAAGATTATTTGCATGTGTAGTTTTAGGTGCAGGAAGTGACAGATTTGCTTCAGCAAGACAAGCGTTAGATGCCGCAATGATTAAATATTATGATAAAAATGCAGATAATAGTAATTGTGAAGTAGACGCTAAAAGTGCTATTGTTTGCGTAGTTCCAAAAAATAATACCCTTGCATATACAGATTATCCACTTAATATCTTATATGAAAAAGATATAACTACTATTAGAACTCCTGCATCAGTTACAAAAGTAATGACTTCTATTTGTATGCTTGACTTTGTTTCTGATTTAAATGAAAGTTTTGTGATTAATCAAAGCGATTTAACAAGTGGTTCTGGATACTACTTCTATGGAGGAGATATCATAACATATAAAGAAGCATTACATGCTATGTTACTACCTTCAAGTAACACGGCAGCAGAAGCAGTTGCAACAGCTGTAGGTCATCGAATACTAGATTACAACTCAAGATAATAGAAAACAGGTTCAATTGAGAACCTGTTTTTTTAATTGATTATATAAATTAGTTTGGGGTGAAGCTATACCTTTAAACATGTTTGGGGTTATTACTTAAACCCCAATTTTTCTTATAGGTTTTTTTATTATTATAAATAAGTTTGGGGTTTTTGGGTTTATTATTAATTTAGAAC
>JAFQFT010000033.1 GCA_017398545.1 Bacilli bacterium | reverse complement strand
TTTTATTCATCATTTTTGCTTTTGTATTTACTACATACAATTTAAATGCTGCAGAAATTGAAATAAATTCTGATAGCAATTTAACAACAACGTTAGAAAATGCAAAAGAAAATGATGTTTTAAAACTAACAAGTGACCTAACTCTTTCATCAAAATTAAGCATATCTAAATCACTTACATTAGATTTAAATGGATTTGAAATTAAATCAGTAGATAACTATAGTGATGTATATGGATTAATTTATGTTGGATTAAAAGGTAAACTTATTGTGACTGACACTTCAACAGAAAAAACAGGTAAAATAACTAGCAATAGTGAAATTGCAATAGGAAACTATGGGGAACTTACAATTGATGCTGGTCATATAACAGGCTTACCTGCAATTTATAATTTCCATTATGATAGCCTTGAAAAAGCATCAAAAACAACAATTAACGGAGGTACAATTACATCAGCTGATCCTCAAGAGGAAGGAACAATTTATAATTGTGGTGAATTAATAATTAATGGTGGTACAATTGAAGGAATGCTTCAAACAAGTGCAAAACTTTCAATTAATGGAGGTAATATTGAAACACTATATTTCCATAAACCAGACTACAAACCATTAGTAGATACAACTACTACATTATCAGGAAACTATACTATAAATGAAATAAAGGCAGATGCATTTATAAATGATACATTATATGTAACATTAAATGATGCAATAGAAGCTGCTAAAGATGGAGATTTAATTCAATTAGTACAAGATGTTGAATTAACTGAAACAATATCATTTAATAAAAATCTTACAATTGACTTAAATGGACACGATATTACTTATAATCCAAGTAAAGTAGCATTTAATTTCAGTGATAATACAGGAAATACTAATTACAAAGTTGAATTTAAAAACAGTAAAGAAAAATTAGCTACAATTACTGGTGAAATTGATATTATTGCAAAAGGTAATACATATGAAGTTACAATTGGAAAAAATGTAAAAGTATATGCAGATAATCCATTATATTTCAATGGTAATGGTACAAAAGATTCAGCTGTATTTAACATTTATGGAACTTTAAAAGCAACAGATAATACAGGCTATGCAGCTATCCAAGGTAACGGAAATCCAAATAATGGTGGAACAACAATAAATATTTATGAAGGTGCTGTTATTGAAAATAAAGATAATAATGCAATTTATCAACCACAAATAGGAGATATTAATATTTATGGTGGTGAAATCACAGCAAATGAAGTAATTGCTATGAAAGTTGGTACTTTAAATGTATATGGTGGTACATTAAAATCAACTGGAACATTAGTAAACCCAGCATTAGGAAATAATAATGGTTCAGAAGATACTGGTGCAGTTATTTCATTAACATCAAATAAAGGCTATCCAGGAGATATTGAAGTAAATATTACTGGCGGTAAATTCATAGCTGAAAAAGCATATGCATTATTTGAAGGTATTTCTCTTGATAAAGACGGTAATGCAGTAATTGATAAAACAAATGTAATTAAATTAAATATTAACAGTATTAAAGACAAATAATAAATTTTTATAGGAGATATTTGTATGAAATATAAAGTAATTAATGATTTAAAAGCTCAAGATATTATGAAACTAAGAAATATATTAGG
>JAFQFT010000032.1 GCA_017398545.1 Bacilli bacterium | reverse complement strand
TGCATCCCAGCACCAATCTCCGTCAAGAAATACGCTATTCGGTAAATCCTGTTTGAGCTGTTGGCACACAGTTGTTTTTCCAACTCCCATAGTGCCACCAATCATATATAAAGTTTTCATCATTCACACCTACAAATTCTAATTTTATCTTTCATTTGATTATTTTCCAATAACTTTTTTTATTAGTTCCTATTCTTTCAATATATCCTTTTTCCACTAATGAAACAAAAATTCTTGAAACAGTTCTACGAGTTATTTTCAAATCTATTACTAATTGATCATAAGGAACAGATGGATTATTAATTCCTTCCATCATATGTCATTTCATTTACTCCTTTATGTTGAATTTAAACATTTTTTCAAAATCATTATAACATTCATTGCATATCCAATGATAGTTATCTAAAGTGCAATAATGTTTTTTATCTTTGTTTTCTTCTACTTTATCCCAACAAAAACTGCAATGTTCATGAAACATTTCTGGATCATCTAATGAGTTGATATATTCTAAAGGAATAACTTCTTTTAACCTAGCAAACAATAAATATCCTTCTTGACCTGTAAGTCTCCAATCATCAGATTTTACTATATTAAAAATTATTTCAATAAACTTAAGAATGAGTGTATCTCTATTAACCTTTGTAACATCACCTAACAATGACATTGGATATGTTTTATTATCAAATATTATTACATTTCTATCAGTAATTATCTTAATATTCATTTTTCCAGAGCAAACAAATTTAATGATAGAATTACCAAAATGCTTATAATCCTTTTTGTATAAGACTAATTGATAACCACTATCAGCTATAATCTCATTAATTCGTGATATCATCATTTGCTCATTTTTCTTTCTTTTGAATAAACACATAATAATCACCGTTCCTCTACATAATTATACCAGAAAAGTCTAATTTATACCATTAATATGTAAATCGTTAAAAGATTCATAATCGTTAAAAAGTAAGGGTAATCGTTAAATTGTTATAGTAAACGTTAATTTGTTAGGTAATCGTTAAAAAGTTAAAACTTCAAACGTGTTCGCTTATTATTTTAAGTTTGAAAAACAGTGTCTTAAAAAGAAAAAAAGCCCATACAGGGCAAATAAAAGTCGTAGCGTTGGGACTTGAACCCCTTAAAAAAGAAAAAATCTCGATACATTAAATTGTATAAAGATTAGTAGTCTCAAATGGCAAACACTACCTATTTTAATACAATTCCGTACCCTTTAATGAGTAATCGTTAAAAGGTTCATTTTTTCCGTACCCTTTTAGGTAGTTTTTGTACCCTTATTCAAATAAATAAGAATTGCTTATTCCAATAAAATATTATCTTATTATAGAACCCAAAGTTAATTGATAAGGACTATAAGCGTTACACTTATAGTCCAATTTTCAATTTAGATATTTATTCTACTATAACAATTCTAACTTCATGAGTAGTCTTATTAATATAAAAATTAAATGTCATACCTACTTGGAAAGTAATTGTTGTACCATTTGTAACTACGCCTTCTGGGCTTTCAACAATTGTAATATCACTTAAATATGTTCTATCTTCATCTCTAACTTTAAATTCATCCCATGCTTCAACTGTTATACCTAAGTAACATAATTCATTTTCATTATCAGGATTTTCTTCTAAAGTTAATATATTATCATATCTTATATAAATATCTTTTGGTACTGAAGGAGCAACTTCAATTTCTCCTACTAAAACTAATCTTGCTGTTTTAGTTTCAGTATTAAAGTAAACATCATATTTTCCTGATTGTTTAACTAGAATAAATGTTCCATAACTCACAGCAATCGAAGAATCAGTGTCAGATAATGCTCCATAATTTTCAGTAGAACCACTTCCGTCAACGGCAACGCCTCCGAAAGCTATATAGCAATTGGCATCTAAGGTTGCATCCTTAATGACAACTTCCTTATTTTCATCTGGAGTTCTTGTGAAGTATAAAGTTTGATTGTCACTTGAAGAATTCACAACACTTAAGAAATACATATACTCAACTGATGAATCTCCAGGGTCTTCTGGGTTTTGATCGATAATTGTAAGAACACCAGTTTCAACATTATATGTTAAATCATATGTTCCTGCTTTATTAAAGAACACAAGACTTATTCCACTTGATTCATATACATAAGCAATTGAACTATCTATATTGCTATCAATTGTTATTGGATAATAATTCATATAGTTATTACTAATAAATGAAATATTTGTGCTAGTATCTGCTACTAATCCTTCATATGTTACTGTATTATCTTCATTAATCGTTAATGGTACATATTCACCATCAAGATACATAAATAAATCAGCTGTCTCTTCGACATATGAATCCATTAGCATAAATCCATCAACACATGGCATATAAGTAATCTCGTAATAACCGCTGGTTAAGATTTTTACATAATCTCCTTCTTTTGTTAAATTATCATTAAGTGTATAAACTTCAGTAAGTTTATCAGAACTAATTACATAGTCTTTAGTTACATTTCTAAGATTAAATTTAACTCCTGCTTCAAGATAAATTGTATCTGTATAAACGTATAATCCATGTTCATTTATATATGAAACAATATCTTCATTATTCATCACTTCCTCATGAATAACATACCATAATAATTCTACATAAGTTTCATCATTAGATGGAATATTTATTTCTGTTAATGGAACTGATTCAATTGTTTCATCTTCAAATACTATTTCGTAATTATTTCCATCAACAGGTTCAAATGCTTTATTAATAAATATCTTTTTATTTCCATCATAATCAAATTCAATTCCGTAACGTGTAGCATAATCAATTACAAATTCACCATCATCACCACGATGAAAATCCCAAGTATCCCATAAATAACTTTCATCTAAATCATCATAATCATAAACAATATTGTTTAGATTATCAATAATGACAAATTCATCACCTTGTTCTAAATAAACATATCCATAAATATAAGAGTTTATTTCATCTGGATAAGTAACATTTCCCATTGGATATTGTTCTCCATTTATTTCAATAACAATACCTTCGTATTTATATCCATCAATAAATAACATAATACCATTAGGTGTAGCAATTGCTTGAACACTAACATTTTGTGCTGTTGTAATAATCACACCATCTGTATTAACATTTCCTTCAGCAAAATAATTATATGTTACACTTGGATTATCAGATACACAAATTGTAATTACATCACCTTTAGTAACATCAAGATTATCTAATGTCCAAATAATTTGTGATTCATTTTCTTCAACTATTTCTAAAGGTGTCGCTACTCCATTCACACAAAAAGAAATATTTCTAGATAATTTTGGTAAAACAACACTTTCTACTTCAGTATAATCTACATCGAAATATTTTTCACATTCTTCACAGAAATAGTATTCAATATTACCATCTTCCCAGAAAGAAGGAGATTTTCCCCAGTACATTGATCCATATTCATGATCTGATTTTTCAATTGTCAAATCTTCGATTTCACCATAGTTCATATCAAAGTTTTTGCCACACACATCACAATGATAATGCTTTATAGTTCCTTCTTTTTTACATGTTGCTGGTATTTCTTCTACAAATATATATTCATGATCTGATTTTTCGATAGTTAAATCTTCAATTTCACCATAATTCATGTCGAAGTTTTTACCACATTCATCGCAATGGTAATGTTCTACAGTTCCTTCTTTTATACAACTTGGATCAACGCCTTCAACTAATTCATAATTATGAACATGTTCTTTAATTGCTTCTTCAACTATTGCAAAATAAGAAAAACTACTTGTTTCAAAAGAAATTTGTCCTTCTAACAATGTTGGAATAAGTTTTTCAACCGAGTTATTCTCTTTTATATGAAACACAAAATAATTATCACTATCAATTTCAGTAATAGGAATAGTTACCTTAACTTTCCCATCAGGTTGTATTTTTTTGTCGTCTTTTGAAACATAAATATCAAAAATATAAATATTTCCTTCCTTGTTATAATCTTGAGCAGAAAGAATTTCTAATACTTCCTTTCCCTCGTCTGATGTTGTAGTTACTGAATTAGTAACAAGTGTAGATCCTTCTTCAAATTTACCGCCTTCAATAACAACACCATATTCATTTTGAAGAGAATCCAAAATTACTGGTTGATCGTTACAAGCAGTAAGAACAAAAGAAAAAGCAATCATCATTAAAAATACTAAACTTTTAAAATTCTTTTTCATAATTAATCTCCTTTCAAAATTTACGGTAGTGTAAAAGTTTGATAATTATATAATCACTACCATATTATACTTATATAATTATTATTATAAATCTTTCTATGTATTAAAACAAAAAAAGATAAATAGCCTGTGTTATAATATTTTTGCGAAATCTACACAGAAAGG
>JAFQFT010000031.1 GCA_017398545.1 Bacilli bacterium | reverse complement strand
GTTCAAAACGTCGTGAGACAGTTTGGTCCCTATCTGTCGTGGGCGTAGGAAATTTGAAGGGAGTTGTTCTTAGTACGAGAGGACCAGAATGAACGAACCGCTGGTGAACCAGTTGGCCTGCCAGGGCCACTGCTGGGTAGCTACGTTCGGACGGGATAAACGCTGAAAGCATCTAAGCGTGAAGCCCCCCTTAAGATGAGATTTCCTGTTACGCAAGTAAGTAAGTCCCCTTAGAGATGATGAGGTTGATAGGTCAGAGATGTAAGCATGGTGACATGTTGAGTTGACTGATACTAATAGGACGAGGACTTTACCTTATAAATAATTTTAGCGATAAAGTAATATCCAATTTTGAAAGAGAGTTTGGTGACATTGGTGGGGTGGACACACCTGTTCCCATGCCGAACACAGAAGTTAAGCACCCTAATGCCGACGATAGTTGGAAACAGCAAAAATAGGGCGTCGCCAGCTCCTTTCTATATACATATGCCTCAATAGCTCAGTTGGTTAGAGCATCTGACTGTTAATCAGGGGGTCCGGGGTTCAAGTCCCTGTTGAGGCGCCATTTTTTTTACCTGGGTCTATAGCTCAGCTGGGAGAGCACCTGCCTTGCACGCAGGGGGTCGAGGGTTCGAGCCCCTTTGGATCCACCATATATGGTCCGTTGGAGAAGCGGCTTAACTCACATGCCTTTCACGCATGCACTCACGGGTTCGAATCCCGTACGGATCACCATTTTAGATAAAATTCCAAGCAATAGCTTGTAAATATATATTTTTCGTATTGTTCCTTTTATGGAGCTTTTTTTATTTCCAAAGTGATTATAATATTAAAATAATATTAAAAAGGTAAATCAAATCATAAAGTTTGCTTTTTTATCAATTAAATGTTATAATATTTTTAGAACTCACATAAGGGAGTAGTTCACTAGAAATAGTTATTGTATCTACATCATGGAAAATATCCAGGTACAGTTGTAAAGAACGAGACTTATGCTAATGATAAAACGTTAGCATTAGTCTCGTTTTATTGTGTATAATTAAAAAAGAGGTAGAAAATGATTAAAGTATTAATTTCAAGTATATTTTTAGGAATTGGTTTAGCTATGGATGCTTGTGCAGTGTCTATGGCAAATGGATTAAACGAGCCTAAAATGAAATTTAGAAAAACTTTATTTATTGCGATAATGTTTGGTTTATTCCAAGGGGCAATGCCTCTAATAGGGTATTTAGTTGGATGTCAAATATTAACTAAAATAGATTGGATAATACCATGGGCAGCTTTAATTATTTTAGGTTATTTAGGTGGAAAGATGATTTATGATGGTATTAAAGGTGAAGAAGAATGTGATGTTAAAAGTTTAACTTTGAAGGTTATATTCGTACAAGCTATTGCAACATCTATTGATGCATTATCAGTTGGATTCACTATTTCTAATTATAAATTATTAGAAGCTTTAGTTTGTGTTGGATGTGTTGCTGTTACAACTTTTGGCATTTGTTTAGGTGCAGTTTATGTTGGTAAAAAGTTTGGAACTAGACTTGGAAATAAAGCAATTCTAATTGGGGGTATTATTTTATCAATAATAGGAATAGAAATATTTATTAGTGGAATGTTTTTTTAAAACGTAGATTTTAAGATTTATAAATTAAAAAATATTATATTTGGAGGAAAAAATGATAATTTTAAATGTATTACTTTTAGTATTAGGTATGTTTTTTATGATTAAAGGTGCTGATTTTTTTGTTGAAGGATCTTCTAATATTGCAAAACTTTTAAAAATCCCTTCATTAATAATTGGTTTAACATTAGTAAGTATTGGAACTAGTGCTCCAGAATTAAGTGTTAGTATTCAATCATCATTAGCTTTAAATACTGATTTATCTTTTGGAAATGTTATAGGTTCTAATATATTTAATGTATTAATTGTAATTGGTGCTAGTGCTTTATTTACAACACTAGTTGTATCTAAAGAAGTTGAAAAAATAGATATTCCAATTCTTTTAGGAGTTTATGCATTATTATTAGTATTTGCATTTGTTGTTTCACCACTTCAAATTGAATTATGGGAAGGAATTGTCATTTTCTCTTTATTTATTATCTATACTGTATATTTAATTATTAGAGCAAAATTAAATCCATCACAAGAAGAAGAAAAAGATGATGAAAAGAAAAAGCCTTGGTGGTTAAATTTAATACTAGTTGTGGTGGGCCTTGCAGGTATTATTGTTGGTGGTGATTTTGTAGTAGATAATGCATCAGAAATTGCAACAACACTTGGTATGAGTAAAATGTTAGTTGGTTTAACAATTGTTGCAATTGGTACTTCACTTCCTGAATTAGTTACATCAATGGTTGCTGCTAAAAAGGGAGAAAATGATATTGCTATAGGTAATGCAATTGGTTCAAGTTTATTTAATATTGTATTAATATTAGGTACAGCATCAATGATTTGTCCTGTAGGACTTGAATTAGTACAATTAGTTGATGTAATTGTAATGATAGTATCTGTTTTATTGGTATTTTTATTTGCATTTAAATCTTATAAGATTAAAAAATGGCAAGGTATTTTATTCATTGCAATTTATATTGTATATTTTGTTTACATTATTGTAAGAAATTATATGTAAATTATAAAAAAAATCAGGAATGTTTAATTCCTGATTTTTTTTAGATATAGTTCAACAAATTCATGCATTAATACACTTGCATAATTTGATGCATCAGGATCATTTTCTAAACCATGTCCTGAATTTTGAAAAGTTATAAGAATGTTTTTAACGTTATATTCATTTAATTTAGCTTGTAAACGTGTTGCATTTGTATAAGGAACAATATCATCGAGTGTGCCATGACAAATAATTGTTGGAACAGAATCCTTTGTTACATAATTAATAGGTGATGCAGCACTTAGAATATTTTTTTTCTTAGTATGATTTTTTACTGTTATTGTTTTTCCTGTTAGATTACTAAAAAGATATACAAGTTTTACATTAAATTCATTATCAATATAAAAATTTTCATCTGTTAAATCAGTAGGGCCACAATAACTAACAACGCATTGAGGTGTAATTGGTGATGAATCCTTGTTTTTGTATGCATAAAGAAGTGATAAATGAGCACCAGCAGAATGTCCTGTTAAAAGTAGATTTTCTAAAGTAATACCTTTTTCTTCAGCAATTTCTTTTATTTTAGATAAACTGTTAGTAATATCATCTAGTATATCATTGTAATTAGCATTACCACTTATATAACGATAATTAATCGCACAACTTGCGTAACCTTTTTGTTCACACCAATATTTTAAGTCATTTCTATAACCTTCTTTATCTCCACTTACCCATGAACCACCATGAATAAATAATATTACACCTTTATTTGATGTATTTTTGGGTAAATAAAAATCTAAAATTTGACGTTTATGTTTCCCATAAGATACATCAATATATTCATAATAATTATCATATTCTGTATAAATATAATTTTTATTTTTACAGCTGATAATTGATAACAAGATTAGTGTTGTTAATATTATAAATAATAGTTTGTTTTTCATATAAAATTACCTCACTTTTAATATATCATAATATAAAATATTTAACCATTAATGTATAAAAAATTATTTAATTATTTGCAAAAGATAAAAAGATGTAGTATAATAATATCACGAATGCCTCAATAGCTCAGTTGGTTAGAGCATCTGACTGTTAATCAGGGGGTCCGGGGTTCAAGTCCCTGTTGAGGCGCCATTTGAGACTACTAATCTTGATACAATTAAAAGTATCAAGATTTTTTCTTTTTAAGGGGTTCAAGTCCCAACGCTACGACTTTTATTTACCCTGTATGGGCTTTTTTTCTTTTTAAGGCACTGTTTTTCAAGCTAAAAATAATAAATGAACACGTTTGAAGTTTTAACTTTTTAACGATTACTTAAAATAAAGCATTTTTTATAGTATACTATAGGCACTAGATTAGAAGGTGACATAATGGATAATTTTTTAGAGAATAAGAAAATCGCTCTTTTTGTTGTGAACTTAGTTTCAAAGATGTACCAATTAGATGGGAGTTAATAGTTAACCTCATGCGGAGTATAGTAATTAATAAGGAGAGGTTCCTACCAAGCGAAGGTAGAACTTTTATGTTTAGTCTTATCCGTATTAATGGACTTTTTAAGTGTTTAGTGATATAATTATATCAAGTGGATAAAAAAAGATTTTTATTATTCAGAGGTAAATTTGGTAGTGTAAAATAATTTATGAAAGAATTATACTTTATGCAAAAGTATATCCCAATTCTATTAATTTCAGCCACTTAGATGGCATATCTACCATTTCTGCAATTTCATCATTTTTAACTGGTGTAGTATAATTTAATGCTG
>JAFQFT010000030.1 GCA_017398545.1 Bacilli bacterium | reverse complement strand
TTTAAAAATCAATAAAGAAAGATATGTTAAATTAATGCTTGATGTATTAAATGCATTTAATAATGAAGAAGGTATTAAAGCACTTGATGAATTAGATGTGTATGGAGTACATGCATATGATGATTTAGATTATGGTGTTCTTCCTGATGAAACTGCTGTTGCAACAACAGAAGATAAACTAAAAGAGCAAATTGATTTTTATACAAATTATGACTATGAAAAGGGGAATCATAATACAATAGATGTTGAATTTTATACTGGACTTATATCAGGTGATTTCTTAAAGTTAAGTTTTAAATCAACAGTTAGTGTATATGATAGTTGGGAAGAAAAGAGATTTAATGAAGTTACAACTATGAATTTTTCAAAAACAACTGATTCTACATGGACATATGATGTAAAAATTGAAGATGAAGAATATGAAGAAGTTACTGAATATAGTGGAAATTTAAAATTTGATGAAGTTTCAAAAACATTTGTATTTGATGTTAGATTTGATTTAGAGTCATCAAGTACAAATACAACTACAACTGATGAAAAAGAAGATACTGCACTTATTACTATAAGTGGTGGACAAAATAAATTAGATTTTAAAGTTTATATTGAAAGTGATGAACAATCTTTTGAAATAACTTTAGGATTTAAAGTAGAAGATTTAGAAAAACTTGATAAAAAAGATGTTAAAGATGCTGTGTTGATGGCAGAATTAAGTGAAGCTGATCAATTGAAAATAGAACAAGGTTTAGAAGGTAATGTTGCATTTAAGGCATTTAGTGATGATATTACTTTATTTATATCACAATTATTTGGTGGATTAACTGGTGGCCTTGATGATTTAACAATTACTAATTAATGAATTTAAAAAACTAGGAAACTAGTTTTTTTTTGAATTTTTATATAGTATAATTTAAGAGAGGTAATTAATTATGAGAAGACTTTATATTGATTTTGATGGTGTTGTAATGGATACTATTCCATCTTTATATTCTGCTCTTGAAAAGAGTGGTGTAGATACTTCTAATCAAAGAGAAATTGGGATTTTCTTTTCCACTTTTGATTTTAGAACTATTATTAATGATGATTTTATCTTAAATGATTCAATAAATTGTATAAATAAATTAATTGAAAGTAATAGATTTGAAATATCTTTTTTAACACATGTTAATAGTTTAGATGAGGGTTGTGTTAAAGTTAACTATTTAAGAAGTAAATTTAAATGCATTACTATTATTATGGTTCCTAAAGAGATATCTAAAACTAAGGTAGTTCATTCAGAAGATGCTATTTTGGTTGATGATTATTCTGGTAATTTAACTGAATGGGAAGATAATGGTGGTATTGCTATTCGTTTTTCTAAAGATTTAGAGAGTCATGGATTTAAGGTATTAAATAAGCTAGATGAATTACTTAACATGTTTGATGAGGAGGGAAATTTAAAATGCTAGAAGTTTTAACTATTGTAAATGGTTTTTTAAAAGAAAATTGTTATATACTACATAATGGTATTGATGCTGTTATTGTTGATCCTGGAAGTGAAGCTAAACGTATTTTAACAGAAGTTAATAGTAGAAATTTAAAAGTTAAAGCAATTTTAATTACACATTATCATTTTGATCATGATGGTGCTTTAGATGAAATAATAGCTAATTTTCCAGATGCAAAATTAGTAGATTATAAAACTAAAGGAGATATTAAAATAGGGAATTTTGAATTTAAAATTATAGAAACATTTGGTCATACTATGGATAGTGTGAGTTTCTATTTTGATAAGAATGATATATTATTTACTGGGGATTTTATTTTTAAAGAAACTATTGGAAACTTTGAAGAAGATTGTGAA
>JAFQFT010000029.1 GCA_017398545.1 Bacilli bacterium | reverse complement strand
TTTTTGGGATTGTATAGTTTTTAAAAATTGCTTGACAAAAATAAATTTAATGTTTAATCTTATGTAATGAAGAGGGAAAGTGATATATGAAAAATCTAGTTATAGTGGAAAGTCCAAGTAAAAGTAAGACTATTGAAAAATATTTAGGTAGTGATTATAAAGTTATGGCTTCTATGGGGCATATTAGAGATTTAGCTACTAGTGGTAAATATGGATTAGGAATTGATGTTGATAAGGATTTTAAACCTAATTATATTTCTATTGCTAGACAAAAGAAAAATATAGCTAATTTAAAGAAGTATGCTAAGGAAGCTGAAAATATAATTCTTGCGACAGACCCTGACCGAGAAGGGGAAGCTATTAGTTGGCATTTAAAAGAGGTTTTAGGTAAACATAATTATCAAAGAGTTACTTTTAATGAAATTACTAAAAATGTAGTTCTTGATTCAATTAATAATCCTAGAGATATTGATGAAAATTTAGTTAAGAGTCAAGAAACAAGACGTTTTTTAGATAGAATTATAGGTTTTAGATTAAGTACTGGTTTTGTTAGTAGAAAAACATTGGGTAAACATGCTGGTAGAGTACAAAGTGTTGCTTTAAAACTTATAGTTGATCGTGAACGTGAAATTGAAGCATTTGTTCCTAAGGAATCTTGGACAGTTACTGCTAAATTTGATGGTATGGATGCTCAGTGTGAAAAATATAATGGTAAGAAATTAGAATTATTTACTGAAGATGATGCAAATGAAGTGTTATCTAATTTAGGTGATAAATTTATTGTATCTAATGTTGAACAAAAGGAGAAACCTAAGACTGGTGTTATGCCTTTTAAAACTAGTACACTTCAACAAACTGCTATTAATAGATTAAGATTTACTTCTAAAAAAACTATGATGTTAGCTCAAAAGTTATACGAAGGAGTTGATATTGGAAGTGAAACTGTTGGTTTAATTACATATATGAGAACTGATAGCGAAAGATTAAGTCCTGTATTTATTAATGATGCATTTAAATATATTCGTGAAACATATGGTGAAGAATATGTTGGTGCTGTTAAACAACAAAAGAAAAATGATAATATGCAAGATGCTCATGAAGGTATAAGAGTTACTAGTCCTTATAGAACTCCAGAAAGTATTAAAAAATATTTAAGTGCTGATGAGTATAAATTATATAGTTTAATATATGCTCGTAGTTTGGCTAGTTTGATGGCTAATGCTAAAACACTTTCTACTAGTATTACTTTGGATAATAATAATTATGAATTCAAAGCTACTGGTAGTGTATTAACTTTTGATGGTTATTTAAAAATTTATGGAGCGTATGATAGTAGTGAAGATACAATTCTTCCAAATTTAACTGGAGTAGAAAGTTTAATTAGTAATGAAATTGTTAAGGAACAACATTTTTCTAAACCTGAACCTAGATATACTGAAAGTTCATTAATTAAGGAACTAGAGAAACTTGGTATTGGTAGACCTTCTACATATGCAACAATTATTAGTACTAATATTGATGCTGATTATGTTGTTAGTGAAGATAAAAAGTTTGTTCCAACAGAATTGGGAATTGAAGTTACTGATGTTTTACAAGAAGGTTTTAGTGATATTATTAATGTTGAATATACTGCTAATATGGAAAAAGAACTTGATGAGATTGCTGAAGGTAAGGTTGATAACAAGAGTGTTTTAAGAGCGTTTTATGAAAAGTTTGAATCTTTAATTAGTGAAGCTCTTAAAAATGTAGTAAAGACACCTGCTCAAGAAACTGGTGAGATTTGTCCTCATTGTAATAGTCCTATGGTTATTAAGAAGAGTAAGCATGGTGAATTTGAGGCTTGTTCAAATTATCCTAATTGTAAATATATTAAACAAGATATAGATGAGTCTTTAGGAACTTGTCCTAATTGTGAAAGTCCTCTTGTTAAGAAGAAGGGTAGATATGGTGAATTTGTAGCTTGTTCAAATTATCCTAATTGTAAATATATTCAACAAGAAGAAAAAGAAGTTGTAGTAATCGGAAAGTGTCCTGATTGTGATGGGATGATTATTGAAAAGAAAACTAAAAAAGGAAAAATATTTTATGGATGTAATAATTTTCCTAAGTGTAAATTTGCTTCTTGGGATAAACCTGAGTTATAAAAGATATGGTTACATATCTTTTTTTTTATTGAAACTTTGTTTGCTTTTTGTAAACAAAACCTTATTTTTAGGCGAATTGTCGTAAAAAAATTATTAATTTGCTTGCCTTTTTAAGTAGTTATGCTAAAATTAGTATGTAAGCATCGTAACAAGAAAATAAACGATGTTAAAATGGGAGGTAATTTACGATGAGTAAAACTGAATTAGTAGAATTCGTTGCTGCTACAGCCGGATTAACTAAAGCTGATGCTTTAAGAGCTTTAGATGCTACAATTGAAGGAATTACAAAAGGTCTTAAAAAAGACGGAAAGGTTGCATTAGTTGGATTTGGAACTTTCACAGCTAAAAAAAGAGATGCTAGAGAAGGAATCAATCCATTAACTAAAGAAACTATTAAAATTCCTGCAAAAGTTGTTGCTGGATTTAAAGCTGGAAGCAAATTAAAAGACGCTTTAAATTAATAAAAGAAGTCCTATAAGGACTTTTTTTAATGGCTTTTTTGTGGTATTATTAAGTTATGAAAGAGATAATGGATAAAATAATTGAAAACGGATATGAAGCATATGTTGTTGGTGGATATGTTAGAGATTATTTGTTAGGTATTGAAACTGATGATATTGATATTTGTACAAATGCACCAATAAATAAAATCATTGAAATGTTTAAGGGAGAGGGGATTGCTTTTCCTCAGTATTATGCTTTTCATATTGAACGTGATGGGGTTTGCTATGATATTACATCTTATAGAAAGGAGTTAAGTTACCGTAGAAATAAACCTATTGAAATTGTTCCGGCTAAAGATTTAGCAGAAGATTTATTAAGAAGAGATTTTACTATTAATACTTTTGCTATTAGTTATGATGGAAAATTGATTGATATTTACGGTGCTAAAAAGGATTTAGACTCTAGAGTAATTAGAGTAGTAGGTGATACTGAAAAGAAATTTAGGGAGGATAAAACTAGAATAATTAGGGCAATTAGATTTGCTTGTACATTGGATTTTGATTTAGATCCTAAAATAGTAGAATTTTTTGATACAAAGAATGTATATTTATTAAATGAGATTTCTCCTGAATATAAAAAGAAAGAACTTGATAAAATATTTGATTCTCCAAATACTTATAAATTCTTTTATTTAGTTAATAGATATAGAATGTGGAAATATTTTAATATAGAGGAGTGTTCTAATATTATTCCAAGTTATAATAGATATGGTGTATGGGCACAAATAAATGCTGATTTACCATTTACAAATAGGGAAAAGAAGAAAGTTGAAGCTATTAAAAAGATGGTTGCTAAGGGTGATATTGCTGTAATGGACTTTGCTCTTTATGATGAAGATGTTATTTTTAATGCTGCTAGTATATTGGGTCTTGAGAATAAAGTTAAAATGATAATTGAAATTTTATCTATGCATAGTAGTTTAATAGAGATGGACATTAGTGTTGGGGCTATGTTAACATATGTAGATGTTGAAAACTTCAAGAGGGTTTATAAGTCTGTTGAAAGAAATATTATGGAAGGTAAATTGGCAAATAGTAGAGAAGCTATTGTTGAATATTTAAAGTGTTTATAGATTATGAAGGAACTTAGAAACGAATTTTTAATTAAAGATTTTGTAGTAAATAGAAATATTGTTAAGTCTATTAGTAATATAGATATTACTTTAGATGAGTTTTTGATGGTATTATATTTTATTAATGTTTCTTATGATTTGGATGTTGAATCTATTAAAGAGTATCTTGGTTTTGATGAAGAGAAGGCTGTTAGTGTTTTTAGTAGTTTGATGAATAAGAAATACATTGAAATGGATGTTTCTAATGTTGGTGGTAAGGTTATTGAACAAATTTGTCTTGATCCTTTATTTGATAGACTTGTTTTAAATAAAAAAACTGAAGATACTAGTTCTGATATATTTAGTATGTTTGAGAGTGAACTTGGTAGAACTCTATCTTCGTTTGAATATGAAATGATTAATACTTGGATTTCTAATGGTGTTAGTGATGAAATGATTCGTGATGCGTTAAAAGAAGCGATTTTAAACAATGTTAGAAGTTTTAAGTATATTGATAAGATTATTTACGATTGGTCTCGTAATGGCGTTAAAAAACGTATTAAAGAGGAAAAGCTGCAAGAGACTTTATTTGATTATGATTGGACTAGTGATGATGAATAGGGATTTAATTATTAAAGAACTTGATTTATTATTTAGTGATCCTAAGTGTGAACTTGAATATACTCGTGATTATGAACTTTTGTTATCTGTTATGTTATCAGCTCAAACTACTGATAAAAGAGTTAATATTGTAACTCGTGAATTATATAGTAAGTATGATACGTTAGAAAAATTAGATTCATTAAGTGAAAATAAACTTAATGAATATTTAAAAAGTATTGGATTTCATAAAACAAAGAGTAAGTATTTTAAAACGATAGTTAGTGAATTATTAAAAATTGGATATGTTCCGAATGACAGAGATTTTTTAGAGAAACTACCTGGTGTTGGTAGAAAGACTGCCAGTGTAGTTTTAGGTCAATTGTATGATGAGCCTTCATTTGCGGTTGATACTCATGTTTATAGAACTTCTAAGAGACTTGGTATTACAAAAGAGAAGGATGATGTTTTAAAGACTGAAATAAAACTTAAAAAGTATTTTGATAAAGAAACATGGAATAGAGTTAATTCACAATTAGTTTTATTTGGTAGATATTATTGTACTAGTAAAAATCCTAAGTGTGATACTTGTAATCTTAAATGTATATGTAAAAATAAAAGAAAGTAGATTTTCTACTTTCTTTTTTAATTTGTAACACTAATAGTTTGTGTAAATGATTTTGATACTGAATTTCCTGAATATGTAAATGATACTTGATAGTTTATTTTTACTGTTCCAGTAGTTTTTGTAACATCAGAAGGTGTTATTTGAATTCCATTTTTTGTAATTGATGTTGTTGTAACTGTTAATTCTGAAATAGATGATTTTATATCATATCCATCATATTTTATTGTATCAACATTACTTGGTGTTAATTCAGTAAATTGATCATTTAC
>JAFQFT010000028.1 GCA_017398545.1 Bacilli bacterium | reverse complement strand
GCATTTTTATTTCTTAATAACTTACTTAATGGAATTCCAATTAAATTTGATCTATTAATAATCAAAACTTTTAATCCACTCAAATCATCACGTTTAAAATGTCGTCTAATGATTTCATAACAACCTTTAGCTGTTGCAGGAATTAAAGCATTTTTATCTGCATATTCTAATTTAGATGATTGAATTCTTGTAAGTCCATCAACATCTTTATTGGGGTGTATTCGTTTTAACACTTCTGATTCATCGAATTTTTTATCAAGTGGTAATTGCACCATGACAGAATCAAAATGATAATTCATGTTGTAAACAAACTCCATTAATGAATCTTGATTGTAATCTTTAGGGTTTAAATCATAATGTGTAACATCAATACCAATTTCTTTAGCCATTTTCAACTTATTTCTAACATAAATTTCACTAGCTTCATCGTTTGAACATGTTATAATTACAAATTTAGGTGAAACTCCTAATCGTTTCACCTGTTTTTTTAACGTTTTTAAAATATCATCTCTAATTTCTTTACACGAAATTTCCATCAAATCACCTCTTAAATCCATTTACTAATCGTTGTTTCACCATGAGAAATCGTTAATTTACCGTTAATCACCTCAACTGTAACACCACTTGCTTTTAAATCTTGTAATTTTCCATGTAGTAAATGTAAATCGGTCACTAAATCATAATCGTTGTATGTTTCCATTTCATCATCTTCAGGTACTTCAACCTCAATATCAAACGCTCCACAATTTGCTAATTCTTCGTCACTCATAATAAAAGGGTTAAATTTTCTATTTGCTAACTCTTCATCACTTATAAAAGGGTTAAACTCCATTGATAATTCTTCTTTCATTAAAATCATCTCCTTAATTAATTTCACTAATAATATAACGGTTGATTATTTTTTCTTATAAAAATAAATAAAAAAGAGGTCAATTTAGACCTCTTTTACTTATACTTTTCTAAATCCAATTAAATACTCTTCTGAATAATTATCTCCTAACAAAGCCTTTAAAATACTGTCGCTATATTCATCCATTCCGTTTTCACATACATGATTATTTATAATATTAACAGCATTTTTAACATTGTCTAAATCTCTTGCACTAATCTCTAATGTTAAAAATCGAATCTTATTATTCACGATTATCACCACCTTTTATTTATAAAATATTTATTTTATTCATTTGTTAATCCGTTTAAAAGCTGAACATCATCAAATCTATAATCTCTATTTTTAGTTGTAACCCAAATACCATATTCATTTTCATCTATTTGTTCAACAACACTTGTATAAAACATTTTATCATTATTTACATACTCTACAAACATAGGAAGTCCAATTTCTAATACAGTTATATAACATTCTCTCCCTACTCTATATCCAAACTTTTCGCTCCTATTCCCTGTTTCTCTATCTAATACTTCACCTATTAAGTACTTATTCCAAACCATAAACTCAACTCCTTTTTATATATAAAATTCTGATTTTATTATTCTATATTCTTAGTAATAACCCAAAAACCATATTCATCTTCATAGAAATCTTCAACAACACAT
>JAFQFT010000027.1 GCA_017398545.1 Bacilli bacterium | reverse complement strand
CAGCATTAAATTATACTACACCAGTTAAAAATGATGAAATTGCAGAAATGGTAGATATGCCATCTAAGTGGCTGAAATTAATAGAATTGGGATATACTTTTGCATAAAGTATAATTCTTTCATAAATTATTTTACACTACCTATTATTTAACTAATACAATGATACATTATTTTATTTTATTTGTAAAGTAAAAAGCATTAAATATTTAAAAATACTTAATGCTTAATTTTTTTTATTGTAATTTTAATACACCATTAATCTTACTACCACCATAAGAATTTAGTGATTGTAAAATACATGCACCATCTCCTGATGTAGTATTATGTAATAAATAAGCTGTTCCACTACTATCTTCACCAATATATAACATAACATGACTACTTGTGAAAATCATAGTCCCTGGTTTATAAGTTTGAATACTAGTATTAGATAAACCACTTACACTTGAACCATATGTTGGAATTGCAACTTGATTAGATGTATTTCTTGGCATCATAAAACCAAAACACTTATAGATTGCGTTCATTGTAGATGAACAGTCTCTTCCAAGTTTACTCTTATCTCCCCAACTATAGTCAATTCCAAGTAGTTTAAATGCTTGAAGGAAAACATTTTTATAAGTGTATTCAAGATATCCTTCATGATAATCATTAGATTTTGCAACAGCAAGTTCTATTAAATTAAGTTTACCATCAGTTGTTCTTGTTGGGAAGCTAATTACATAACTTTCAGTATTAACGCTTATTAATGGGAATGATTGTCCCATACGAACATGTGCAGATTGAAGTGTTACATAATCACTAATAACGACTAAATTTTTACCTGGTTTTAAGAATGATTCTAACTCTTCATAGCTACATTCTGCGATATACTTCTTTTCTACCCATCCATTATAGTTTTCTGCTTGAACAAAGTACCACTCTTTATCAGCACTTTCATGGTAAATTGCAACTCCTTCACCAACATTAAGGGATGTTTCTTGGAATCTATCCATTGAATAATTGTTAGAATAATGATTTGTAGGATAACTTCTCATCCACGCAAAATCAGATATAATACCATATTTTACAGTAACAGTACTTGGTATATTATTTATATTTCTATTACTTAAAATATTTTCTTTTACAGTCGAAGAAATACTTTGATTTGTATCTTTATCATAAATTGTATATTTATTTATGTTTGTGTATTTATTAATTAGTCCTGATACATAAGATGAAGTTTTATTTCCTGTTATGCTTAAGACATCTACAACTTTTGTTTTTGAATAATTACTTGTAATTTTAGCATTATAAGAAGTAATTTCAGTTTGTGTTAAAATTGTTTGATTAATATCATATTTTTTTGATAAAATTTGTAACCAATAATTAACATTAGATATTTGATATGATTTAAAATTACTATTATATACAGCTTTAACAGTCATATTATTTTTAACCTCACTAAAATCTAGGCTCCACTTATTAAATGTATGGTATTCTACTGTTGGAATATTAGGAGCTGTTGCACTTTCTTTATATTTTACAGTTTCAGTTTTTAATACATTTCCATAGAAATCAACAAATGTTACTGTATATATTTCTTCTTCATAAATAGGGAATACGTCTAAATCAGTTGTAACATTCTCAATATTTTCATCCCATCTAACAAATTTATAACCATAAACACTAGGTGCAGTAATGCCTTCGGCACTCTTTCCATGTGCAACTTCTTCAGTTTTTATAATATTACCTTCAATATCATAGAAATTAACAACATATTTAACTGTTTCAAAAACAGGATAAACATCTAAATTACTTTTAACGTTACTAAAATCATTATCCCAACCAGTGAAAATATATCCTTCAACGTTTAAATTACCAATTCCAACTGCATTACATCCATATTCTACAATTTCAGTTTTTAATAGTTCTCTATTAAAGCCATAGAATTTAACTGTATATTTAATAATTTCATATATAGGATAAACATCTAAGTTATTTTTAATATTAGTTAAGTCTTTATCCCAACCAATGAAATTAAATCCTTCTTTATTTGGTAAAGTTTCACCAATAACACTCTCACCATATAAAACTGATTCAGTTTTAATTAAATTGGCTTTCTCATCATAAAATTTAACTGAATATGTATTTTTTTCATAAATAGGATATACATCTAAATCACTTTTAATATTATTTAAATCTTTATCCCAGCCTATAAAATTATGTCCTTCTACAAGAGGTAAAGTAATACCTGTGGCATTTTCACCATATTTTACAATTTCAGTTTTAATTAAATTCCCAACTTTATCATAAAATTTAACTATTAACTCTTTTTGTTCAAATATAGGTTTAATATTTAAATCACTTTTTACATTAGAAAAGTCTTGATCCCATCCAATAAAATTATAACCTTCTTTTATTGGATCTGTTATACTTTTCGCACTAGTTCCAAAATCAACAAGTTGTTCACTAATGACTTCATCTAGTCCATTATAAAAAACAACCTTAAATTGTTTCTTCTCGTATATAGCTTTAATTATTAAGTCAGATGTAACTTTTTCTACTTCTTGATCCCACTTAACAAATGTATATCCCTCAACTATTGGTGCATCAGGATATTTTAGATTAGCATTTTCTTTTACCACTTCTGCTTTTAAAATTATGTCATCAAAACCAATGAACTTTACTTGGTATGTAGTTTTTGAACAACTAACAAGTGATAAAAATAGTAATAATATAATTAAATAATAAACTTTTTTCATATTAACTCTCTTTCATATTTATTTAATTTATTATATCATAAAATATTTTTTTATTCATTAATAATATTTTATTTTATACATCTAATTTTACATTTTTTAACTGTTAATTAAAAAAATACTTATTTATCTTGAATATTTAATAATTTTGTTATATATTCTATATTGTTCATATAAATTCCTTTCTATATAGTCAATACGCAATTCTATTATAAAGGAAATAAAACGAAAAAGAAAGAGCTATAATAAACTCTTTCTTTTTTTTCATATATTATCTTAAAATTTTACAGAGCCTTATTTTATCAATAAGTGGTCATTTTTATTATTCAAATAATAGATTGCAACTACCAGTTGTAACATCACCATTCATTACAACATAATCACCAATATTTGCGTTTTGATAATAAGATTTATCAATGTTATCTCTAAAAATCATAATATAGTAATCACATTCATCAAATGTAGATGCTACATCAATATTTTTTAGATTTGTAATTTTATATTTAGATAAAGTTTCATCATAAGTTAAACTTATAATATAATAATTTATAAAAGTACTAGTTTTATCCATATCTTCATAAGTAAAGCAAATAGCACCATTAGTATAAATTGATTCTACCCAAACACCTTCATTATAAGCACAGACATGAAGTTGACCATCCACTGGTGGATTTGTTTCTTCTGGTTCTTCATCTGGTGTAACCTCTGGCGCACTACCATCACCTTCTTTAAATGTTATTTCCACTGGGAATGATATAGATTCATTAAATTCAACTAGATTACCAATTTCAACATTAGCAAGTAATGTTTTTAAAGCTTTAGAATCATTGTGTGAATCAGAAATAATTATAACTAAATCACAATTATAAGCAGTAGAAGTACCTGATGCTTGAATATTAGTAACATAAATTTTTCCATTTTCATCATTTTTAGTAAGTTCTATTCTTAAACTATAAATTGGATTAGTAAATGAACTATCTACTAAGAATACATCAGTTTGATATAATCCCCAGAAGTTTGTATCTGTTGTTGCGGTTACTTTACCTGTAACACCTTCTGGTAGTTTTTCTTGATGTTCTACTACTATTTCTTTATCAAAAGTAATTCCATAATAATCTTTAATAGCTTTTTCAGCAATTAATGAAAGTAAGTTAGCACCTTTTGCATTATAGTGAAGTGAATCTTCTAAATAAATCATATAGTTATCATCAACAACATATTCATCAAGTGGAACAATACCACATTCAAATTTAGATGCAAGTTCTCTTAATTTTGCATTGTATAAAACTCTATTTTCATCAGTATAAGAACCACCTGAATAAGCACTATATCCAAGTGTAGTTAAGAAAATTTGAGTATCACATTTAGCATTAACTTTATTAATAATATTTGTAATTGCACTTTCTAAATCAGCAATTGTTCTACTACTTCCAAGGTCGTTAGTTCCTAAATATACAATAACAATATCAGGATTACCATTTTCATTAATTGTATTAATACGATAATCAGATTGACCAGCAGAATTACCTGTTCCACATGCTTGAGAACCACTCCAAGAGTTATTAACACCAAGTACCATATTGTTATTCTTAATAAGTTGATACCACCAAGTTAAATTAACAGTTTTAATTGAATGCGAGTATCTAGGATAGAAAAATTGATTTTCGCCACCATAATAACTATTCATTTCAGAACCTTCTGCATAGAATGTAGAAATACTATCACCTAAGAATGAAACTTTAAGGCCATCAAGTGAAGTAATTTCATCTTTAATTTCTTTTTCTTCATATACAGCAGTATAAACTACATCATCAACAACTTTAGAAAGTTTCTTATCCCAGCCAATAAATGTATATTCATATTCATCGGTTGCTTCTTTTACAGGATCACTTGGTGCAACAGGCATTGTTCCATAATCAACTGTTTCTTCCTTTAATACTTTACCATTATCATCTACGAATTTATAAGTATATTGGTTTTTAGTTTTAGAATAAGTTGCAGTAAAAGTAATGTCTTCTGTTAAAACTGTTACATCTTTATCCCAACCAGTAAATGTATAAGTATATTCTTTTGTTGATTCTTTTTCAGGATCAGCTGGATAAGAAATTGTAGAACCATATTCAAGTGTTTCCTCTTTTAATACTTTACCATTATCATCTACAAATTTATAAGTATATTTATTTTTAGTTTCAGAGTAAGTTGCAGTAAAAGTAATATCTTCAGTTAAAACTGTTACATCTTTATCCCAACCAGTAAATGTATAAGTATATTCTTTAGTGGATTCTTTTTCAGGATCAGTTGGATAAGAAATTGTAGAACCATATTCAACTGTTTCTTCTTTTAATACTTTACCATTATCATCTACAAATTTATAAGTATATTGGTTTTTAGTTTCTGAATAAGTTGCAGTAAAAGTAATGTCTTCTGTTAAAACTTCTACATCTTTATCCCAACCTGTAAATGTGTAAGTATATTCTTTTGTTGATTCTTTTGTAGGGTTAGTTGGATAAGAAATTGATGATCCATATTCTAGAGTTTCTTCTTTTAATACTGTTCCATCACTATCTACAAATTTATAAGTGTATTTATTAGTAGAACTTTCAAATACCGCATTAAATACTTCATCTTTTAAAAGAACAGTTGCTTCATTATCCCATTCTTTAAAAGAATATGTATTTTCTTTTGTTGATTCTTTTACAGGATCTTCTGGAAATTCAATTATAGAATTATAATTTGCAGTTTCTTCTTTAATAATAACACCATCAACAATAAACTTATAAGTATATGAATTAATATCAAACTTACCTATTAAAGTAGTATCTTCATTAAAGACATTAGTTCCATCTACTAATTCTTCATTATTATACCATCCCTTAAATGTATGACCATCTTTTGTTGGATTTTCTAATGTAACTGATGCTCCTTTTTCTACTATTAATGTTTCATAAACACTTCCATCTTCAAATTTTAATGTAACTGTATATTCTTTTGGTTTACAAGAAGTTATCATTAATAAAGATGCAATCATCAAAAATAATACAAATAATTTTTTCATTTTTTCTTGTCCTTTCTTTCAAAAACCATACGTATTAATGCATATAATATGCATGGTAATACAATAAAAACAAATCCACCAAGCGCCATTAGACCTTCACCATCAAGTTGTTCAACGCATTTATCTGGTAAAAATAGTGATACAAACATCCCAAGACCTAATAAAAGTACAAAAACAATTATCCCCCCAATAAATTCATCAAAAACTTCACTTACCCAACCAACAGTTTTATATTTTAATAAATAAAGTTTTTGATTTTCTAATAGTTCTAAACTGTCTATTTCTTCATTTAATAGTTTAAACTTTTTATTAATTAAAACATTCATTAAAATTAAATCATCATCAGTTACCTTAATGCAAATAGAATTATAATACTTTTTAGAAAATGTAATACACGTATTAACTAAATCTTTAATTCCTTCAGCATCACAAAAAGAGTCAATAATAAAGTAATCTTTTAATTCACATCTATTAACGTTTCCTTCTATTTTATATACACCAAGTCCTGAAACTATATTACCTTCTTCATCTTCTACAACATAATAAGCAGTTTTAGGTTCACTATAAATATCATATAACGTATTTAAATTATCTTTTTCTTCTAATAATCTACAATAAAATTTCAATCACAACATCTCCTTTATAAAAATATTAATTATTTGTGGGACAACACTACAATATTTTCTATGTGGGAAGTATGCGGGAACATATCAACAGGTTGAATTGCTGTAATTTGGTAATTATTATTTAGTAAATGTTTTAAGTCAATAAAATATCATATTATTAATGTAAATAATAAATAAACTAAAAATATAAATTATCTATTTTTCTATCACTAATATTATATATTTTTATTATACTCTATTTCAATTCTTTTAATTTTTTTAGTTGATAAAAAAGCAAATATTGAATATATTACAAGTATACTTAAATATATAAATAATGGGACAAAGAATAAATACTTTGAACTATTATTAAATTCACTATGTGCAATAGAAAAATATAAAGTAAAAATCTTTTCACCAATAATTGTCAATGTTAAAGATATTCCTAACATGATTAAAGGATAAAGCCTAAACGGCTTATAAATATAATGATAATATTTCAAACTTTTGATTAATATCATCACAGATAAGAAACTTACATATAAAGTAGTAACAATTGAAGCTATCATATAATAAATATCTCCAGTGGTAGAAACAACTATTGCACTATAAATAGTAACTGGAATAAATAGCAACAACAGCACACCATAGAAATTTTGTCCTTCTCGAATCATTAATATAAAAATAATAAAATAAAAAACAATATTAATAAATGGTAATATCATTGCATAAGTCCACATATGACCTAGTGGTACTACTGAGAAAAATAAAGTAAAAGTTTGTAATACTAAAGTTATAATTAAAAATACTTTAAGTTTAATACTCATATATTTTTTACTCCTTCATTAAAGTTTAAAAAATTTATATTTAATTAACTTTTCCTAATAAGACACACAATATTTTCTATATGACTTGTGTGCGGGAACATATCAACAGGTTGAATTGCTGTGATTTGATAACCGTTACTTAGTAAATGTTTTAAGTCAATCACTTGTGTTCTTGGGTCACATGAAATATAAATTATCTTTTTAGGAGAAAGTTTAATTGTAGCATTTAAGAATCTTTCATCTGAACCTTTTCTTGGTGGATCCATTATTAAGACATCTACTTTTTCTTTCTTAACTGCCATATTTTTCATAAAATTAGATGCATCATCACAGAAGAAATGAACATTTTTAATATTGTTCATTTTTGCATTTTGAATTGCATCACTTACTGCGTCTTTAACAAGCTCTACGCTAATTACTTTCGATACTTTATCACTAGCGATTAACCCAATTGTTCCAACACCTGAATATGCATCAAATAAAATATCGTTTTTAGATAGGTTTGCAAGTTCAAGCGCTTTAGTATATAATACTTCACATTGTGATGAGTTTATTTGATAAAAAGATTTAGCAGAGATTTTAAACTTTTTACCAAGTAAGATATCAGTAATAAAACCTTTACCATATAATACTTTTTCTTTATCACCAAGTACTGCACTTGTTTTACGATTATTTATATTTTGAATAACTGTTGTAATATCTTTACATCTAGAAGTTAGTGCTTTAACAAAGTTTTGACACCCTGGGAATATTTCTGATCCAGTTACAATTACGACCATTACTTCTTTAGTAGAGGCACTTCTTTTAATTAGAACATGTCTTATTAAACCAGTTCCTCTATCTTCATCAAAAGCATTATATCTCATTTTTATCATTAGTTCTTTGATGATTCCAACAATTTTATCACTTAATTCATCTTGAACTAAACATGTATCAAATTCTACTAATTTATGCGAATTAGCTTCATAAAAGCCACTTGCGATACGTGATTTACCACCTTTAACATTGCGAAATACAATTTGATT
>JAFQFT010000026.1 GCA_017398545.1 Bacilli bacterium | reverse complement strand
TCGATCCAACATATGTTGCTCCAGGTGATTCTGAACCAGAACCTGCTAAGAAAAAATGTGGTAAGAAGAGTGCTGAATTAGTTATTAGTATCTTATCATTAACTGCAGTAATTGGAATATTCTTTAGAAAAAGAAAATAATAAGTTAAAGAAGAAGTAAAAAACTTCTTCTTTTTCTTTTATATGTAGTTTATTTATGATAAAATAAAGTAAAAGAGGTGATTATATGAATTTATTTAAAAGAATATATATATGTTTATTAATTATTATGTTAGTTTTAATAATTACTCCTAAAACATTATCAGCATCAAATATATACTCAAATGATGATAATTCAGCTACATGGGAAGTAAAAGAGCAAACTACAAAAACTTTAAATGGTGTAACTCATACATATATGTTGGGTGAAAGTACAGATATTTTTCAAGAAGAAATAGGAAATCAAAAAATAAATGTTTTCGAAATGAAAACAGATGGGATAAATTCAAAACTTGTTTCATGGGCAATGAATAGTTCTACAACCTACGCAAGAGGTGGTTTATCTGCCATTGCGAAAGACTATGAAGAAAATCATCCAGGTTGGATTGTAGTAGCAGGTATTAATGGCGATCAATATTATACTAAATATGGTTCTGGACTTGGTACCGACGGATCTTTTTATTATTACAATCAACCATATTATCCAATGATTATCGATGGAGAAAGAAGATTTCCAATAACTCCAACAGGTAACTCAGCTAGCAATTATATTGGTATCGCTAATAATAATGACCAAGAAAGTTTTATCGAGGAATCACCACTTGCTGATTTAAAAATTGAAATATTAGATGAAAAAGACCAAATTATATATATACATAAAGTAGACAAAATTAATAATAACCCTAATGAAAACGAAACATCAGTATGGTTTTCATATGTATCAGCAGAACAAAATGGGAAATATATAGAACATAATGTAAAAACAGAAAAAAACTTATATATAATTGAAAAAGCAGAACTTGCATATATGAATAATTCAAGCACTTATCCATATTCTGGAGCAGCCGATTCATTATTTGGTAAAGGAACGATTAGTTTAATTAAAAATGATTATGTATTTACATCAGGTAGTTTTGGTATTGAAACATCAAATAGTGACTTAATAAAATATTTAAAAGAAAAAGTTAAAGTAAGAGTTCAGTATTATTATCAAAATGAGGATATGAATAATGTAGAAGCTTCATTTGGTTATCATTCTGTACAAAGAGAAAATAATCAAGATGTAAAAACTACAGCAGCATATGATGCAAGAAGATATAATCGTTCGATATTTGGTAAAAAAGCAGATGGAACATATGTATTAATGACTGTTGCAAAAGGAACATACAGTGGTACAACACAAAACGAATCAAATACAATTTTAAAACAATTTGGTGTTACTGATGCATACCAACAAGATGGTGGTGGAAGTGTAACAGCTATTATAAGAAACGCAAATGATTCGTTTGATATTGTAAATGAAAGTAGTGATTCAAGTGTAAAAGAACGACAAATACTTTCAGGATGTTTCTTTGTTGTAAGAGATAGCGGATATAGATCATATAAAAAAGATTCTACAAAAAATAGTATTACATTAACAAAAGTAAACAACTATAATGATGAATATATATCTAACGTAGTTGCAGAACTTAATGGAAAGACTTATAATATTACTGATGAAGACTTAATAATTGATAACTTAGAATATGATACAGAATATACTATAAAATTAACTTATGATATAAATCTTAACGGTTATATTGTAAAAGGAGAACAACAAGTAATAGCACATACTGCTTCATTTGTAATGCCTTCATCTGGTATAAGTGTAAAAAAAGTAACCGCTAATTCAATCATATTAGAACGAATATCGCAAACAGAAGATGAAGTAGTATCTGCAATCGTTACTTGTAATAACGAAACATATGATTTAACAGAAGAAAACAAAGAAATTATAATTAAAGATTTATCACCATCTACAGTATATAAACTACAAATTACTTATTCTGTAAAAGATATCATCGATGGTAAAATTTATGAAGGAAAAGAAGAAATTAATAAAATAACAAAAAAATATAACATTCCAGAAATAATAAAATTTGAAGTTACAAATAAAAATAAAAATTCTATAGAATTAAATGTAGAAATAATTGATGATTTTAATCTCTCTTATGCGTGTTATATAAGCTATAATGGAAAACAATTAGATTGTGAACAATTATCTAATATATATATAATTGAAAACATTAACTTAGAACAAGAAGATTATGAGGTGATGTTAGTAGTTTTATATAAAGAAAATAATGTATATAAATCTTTAAATTCAGATGTAATACTTATTGAAAAGATAGAACATGTTCACGAATTTAAAGACGGAATTTGCGATTGTGGAGAAAAAGATCCAATATATGTTCCTCCTCATGTACATAACTTTGTAGAAGGTAAGTGCGAATGTGGCGAAGTTGATCCAAACTATGTAAAACCTCATACTCATACATTCGTAGAAGGAACTTGTGAATGTGGAGAAATTGATCCAACATATGTTGCTCCAGGTGACTCTGATCCAGAACCTGCTAAGAAAAAATGTGGTAAGAAGAGTGGTGAATTAGTTATTGGTATTTTATCGCTTACAGCAGTAATTGGATTGCTGGTTATAAAAAGAAAATAAATAAATAAGAAAATATGTAGGTTATTTTACTTGCATATTTTTTTGTATAAATACCAAATTATATAAAATACTAATAATAGAAATCTCTTGACAAACAATTTAAATGTGGTAAACTAATAAAAAACGAAAGGAGATATATATGTCTAAATATCAATTAATAAAAGAATCATATGTTGAAGAAGTTCAATCTAATGTAAAACTACTTAAGCATATTAAATCAGGAGCAAGAATTTTACTTCTTGAAAACGAAGATAATAATAAAGTGTTTACAATAGGATTTAGAACTCCACCAACTAATGATACAGGTGTTCCGCATATTTTAGAACATTCAACATTATGTGGTTCAAAAAAATTTCCTGTTAAGGATCCGTTTATTGAATTATTAAAAAGTTCTTTAAACACATTCTTAAACGCAATGACTTTTCCTGATAAAACTATTTATCCTGTTGCAAGCTGCAATGAAAAAGACTTTAAAAACTTAATGGAAGTATATATGGATGCTGTATTTTATCCTAATGTATATATTCATGAAGAAATTTTTAAACAAGAAGGCTGGCATTATGAACTTGAAAGTATTGACTCAGATTTAATTTATAATGGTGTAGTTTATAATGAAATGAAAGGTGCATTCTCATCAGCTGAACAGGTAATCGATAGAATGACAAGACATTATTTGTATCCAAATTCACCATATGGTGTAGAATCTGGTGGTGATCCTGATTTTATACCAGAACTTACATATGAAGAATTCAAAAATTTCCACAAACGATTCTATAGTCCTGCTAATAGTTATATTATTCTTTACGGTAATATGGATATGGAAGAACGCTTAGAATGGATGGATAAAGAATATTTATCAGATTTTGTTGTAATTGAAACTGATTCTGAAGTAGTTTATCAACCAACATTTAAAGAACCAATTGATAAGGGTATATATTATCCTGTTGGAAAAGATGAATCATTAGAGAATAAAACATATTATTCTTGTGGTGTTGTAGTTGGTGATTATAAAGATGATGAACTAGCCCTTGCAATGACTATTTTACAATATACTTTACTTTCTGCACCAGGTGCCCCACTAAAACAAGCAATACTTGATGCAGGACTTGGTAAAGATATAATGAGTTCGTATGATTCAGGATTACTTCAACCAACACTAATGATTGTAACTAAAGATGCACCAGCAAATAAATTAGAAGAATTTAAGAATGTTATACATAATACTTTAAAAAAATTAATTGAAAATGGAATAGATAAAAAAGCATTAAAAGCAGCAATCAATTATTTCGAATTTAAATATCGTGAATCAGATTTTGGTAGAGCTCCTAAAGGATTAGTGTTTACAATTAATGCACTTGAAACATGGCTTTATGATGAAAACAATCCAATATCAAGACTTGAAACAAATAAAATATTTAAATTATTAAAAGAAAAAGTCGAAACTAATTACTTTGAAGAACTAATTAATATATATATACTTAATAATAATCATAAAGTATTTGTTACTGCAAATCCTTCAAATACTATTGCAGAAGAAAAAGAATCAGCATTAAAACAAAAATTAAAAGCATATAAAGAAACTTTATCTGAAGAAGAACTAATTAAATTAGTAAATGATACAAAAGCATTAAAAGAATATCAACAAGAACCATCGAGAGAAGAAGATTTAAAGAAAATACCACTTTTAACAAAAGATGATATAGATGAAAAAATAGATCCAATTAATAATATTGAAGAAGAATTAGATGGTGTAAAAATTATAAAACATGATTTATTCACAAATGGTATTGGTTATTTAAAACTTTGCTTCAATACAATTAATGTTCCTAAAAGATTAATCCCTTATATAGAATTATTAGCCGCAGTTTTAGGAAAAGTAAATACAAAACAACATACATATCAAGATTTAACTACAGAGATAAACGCTAATACTGGTGGTATTAGTTCTATCGAAACAATTATTGGTTTACCTGATAACAATTTATTACCTTTATTTACTATTAATGCAAGTTCTTTATTTGAAAAGAGTGAATTTGTAATAAATATTATTAAAGAAATAATCAAAGAATCTGATTTTTCAGATGAAAAAAGATTATATGAAATTATAGCAAGCATTAAATCCCAAATGCAAATGCGTTTAATGGGGGCAGGGCATGCTGCCGCATATGTAAGAGCAGGTAGTTATGTAAGAAGTTATTTAAAATATCAAGATTTAGTAGATGGAATTGACCAATATTGGTTTATTGAATCTTTGGAAAAAGACTTTGAAAATAAAAAGAAAGAAATAATCTCTAATTTACAAGAACTTCTTATATATATATTTAGAAAAGAAAACTTAATTATTTCTTATACTGGAGATAATGATGAGTATAAAAAATATATATCTACTCTAATAAATGATTTATATACTGAAAACATTGAAAAAGAACCATATGAATTTGTTCCTGAAATAAAAAATGAAGGATTTAAAACTCCATCTCAAGTACAATATGTAGCTAGATTTGGTAATTTTGATAACGTTGGAGAATATACTGGCGCTTTCTTAGTATTTGGAATGGGACTTAGATATGACTATTTATGGACTCAAGTTAGAGTTTTAGGTGGTGCTTATGGATGTATGACACAAACATCTCGTCAAAAAGATATATATTTTGTATCATATCGTGATCCAAACTTAGAAAGAACTAATGATGTATTTGAAAAAGTAATAGAATATCTTGAAAACTTTAATCCAAGTGAAGAAGAATTAACAAAATATATTATTGGTGCTATAGGAACTCTTGATACGCCACTTACTCCAAGGGTAAAAGGTGAAAATGATTTTATTTATTACTTAAAAGGAATAACAGATGAAGATTTATTAAAAGAAAGAAAAGAAGTATTAAATGTAACTATTAAAGATATAAAAGCATTAAAACCTCTTTTAAAAGCCGTATTAGATCAACAAATTATTTGTACTGTTGGTAATGAATCTAAAGTAGATTCTGCAAAACAATTATTTAAAGAAGTAATAAATTTGTTTAATTAATTAAAATGCTCCTATTTATTTAGGAGTATTTTTGTTTTTTCTCTTGACATATATATATTATAGTGTTATAATTAATACAGATAATACAGATTTTGTGAAAATTAAAATTTATATAATATAAGGACAGGAAATATGAAAAAAAATAATTTATTGTATTTACAAATAGTGGATGACTATAAAAAATATATTGAACTTGGTGTATATAAATACAACGATAGATTACCAAGTGTAAGAAGTCTAGCGGTTGAAATGGGAATCAATCCTAATACTATTCAGCGTGCTTATCAAATCTTAGAATCACAAGGATATATTACTACTATAGAAAAAAAAGGTGTATATGTTTGTTATAAAAAAGATGATGATAAAGCTTTAATTAAAGATAAAATAAAAAAAGATATCATTACGTATAAAAAAAGCAATTTAACTAAAAAAGAATTGATAGAAATTATCGAGGAGGTATATAATGATTAAAATTACAAATTTGTCTAAATCGTTTGGAACAAAGCAAGTACTTAATAATTTAAATTTAACAATTAAAGATAATTCAATCTTTGGTTTGATTGGTATTAATGGTGCAGGAAAATCTACTTTATTAAGATTATTATCTAGTGTTTATGATGCTGATGAAGGTGATATTTATTATGATGATGAGAGCCATAAATATTTAAATGTAAGACAAGATATTTTCTTTCTTGCAGATAATCCTCATTCAGAAATTTGTAAAACGATTGATGAAGTGCTAGAATTTTATAGTGTATTTTATGAAGTAGATAAAGAAAAGTTTTATCAATACTTAAATGAATTTAATTTTGATAAACAAGCATTAAGTTCTAAATCGAATATTAATAAATTTTCAAAAGGAATGCAACGTCAAGTATATTTATGTATAGCTCTTTCGATAGCTCCAAAATATTTATTATTAGATGAGGCTTTTGATGGATTAGATCCTCTAGCTAGATTAACATTTAAAAAGATTGTTATATCGCTTATGGAAACTAATAATATTACCATAATAATTTCTAGTCATAGTTTAAGAGAATTAGAAGATATATGCGATTGTTATGGGTTATTACATAATGGATCAATTGAGTCGTCAGGGGATATAGAAACAAGTTTGAATCAATATCATAAGTATCAAATAGCGTTTAGTGAAGAATTTAATGAAAGTAAATTAAAACATCTTAATATTGTATCATATGAAAAAGTTGGTAGGGTTATTCAAATTGTATGTGTAGGTGATGAAGAACAAATTGAAGCTTCTTTAAAATCACTTAAACCGATTATTATGGATAAACTATCAATAGATTTTGAAGAGTTGTTTATACTAAAAGTAATGAAAGAGGGGTATCTAAAAGATGAAAAATAGAAATAAAAGAAAATATTTTCTAATGCAATTTAAAAAAGAAATACCATTTACAATATTTAATTTAGTTGTTTTTTCTTTATTATATATATTACCATTAGCTTTTTCAAATCAATATAATATAATAGATTCTGCCGACAGTGGTATTAGTACCTATTATCATTATTTTAATTTAAGTACTAATTATGGATTTATAGTAGGTGCATTAGCAATTTATGCTGTTATTGTTCCTGTTAAAGCGCTTTTCTTTTTAACAAAGAAAAAATATATTGATTCTTATTATTCTTTACCTATTGAAAGAAAGGATATTACATTTATACAAATTATAGTAAATATTTTATGTGTTTTAATTCCTTTTACAATTGTATTTTTTAGTGGATCTTTAGTTACTTTAATTTTTTATCATAAAATTATATATATTTATTATATAATTCTTTATTTGATATTAATTGTATGTTTTATTTTATATTTCATGTACAATGCATTTTTCTTTTCGAGAGCAAATAAAGTTCTTGATGGTATTGTAACTGTAATTTTTGCGAACTTTATTTTCTTGTTGCTGATGGCAAGTATTGTTGAAGGATTCAATTTAAGTAAATATAAAGTTATAGAAGTTTTAAACATCAAAGGAAGTGAACTAAATTATTTATCTTTGCCATTTATGCCGTTTATAAGGTATGGTAATTATTTTAATGAAATGATTGTGTCTAAATATGATTATCATGATTATGTTTTAAGAATGAATAATCAAACTATTATTAAAGAAGAAATTTTAAATTATGATAGTTGGTTTGCAGAGTATAGAACACCATTTAATCCAATATATTTAATATTTTTAGGAATATTAGGTATTGTGGCAATTATATTATTTGTTGTATTGTTTAATAAAAGAAAACCAGAACAATCGGAAGAAATAGGAACATCGTGTTTTGGTCTAAAAGTTTTAAGTCCAATATGCTTTTCTCTTTTGACTATTCTACTTTCTATTGAAACAAAACTTGTTATTAGTTGGGCATCTTTTATAATTGTAATTATTGGATATTTAGGAATAACGTTATTAGAATTAAGAACTTTTAAATTTCCTTTGTATAAAATACTTATGTTGGTTGGAATGTTTACTCTGACTTTTGTTAGTTTATTTTATTATTATTTGTGATGATAAAAGTAGTAGTTTAGTGCTACTACTTTTTTATATAGGAAATTTTTGTAAAACAATTATTTTTACAAAAGATTTTTAATGTAAAAAAGTGTAAAATTTAAAGCAATAAATTTGAAAAAAAATGCAAAATGAGTATAATATATATGGCTAAAAAAGAGGCAGTGATATGCGAGGTTGCTGATACGCACGGAGGAGTTGCCGAGTAGTGCGTTTGTCAGGGAATTCGTGTTGAGCCTAAAGCTTATCAAAATCAAGCTAGGAGGAAAAAACATGGCAAAAGCAAAAAAATTAAGAATAAGATTATTATCTTATGATCACAGATTACTTGATGAATCTGCGAAAAAAATTGTAGAAACTGCGAAAAGAACTGGAGCAACTGTTTCAGGTCCAATCCCACTACCTACAGAAAAGGAAGTATTTACAATTCTTCGTTCACCTCATAAATATAAAGATAGTCGTGAACAATTTGAACGTCGTACTCACAAACGTTTAATTGATATTGCAAATATCACTCCAAAAACAATGGATGCGTTAGCTCATTTAGAGTTACCATCTGGTGTCGACATCGTATTAAAATAGAGTAAAGGAGGAAAAGCTCATGGCCAAAGGAATCTTAGGTAAGAAAATCGGAATGACACAAATTTTTACTGAAGCAGGCACTTTAATCCCTGTTACAGTTATTGAAGTTACTCCAAACGTTGTATTACAAAAAAAGACTGTGGAAACAGATGGTTACAATGCTGTTCAATTAGGTTATTTAGATAAAAAAGAAAAGCATGCAACTAAAGCTGAAACAGCACATGCTGCTAAAGCAAACACAGCCCCTAAGCGCTTCGTTAAAGAAATCGCTGGGGAAGAAATGCTAGCGTTTGAAGTTGGACAAGAGGTTAAAGGAAATATCTTCGTTGAAGGTGAACTAGTAGATGTTACAGGTACATCAAAGGGTAAAGGTTTCCAAGGTATTATTAAACGTTATAATGCACATTTAGGACCTGCTGCTCACGGTTCAGGATACCATAGAGGTATCGGTTCAATGGGTTCTATCAACCCAGCTCGTATTAAACCAGGTAAGAAAATGCCAGGTCGTATGGGTGGTGTTCAAAGAACAGTTCAAAATCTTGAATTCGTTAAATATGACGAAGCAAACAATGTAATTTTAATTAAAGGTAATGTACCAGGAGCAAAGAACAGCTATGTAGTTGTTAAAAATGCAGTTAAAGCTCATAACGCTGCAATCAATCCTGCTGCATTAGCATAAGAAAGGAGTAAAACATGCCTACAGTTGTATTATATAAACAAGATGGTTCACAAGTTGGACAAATCGAATTAAGCGAACATGTGTTTGGTCAAGAAGATAATCAACAAGCTATCTTCGATACAATCGTTGCTGAAAGAGCTGCAATGCGTCAAGGTACTCAAAAAGCTAAGACTCGTCATGAAGTTTCAGGCGGCGGCAGAAAACCATGGAGACAAAAAGGTACTGGTAGAGCTCGTCAAGGTTCAATCCGTGCTCCACAATGGCGTGGTGGTGGTGTTGTATTTGCCCCAACTCCAAGATCACATGCTATTAAAGTTAACAAAAAAGTTGTTAGACTTGCAATGCGTTGTGCATTAAGTGCTAAAGTTAGAGAAAATCAAATTTTCGTTTTAGAAGACTTACAATTAGAAAGCTTCAAGACAAAAGGATTACTACAAGTGTTTGATGCATTAAATGTAGGTCCAAACAAAATTATCGTTGTTTTAGCAGAACCAAATGGTAATGTTGAACTAGCTGGAAGAAATATTCCTTATGCTCAAGTTTCAACTCAAGCTCATACTTCAGTTTATCAAATGATGAACGCTGATGTATTAGTAGTAACTAAAGCAGCAATCGAAAAATATGAGGAGGTTCTTAAATAATGAAAACATCTTATGATATTATTAAAAGACCAATCATCACTGAAAAATCAGCTATTCTTGCAGAAAAAGCAGTTTATACATTTGAAGTAGCTAAAGATGCAAATAAAGTTGAAATCAAAAAAGCTATCGAAGAAATCTTCGAAGTTAAAGTAGTAGCAATTAGAACAGTTAATGTTCACAGAAAACCAAAAAGAATGTCTCGTTATGAAGGGTTCAAATCAGCTTATAAGAAAGCTATCGTAAGACTTGAACCAGGTCAAACAATTAAGGCGTTCGAAGTATAGTAGGAGGAAATCAGATATGGGTATTAGAAAATACAAAGCAACGACTAATGGTCGTCGTAACATGACATGTCTTTCATTTAATGAAATTACAACATCAACTCCCGAAAAGAGCCTTCTAGTTAAATTAAATTATAAAGCAGGTCGTAATGCTCACGGACAAATTACAGTTCGTCATAAAGGTGGCGCTCAAAGAAGACAATATCGTTTAATCGATTTCAAACGTAATAAGGATAATATCCCTGGAAAAGTTGCAACAATCGAATACGATCCAAATAGAAGCGCAAACATCGCTTTAATTAACTATGCAGATGGTGAAAAGAGATATATTATTGCTCCAAATGATTTAAAAGTTGGACAAGTAATTATGTCAGGAGAAAAAGTAGATATCCGCGTTGGTAATGCATTACCTATCGTAAATATTCCAGTTGGTACAGTTATTCACAATATTGAATTACACCCTGGTCATGGCGGACAAATCGCTCGTGCAGCTGGTGCTTCAGCTCAAATCTTAGGTCGTGAAGAACGTTATGTTCTAGTTCGTTTAGCATCTGGCGAAGTTCGTCGTATCTTAAATGAATGTAAAGCAACAATTGGTGTTGTTGGTAACCTAGATTATTCACTTGTTAATATCGGTAAAGCAGGACGTTCTCGTCATATGGGTATTCGTCCTACAGTTCGTGGTTCAGTTATGAACCCTAATGATCACCCACACGGTGGTGGTGAAGGTAGACAACCAATTGGTAGAAAATCTCCACTTACTCCTTGGGGTAAAGTTGCTCTTGGTAAGAAAACAAGAAAAGGCAAAAATAGAACAGACGATCTTATCGTTCGTCGTAGAAATGGATAGGAGGAACTTAGACATATGGCACGTTCACTTAAAAAAGGACCTTTTATTGATGAACATTTATTAAAGAAAGTTCAAGCTTTAAATGAAGCTAATCAAAAGAAGGTTATTCAAACATGGTCAAGAAGATCAACAATTTATCCTGAATTTGTTGGACATACTGTAGCAGTTTACAATGGTAAAACTCATTTACCAGTATACGTTACAGAAGATATGGTAGGACATAAGTTCGGTGAGTTCGCTCCAACAAGAACATACCGTGGACACGGAAAAGACAAGAAAGGTAAATAGGAGGTAGCTAAACATGGCAGAATTTAAAGCTCATAAACACTCAGTTAGAATGTCTCCTAGAAAAGGAAGACTTGTTGCAGATTTAATCCGTGGCAAAAAAGTTGGCGAAGCAGTTGCAATTCTTAAAAATTTAGAAACAACTTGTGCTGAACCAATCTTAAAAACATTAAATTCAGCAATTGCAAATGCTCATTATCAAAATGAACAAAAAGAAGAATTAAATGTTAACTTAGATGCATTATTCGTTAAATCAATCCTTATTGATGGTGGTACAATTCTTAAGAGAATGACTCCACGTGCAAAAGGTAGTGGTTACAAAATTTTAAAAAGAACAAGTCACATCACAATCGTTGTGGCTGATTGTAAATAGGAGGAACGTATGGGTCAAAAGGTAAGTCCGTTAGGATTAAGAATTGGTATCGTTCGTGATTGGGATGCTAAATGGTATGCACCTAAAGATCAAGTGGCTAATTTATTACACGAAGATTTAAAAGTGCGCGCATACTTAGAAAACTTTTACAAAGCAGCATACGTTTCACGTATTGAAATCAAACGTACAGGAAAAAGAGTTATCGTAGTTATTCATGCAGCTAAGCCAGGTGTTGTTATCGGTACTGGTGGCTCTAAGAAAAATGAAGCTGTTAAAGCTTTACAAAAATTAACTGGCAAAACAGTATTCTTAACTGTTGTTGAAATTAAACAAAATGATGCAGATAAAGATGCAGTTCTAGTAGCTAGAAAAATGGCTGAAGATCTTGAAAACCGTGCATCATTCAGAATGGTTCAAAAGAAAGCAATCCAAAAAGCTCTTAAAGCTGGTGCTAAAGGTATCAAAACATTAGTTAAAGGTCGTTTAGGCGGTGCTGAAATCGCTCGTGGCGAAGGTTATAGTGAAGGATCAGTTCCTAGACATACTCTTCGTGCTAATATCGATTATGCATGGGCTGAAGCATTAACAACTTATGGTAAGTTAGGAGTTAAAGTTTGGATTAATAAAGGTGAAGTACTTAATAAAGATGTACAACCTGAACCTAAAAAATCTAATGGTAAAAAGGAGGCTAAATAATTATGTTAATGCCTAAGAGAACTAAATATCGTCGTCCTCATCGCGTAAGCTATGAAGGTAAAGCAAAAGGCGGCAAAGAAGTTACTTTCGGTGAATTTGGTCTTCAATCATTAGAAGGCGCATGGATCACAGATCGTCAAATTGAAGCAGCGCGTATTGCTATGACTCGTTACATGAAACGTGACGGGCAAGTATGGATTAAAATCTTCCCTCATAACATTATCACTAAAAAACCTCTAGAAGTTCGTATGGGTTCTGGTAAAGGTGCTCCTGACGGATATGTAGCAGTTGTTAAAGATGGTACAGTTATGTTTGAAGTAGCTGGTGTTAGTGAAGAAATCGCAAGAGAAGCTCTACGTTTAGCATCTCATAAATTACCAGTTAAAACAAAATTTGTAAAGAAGGAAAGCGGTGATCGTTAATGGCAAAGAATGTTAAAGTTGACAAGAAAACAGCTAAGAAGATTGCAGAAAAGAAAACATTAGCAGGCAAAATTCGTGAATTAACAGATGAACAAATCTATGCTAAGATTAACGAATTAAAACAAGAATTATTCAACTTACGTTTCCAAGCTGAAGTTGGTAAACTTGAAAAGACTGCAGATCTTCGTAAAGTTAAAAAAGAAATTGCAAGATGTTACACAGTTCTTACAGAACGTGCTAACGCTAATAATTAATGGAGGCGAAAACTATGGAAAGAAATAGTCGTAAAGTTTACGTAGGTAAAGTAGTATCTGCTAAATGTGACAAAACAATTACAGTTATGGTTGAAACTTATCGTAAACATCCATTATATGGAAAAAGAGTAAAATATTCAAAGAAATTTACAGCTCATGATGAACTAAATGCTGCTAAAGAAGGTGACATTGTAGAAATTATGGAAACTCGTCCACTATCTGCTACAAAACGTTACCGTTTAGTTAAGATTGTTCAAGAAGCAGTAATTCTATAATTAGGAGGTATTTAGACAATGGTTCAACAAGAAACTCGTGTTAAAGTTGCTGATAACTCTGGTGCTAAAGAACTTTTAATTATTAAAATTTTAGGTGGCGCAAGACATAAAACTGCAACTGTTGGTGATTTATGTGTTTGTACAGTTAAATCTTCTACACCTGGTGGTGTTGTTAAAAAAGGTGATGTAGTTAAAGCTGTAATCGTTAGAACTAAGAAACCTTTAAGAAGAGAAGATGGTTCATATATCAAATTTGATGATAACGCTGCAGTTATCGTTAAAGAAGATAAGAACCCAAGAGGAACTCGTATTTTCGGGCCTGTTGCAAGAGAATTACGTGAATTCGATTATATGAAGATCGTATCACTTGCACCAGAAGTACTATAAGAAAGGAGTAGCGAAAGAATTATGAGAATCAAAAAAGGTGACGTCGTAATCGTTTTATCTGGTAAAGATAAAGGAAGAACTGGCGAAGTATTAGCTGTATCTCCAAAACTTGGTCGCGTAATTGTTAAAGGAATCAACATCATGACTAAACATAATCGTCCTACAAACGCTAATCCTGACGGAGGTATTGAAAAAGTAGAAGCACCTATGAGTGTTTCAAAAGTAGCTTATTTAGATCCAAAAGAAAAGAAAGCTACAAAAATTGGTTATAAATTTGTTGAGAAAGACGGTAAATCAGTTAAAGTTCGTTATTGCAAACTTTCTGGTACTGTTCTTGACAAGTAGGAAGGAGCAATAAATGAATCGTGTATTAGAACATTATAAGACAAATGTTATTCCTGAATTAACTGAACAATTCAAATATACTTCAGTTATGCAAGTTCCAAAGCTTGTTAAAATCGTTATTAATATGGGTGTTGGTGATTCAATCAGCAACTCAAAATTATTAGATGCTGCAGTTGAAGATTTAGCTCAAATCTCAGGTCAAAAACCTCTTATTACTAAAGCTAAAAAATCTATTGCCGTATTCAAATTACGTGAAGGTATGCCTATCGGTGCTAAAGTAACTTTACGTGGAGAAAGAATGTATGAATTCTATGATAAACTAGTTTCAATTGCTTTACCACGTGTAAGAGACTTCCGTGGTGTAAACCCTAACGCATTTGATGGTCGTGGTAACTATACTATTGGTGTTAAAGAACAACTTATCTTCCCTGAAATCAATTACGATAAAGTATTAAAGATTCGTGGTATGGATATTTGTATTGTTACTACTGCAAATACTGATGAAGAAGGCCGTGCATTATTAACTAAACTTGGCATGCCTTTTGCAAAGAAGTAGGAGGAAGTTATGGCTAAAAAATCTTTAAAAGTTAAATGTGCTAAAAAACAAAAATTTAGTACTAGAAATTACACTCGCTGCGAACGCTGTGGTCGTCCACACTCTGTATATCGTAAGTTCAAATTATGCCGTTGTTGCTTAAGAGACCTTGCATACAAAGGACAAATTCCTGGCGTTACAAAGTCAAGCTGGTAGAAGGAGGTCCGCAAATATGGTAATGACTGATCCAATTGCTGATATGTTAACTAGAATTCGTAATGCAAATCAAGCTAAACACGAAGTTGTTGAAATGCCTGCATCACGTTTAAAATTAGAAATTTTAGAAGTTCTAAAAAATGAAGGTTACATTGCAGAATATGAAAAGATCGAAGACGGAAAACAAGGTGTTATTAAAGTAACATTAAAGTACGTTAATAAAGAAAGAGTTATTAAAGGTATTAAAAGAATCTCTAAACCTGGTTTAAGAGTTTATGCAAAATCTACTGAATTACCTCAAGTATTAAATGGCTTAGGGGTAGCAATCATTTCAACTTCAAACGGAGTAATGACTGACCGTGAAGCTCGTAAAAACAAGCTTGGTGGCGAAGTTATTGCATTCGTTTGGTAGGAGGTAACATGTCTAGAGTTGGTAATAAAGTAATTAATATTCCTGCTGGTGTTACTGCAAATGTAGAAAATAACACTATCGTAGTTAAAGGCCCTAAAGGTGAATTAAGTTACACTTTTAATGCTGATATCAAAGTTGAAGTAGTTGGCGCTGAAATTAAAGTAACTCGTCCAAGTGAAGAGAAAGCACACCGTGCATTACACGGTACAACTAGAGCAAACATCCAAAACATGGTTACAGGTGTTAGCGAAGGTTATGAAAAAGTATTAGAAATTGTTGGTGTTGGGTACCGTGCATCATTACAAGGTAATGTATTAGTACTTAACATGGGTTATTCACACCCAGTAAATATGCCGATTCCTGCTGGCTTAACAGTAACTTGTCCAAGCCAAACAGAAGTTCATGTTTTAGGTTGTGACAAACAATTAGTTGGTGAATTTGCGGCTAATGCTCGTAAAGTACGTGGACCAGAACCTTATAAAGGTAAAGGTATTCACTACCGTGGCGAATACATTCGTCGTAAAGAAGGTAAGAAAGCTAAGTAGAAAGGAGAGACTAGTTAAGATATGATCGTAAAACAAGATAAGAAAGTTGCACGTCAAGCTCGTCACGCACGTGTACGTACAAAAGTAAGTGGAACTGCTGAATGCCCACGTCTTGCGGTATTCCGTTCTAACAAACATATGGAAGCTCAAATTATCGATGATACTAAAGGAATTACATTAGTTTCTGCTTCTACATATGAAAAAGGAAATAAATTTGAGAACGGCTCAAACGTTGAAGCTGCTAAATTAGTTGGAAAAACTCTTGCAGAAAGAGCTTTAGAAAAAGGTATTACTGCAGTAGTATTCGACCGTGGAGGTTTCTTATACCACGGACGTGTTCAAGCATTAGCAGAAGCAGCTAGAGAAGCTGGACTTAAATTCTAGGAGGTAACACATGGCTGAACAAGTTAAAGAAACAGTAGTAAAAGAATTTGAAGAACGTGTTGTTACTATTAATCGTATTACTAAAGTAGTAAAAGGTGGTCGTAGAATGCGTTTTGCTGCATTAGTAGTAGTTGGTGACTACAAAGGACATGTAGGTTTCGGTACAGGTAAAGCTGCTGAAGTTCCAGAAGCAATCAAAAAAGCATTAGCAGATGCTCATAAGAATATTATTGAAGTTCCAGTTGTTGGAACTACAATCCCTCATGAAATCGTTGGTGTTCATGATGCTGGTAAAGTATTACTTAAACCTGCTCCTGCTGGTACAGGTATCGTTGCTGGTGGTCCAGTTCGTAATGTAGTTGAACTTGCTGGTATTCAAGATATCGTGTCTAAATCTCAAGGATCAAATACACCTATCAATATCGTTCGTGCAACATTTAAAGCATTACAAGAACTACGTACTGTAGAACAAGTTGCTGCAATTCGTGGCAAAGCAAAAGAAGAAATTCTATAGGAGGTTTAAGTGATGAAACAAGTAAAAATTACATTAGTTAAAAGTCCTATTGGATGTCCAAAAAACCAAAAAGCTACAGTTAAGGCTTTAGGTTTAGGTAAAATCGGAAGTTCAGTTGTTAAATGCGACAACGAACAAATTCGTGGAATGATCAAAACTGTAGCACACTTAGTAAGTGTTGTAGAAGCATAAGGAGGTGCACACAAATGAAATTAAACGAATTAAAACCAGTTGAAGGCGCTAAACATGCTAAAAAACGTGTAGGTCGTGGTATTGGAAGTGGAAACGGAAAAACTTCAGGTAGAGGTCAAAAAGGTCAAAATTCTCGTTCAGGCGGTGGTGTAAGACCAGGTTACGAAGGTGGACAAACTCCATTATTCAAACGTCTTCCTAAAAGAGGTTTCACTAATATTCATGCTCACGAATATGCAATCGTTAATTTAGGTGATATTAACGCTTTATTTGAAGCAGGATCAGTTGTTGATCTTGAAGCATTAAAGAAAGTTGGCTTAGTTAAAAAAGAATATGAAGGAGTTAAAATCTTAGGAAATGGAGAACTTGACAAAGCATTAACAGTTAAAGCAGTTAAATTCTCTAAGTCTGCTGTTGAAAAAATCAGCAAAGCTGGTGGAACTGTAGAGGTACTTTAAGATGAAGGCTTTCTTCTCAAAGCATAAAAAATTAATTCTTGGAATTCTTTTTACAGCTTTAGCTATATTAATTTGGAGAATTGGTGTTCATATCCAATTACCGTTTGTAGAATATAACTTATCTTCATCTGATGAATCTATCTTTGGTTTCTTAGATATTTTCTCAGGTGGAGCATTACAAAGTTTCTCAATTGTTGCACTAGGTATTAGTCCATACATTAATGCATCTATCATTGTTCAACTTCTTCAAATGGATATCGTTCCTCAATTTAAGGAATGGGCTGAAGAAGGTGAATCTGGTAAAGAAAAACTAAACAGATGGACAAGATATATTGCATTATTACTTGCATTTATTGAAGGTCTTGCATTAATCGTAGGTTACCAAGTATCATATGGTTATAACTTCTTCGAATTTGTACCAAACACAGAATTTACATTATTCACATATGTTTATATGGCATTAATCGTAACTGCTGGTACAGCATTCATTCTTTGGTTAGCTGACCAAATTACAGTACATGGTGTCGGTAATGGTGCTTCAATGATGATTGTTGTTGGTATTATTGCAAGTTTTGAAACAATGATTGGTTCATTAAAAACTTACTTCTTAGATCCAGCAACTTCTAAATTTGCAGTAGATGGCTTATTAACTTGGAAGAATATTGTATTCTTTATCTTAGTATTAATTTTATTTATTGCAATTATTATTGGTGTTGTATTTATGGAAGGATTACAAAGAAAGATTCCTATCCAATATGCAAACCGTCCTGCTCAAGCAAAATTATTAGGTGCACAAGATTCTAATATACCATTAAAATTAAATAGTGCATCAGTTATTCCAGTAATCTTTGCGTCAACATTATTATCATTCCCTACAACAATAATTAACTTTATTGAACAAAGTGGAAAGACAATTTCTGAATGGTGGACAATCGTATTTAGTTATCAAAAACCAATTGGTTTTGCTATTTACGTAATCTTAATCTTTGTATTTAGTTTCTTCTACTCATTCATGCAAATTAATCCTGACAAGATTGCGGAAAATTTGAAAAAGCAAAATGCTTATATTCCTGGTGTAAAACCTGGTGAAGCTACTGCTCAATATATTTCAAAAGTATTATTTAAGATTACCCTACTTGGTGCTACTTACTTAACAGTACTTGCATCACTTCCAATGGTAGTAGGTTTAATCTTTACTGATTTACCATCTAGTGTACAAATCGGTGGTACATCATTAATGATCGTTGTTGGTGTTGCGGTTGAGACTTATAAGCAAATTAAGACTGCTTCTCAATCAAAAGAATACCACGGTTTTATGTAATAAAAAGAAGGTGAGATTATGCATCTAATCATTATGGGTGCTCCAGGCTCTGGAAAAGGGACATATGCAAAAGTGCTTAAAGGTATTTTTGCTGTCCCACATATCTCAACCGGAGAAATGTTTCGTAAAGCTATTAGTGAAGGAACAGAACTTGGAAAATTAGCACAAAGCTTAATTGATAAAGGAAATTTCGTTCCTGATGAAATTACAAATGAACTTGTTAAACGAAGATTAAGTGAAAGTGATTGTAAAAATGGATTCTTATTAGATGGATATCCAAGAAATATCGCTCAAGCAAAAGCTTTTACTGAAATTTTAAATGAACTAAATATAAGTTTAGACGCAGTTATTAACTTAAATGTTACAGATGAAGAAATTATTAAGAGAATTGTAAATAGAAGATTATGTTCTAAATGTGGGGCTGGGTTTAATACAATTACAATGCCACCTAAGAAAGAAGGTATTTGTGATTTATGCGGTAGCCCATTATACACAAGAGCTGATGATAATGAAGAAACTGTAAAGGTTCGTTTACAAGTTTATAATGAACAAACAAAACCTTTAGTTGAATATTATGAAGCTTTAAATAAATTATTAGATATCAATTCAAATCAACCGATTGATGATGCTATTAAAGATATTGTTAAAGCAGTGGAGGATAAATGCTCACATTAAAAAGTAAACGTGAGATTGCCATTATGAAAGAAGCAGGAAGAATTGTAGAACTTGCTCATATTGCAGTAAGAGATGCAATTAAACCTGGAATATCAACTTTTGAACTTGATAAAATTGCATATGATGTAATTACAAGTCATGGAGCTATTCCGTCATTCCTAAACTATAATGGTTTTCCTAATTCAATTTGTGCTTCAATTAATGAAGTGGTAATTCACGGAATTCCTAGTCGTAATATTAAACTAAAAGATGGTGATATTATTTCCATAGATATTGGTGCTCAATATAAAGGGTATCACGGAGATGCTGCAAGAACAATTCCAGTTGGAAATGTAAATGCAGAAAAGTTAAAACTTATTGAAGTTACTAAACAATCACTATTTGAAGGGTTAAAATATGCTAAACCTGGAAATAGACTATCCGATATATCACATGCAATTGAAACTTATGCCAAATCATTTGGCTATGATGTTGTTGAAGAATATACTGGACATGGTGTAGGGAGCGCCTTACACGAAGATCCAATGATCCCAAATTTTGGTGAAGCAGGTAAAGGACCAATATTAAAACCTGGTATGACACTTGCTATAGAACCAATGATTACAATGGGAAAGAAAAATGTAAAAGTACTTAAAGATAATTGGACAGTTATAACTATCGATAAATTACCTTCTGCTCACTATGAAGAAACAATAGTGATTACAGAAGAAGGTTATGAAATTTTAACTAAAGATACAAAGGAGAACGATTAAATGTCGAAAAATGATGTTTTCGAAATGGAAGGAACAGTCGTAGAAGTTTTACCAAATACAGTTTTTAAAGTAAAACTTACTGCCAATGGACAAATTATTACAGCCCACGTTTCTGGTAAAATACGTATGCATACGATCCGCATTTTACCAGGTGATAAAGTGACTGTTGAAATATCGCCATACGATTTAACACGTGGACGTATTACTTATAGATTTAAGTAGTAAAAAATAAAAAATTAAATGCAAAGCATACAAGTAAAACTTGTAAAATTTAGGAGGTAACACACATGAAGGTTAGACCATCAGTAAAACCTATTTGTGATAAATGTAAAGTAATTAGAAGACATGGTCGTGTTATGGTAATTTGCTCTGCTTACCCTAAACACAAACAAAGACAAGGCTAAGAGGAGGCTAATAAAATATGGCACGTATTGCAGGTGTAGATATTCCAAATGAAAAAAATATTGGAATTTCGTTAACATATATTTATGGTATCGGTAGACCAACTGCTGCTAAAATTTTAGCTGAAGCTGGAATCGATCCACTAAAAAGAGTAAAAAATTTAACAGAAGAAGAATTAACTACAATTCGTCAAATCGTTGCTAACTATAAGACAGAAGGTGATCTTCGTCGTGATGTAGCAATGGATATTAAAAGATTAATGGAAATTGGAAGCTACAAAGGACTTCGTCATCGTAAAGGGTTACCAGTTCGTGGTCAAAGAACTAGAACTAATGCTCGTACTCGTAAAGGTCCTGCTAAGACAGTAGCTAACAAGAAGAAATAGGAGGTAACAAATAATGGCAAAAGTTGTTCGTAAACGTAGAAATAAGAAAAATATTCCATTAGGTGTTGCACATATTCATTCAACTTATAATAATACAATTGTAACAATTACAGACCCTCAAGGAAATGTTGTTTCTTGGTCAAGTGCTGGTGCAGTAGGTTTCAAAGGTTCTAAAAAATCTACACCATTTGCTGCTCAAATGGCTGCTGAAGCTGCTGCAAAAGCTGCAGTTGATAATGGTATGCAAAAAGTTGAAGTTGTTGTAAAAGGTCCAGGTCCTGGTCGTGAATCAGCAATCAGAAGCTTACAAGTTGCACACTTACAAATCATCTCAATCCAAGACGTAACACCAATTCCTCATAATGGTTGTCGTCCTCCAAAGAGACCTCGTGGATAATATCTACGATTAGTTAAATACTTAAGATATTATAATTAATATTTAGTAGTTCATTTTTTAAAGGAGGAAAATTGAATGAAAAGAATTGAATTTATTAAACCAACCCTTGAATTAGTACCACTTGAAGATGGTATCGTTGATAATTTTTATTGTAAATTAAAAGTTACTCCACTTGAACGTGGATATGGTATGACACTTGGTAACTCTTTAAGAAGAGTATTATTATCAAGTTTACCTGGTGCTGCTGCTGTTGCGATTCAAATTGATGGTGTAAGCCATGAATTCTGTGCAGTAGATGGTATTAGAGAAGACGTAACTGAAATAATCTTAAATATTAAAAATATTATTTTCACAATCAATGCTGAAAAAAACGAAAGCGGAGATTTCGGTGATCAAGATAAAACATTTGAAGTAAGACTTTCTGCTAATGTTCCTTCAATTGAAGCACAAGTTAAAGCTGGTGTTAAAGAAGAAGATTTAGTTTATAGTAAAGTTGTTACTGCATCAATGATTGATTTAACATCTTCTGAAGATATTAAAGTTATTAATGGTGATCAACCAATTTGTACATTATCTGCAGGTGGAAATTTAAATATGGTTCTTCTTGTTAGAAATGGTGTTGGATATGTAAGCGCTAATGAAAATAAAGTATTCTGTAAAGATGTTCATAGTCGTATTAATGGTTTCTTACCAATTGATTCAATCTTCACACCAGTTGAACGTTGTAAATATGAAGTTTCTAAAACACGTTATTTAGATAACTTTGACTGTGACCAATTAATTTTAGAAGTTTGGACAGATGGTTCGGTTTTAGCAACAAATGCTGTTGCACTTGCTGCTAAATTCTTATATGAACATTTCTTAGTAATTTCTAATCTTAATACACTTATTCAAGAAAAAGAATTCATGGTTCAACAAGAAGAAAAATCAACTAATACTAAACTTGATTGGAAGATTGAAGATTTAAATCTTTCAGTTCGTTCATACAATTGTCTTAAACGTGCAAACATCAATACTGTTGGTGAATTAACACAAAAGACAGAAGAAGAAATGATGAAAGTTCGTAACTTAGGTCGTAAATCATTAAAAGAAGTAGTTCAAAAACTTCGTGAAATTGGTTTAGACTTAAAAAATAGCACATCACTATTTGATGATGATGATGAATTCGAAGATGACGATTATGAATCATCTGATGATGAAAATTAATAAAGGAGAAATAATATGGCACTAGGCTATCGTACTTTAAGTCGTAAAAGCTTCCAAAGAAAAGCATTATTACGTGACTTAATCACAGATTTAATTTTAAATGGTCGTATTGAAACTACTTTAGCAAAAGCAAAAGAATTAAAAAGATTAGCAGATAAGATGGTTACTTTAGGTAAAAAGAACACTCTTGCAAGTCGTAGACAAGCTGCTGAATTAATTCGTTTTGAAACTGATGAAGAAGGTAAATACGCACTTCAAAAATTATTCGATGAAATTGCTCCAAAATTTGCTAACCGCAACGGTGGTTATACAAGAGTATTAAAACTTGGTCCACGTCGTGGTGATGCTACTGAAATGGCATTAATCGAATTTGTTGAATAATTTACTCAACAAGAAATAAATATACTTTGAATTAAAATAGGTATGAAACTTTGATTTCATACCTTTTTTGTTTTATAAAAAAATTATATATATATCTTTATATTTGACATTCTTTTCAATATTTATGTGTATAATATATAATGAGTATAAAAGGGGGATAAAATGAAAAAAGAGTATGAATTACCAAAATTTGAAATTATAAATTTTGATGAACCAATTAAAATGTTAACTTCAAGTATTGTAGTTGAATATCCGTGGGGAGAAGATAATAATGTATTTTTTGAAGAATAAGATTTTTAAAAAAATAATTATTGTGGTAATCCTTTCTTTAAGTATAGGATTACTAAATACATCAGTTTTTGCTGAGACAAATCCTTATATTGAAATAACAGATATTAATACAAATGTTATAAACAACACTGTGACATTTAAAGTAGAGAATCATTTAAATATAGAGACATTAGAATATGGAATAATTATATCTAATATTGATTGTGAACTAACAATAGAAAATGAAACTCTAGTTAAATATATAATAAAAGGAAATTTAAAAGAGCATAGTATAATTACTTTAAGTGTGCCTGAAGAATATAATTATTATAATATGTATGTAAGAAGTTTTGCAGTAACGGAAAAAGATGTTGTTTACAGCAATAAAATAGATTATATCTATGCAAAACTTGCAGGATTAAGTGAAATAATCTTAAAAGACATTTCATATAAAAATGAATTATTAACTTTTACAGCTGCTACATATATTAATAATAATGCTGAATATGGTTTAATTTTCTCAAAGAACCAGTTAATTAGTGAACTTAATTTAGAAAACGCGAAAAACGACCATTTTGAGACTGAAATCGTAAAATTAGAAGCATTAAATGATAATAATGAATTTAGAGTATCAATTAAAGATATCCCAATATATCATTTAGATATATCATTTAAAGCGTGTTTATATGCAAAAGATAATAACACAAATAATGTATATTACACAAAAACTATATCAATTAATTTATTAGATATATATTATGATGAAATTATTAATAATATGGAAATCTCATATAATGTAGAATATGATGGTATAAGATTTAAAACATCAACAATGTTAACTAATAGAGATAATTATATCTTAGGCTTTATATTTTTAAATAAAAAGACAGATGATTTAAATATTAATACACCTAATTCTTTTATACAAGAAGCTAATAAAGAAGATAGTTTTGCGGTAACAATAAACAACATTCCAGAATACGCTATAGATCAAGATATATATGCAGTAGCATATTTAAAGTTTATAAATGAAAATTTAGAATATGAATATTATTATAGTGATATATATAACTCATCATATAATGAAATAAAAGAAACATATTTAACAAATAATTCATAAAATTATGTTATACTACAAATAATAAAATAGTAAGGAGTTATTATGGAACAATATTTATATATAATCCCAGCAGCTTTAATTGCAATAATGTGTCATGAACTATGTCATGGCCTAGTATCTCATCTTTTAGGAGATCCTACACCTAAAGAACAAGGTAGACTTTCGCTAAATCCTTTAAAACATTTAGACTTAATGGGGACACTTTGTCTTATATTATTTCAATTTGGTTGGGCAAAACCTGTTCAAGTAGATCCAAGATATTATAAAAATCCTAAATGGGGGATGGCGCTTGTTGCTCTAGCAGGCCCTCTTGCAAATTTTATATTGGCATTTATTGCAGGACTTATATATGTACTAATATATAAGTATGCTTCATATACAGAATTAATAGAAGTAATTTTATATTTTGTTACATATTTAATGGTAATTAATATAGGACTAGGAGTATTCAATCTAATCCCTATTCCACCACTTGATGGTTCTAAAATTGTAGGAGCAATATTACCAAATGATGCATATAATCAATACATGAAATATCAAAAATATGGAATGTTCTTTATATTTGGTTTATTAATATTACTTGATGTTTTAGCATCGCTTGGTTATCCATCTTTATTATCTGAATTCGTAGATAATATAATTAACTTTATATTAAATTTTTGGATAAAAGTATTTAATTAAAAAAATCAGTCTCTAATGAATAGAGACTGATAATTTTTTTATTCATTTGGATCTTCAGTTAAAACTGGTTCCCAAACACTTACACCTAAGAATTTATCAGAAGTTGGAGTAACATCATAATAGTTATTAGAGGCATTAATTGTGCTTGTTGATTCATTCTTTATATGATATGTTGCTTTAGAATTTAAAATTGAGTTATTATGCGCTTCAACAGTAAAGTTTTTAGCAGAAGAGGCAATTCTTAATAACATATAAGAGTTGTTAACTACATTATTTTCCATTGTGATAGTTGAACCTGTATGAGAAGAAGCAATACCTGCAATATATAGTGCACCATGGTTTCCAGCAGTTTGTCCACAATTAATAAACTTATTAGCAGAAACATTTAGTGTTAGATTTCCGCAGTTAGCAAACCATAATAAGTATTGACCATAATCTTTAAATGTATTACCAGTAAATGTAACATTGCCATTTAGACCATAGTTTCCATAAGAAGAACTAATTATTTTTACTGCATCGGTATAATATGATGGTGTTGAGCTTCCAAGGAATACGGAATCTTTAACTGTGAAGTTATTAATTCCATAGCCGTAGAATAAAGTTGGTCTTAAAGATGATTGTTCAACTTTGAAGTTTTGGATTGTTAAATTGTTAACTTCCTTACCTTTTGTACCTAAACATTTGAATAAACCATTAGCATTAGAATTAAATTTAGATTGCTTAGCAATAGTGCTATATGCAAGAATACAGTCGGAAATGCCAGCAGAAATTAAGACAGATTCAGTAGTAGATTGTAACTGATCAACTAAAGTAAATCCATTAAATGTTACTGAATTTGCACTTACTGTTAATTTTTCAATATAAGATTCATTTTGTCTTGCTCCTGTATTTGGGTCTACATCAGCATTTGCTCCAAGTAAAGAAACACCATTAACATTTAAATTAACACTTTCATTATATGAACCGCTAAATACATAAATTTTTTCATTACCAGTACACTTAGCTAAAGCTGAAGAGATTGTATTAAATAAGTTAACACCAGCTTCATATGTTGTGCCATTAATAATAAATTTTCCAACAGCAAAGCTGGAACTTACAAAGTAATTAGGTGAATATTTTTCAATAATAACTTTATCTGTATCACTAATATTGTATTCAGTTGGAGCGTCCATAACCCATAAAGCATATAAAGTTAAATTACCATGAGATTTTGCAGGAATTGATGTGATTGAAGTCCCAGTGCACGCAGCGTTATCATACCATCCACCAAATTTTCCGCCATCAATTTTTAAATCACTTTCTGTAGGTAAAATAATTTCATCAGATTCATAGTTATATGAGTTAACTAAAGTTGCAGAGCAAGTACCTTCACCTAATTCATATTGGAGTGTATAGTTTGTAGGTGTCCAATTAGCATATAAAGTTCTATTTGAACCTTGTTTTAGTACAGGAGTATCTGAACAATCTTCTTTTGAAGACCAACCATTAAAATCATAATAATCTCTTTTAGCAGTTGGAAGTGTTTCGCCTCCACCTAAATGATCAGAACTTGTAGAGATATATTCAAAATCATCACTAACCATAGCTCTAATAGAACAGTAATTAGTGCTAGCTGTAGGAATAGAATCTAAGAATTTTATATAATAATCAGTTGCATTTTCTAATTTAGCTAATTTAACTACAGTATCAATTGAAGTTTTATCATAAACTCCTTGTGTTGTTGTACCTAAAAGGTAATCATATTCAGCTGTTGAAGAGTCTAAAGCATGACCTGCCGCAACAATTTTATAAATCCCGCTTCCAGTAGATGTTTCTTTTAAGAATAATCTATACCATGTGCTACCACTTGAAGTACATAGATATTCGCCTGTTGGGTCCATACCAACTGGATAATTTTCATCAGCCCATTTGTTATAATTATATCTACTAATAACAAAATCATATTCACCAGTTAGATATCCTCCATTTGTATTAAATGTAGTTACAGATGCATCATAAACAGCTTCTACAAAATCACCTGTAACAATACCTTTTTCATAAGCTTGAACTGCAACTTCAGAAAGATTTCTTACAACTACGTTAGAGTAACTATAAACATCGCCTACTTTAACGTATGCAACAACACTAATATCTTGAGTTGCAGCAGATTTAGGGAAGTTAACCATTGTAGCTGCCATAGTTAGTTCTTCATCTGTAACACCTTCAACAACTTTATTAACAACACCGTTAGTTTCAATTGTTACTTCAGCTAAATCACCTTGTGCAAATAAGAACCCATATTCATTACCTTCTTTATGGTTTGTTACATTTGCAACCCATCTTAACCCATTATTTCCATCAGTTCTAATTTGCACACCGTCTTCTAATGAAACAGTAGTAGATTCACTAGCTTTGACAAGCACTACACTTAATGATAGAACCATGAAAATAGTTAATAAACTTAAAAATATTTTTTTCATAATTTAATTTCCTCCTATCTAAAGAAACCTGATCCATCATTATCATCACCCCAAGGATAATCAATAATAACACTTGGACCTGTTTGGATTTCAGTTTCATATTCAATAATCTCGATAGAAGGAGTTTCATAATTTTTAATCATTATTTTCTCTCCATATCTTAAAATTATAGTTAGTTCAAAAAGGTAAACGTTTATGACATAGAGAATTTATAAAAAAATAAAAGGATATCATTAAATTTGATATCCTTTATTGTATTATTATTTAGGTTTAAAAGGTAAACATTTTTAGACTGTACTAAAAAACATTTTTTTGCTACAAAAATTGCTTATAAATTAATAAGTCTATTAGTTAAAAATAATAAAACATACTTTCTAAAAAATGAATTTATTAATAAAAATAATGGTTTTAAAACACGAATTATATATATTCTTTAAAGCTGTAAAAAAAATAAAAAGCAACTATGTTTTAAATAAAAAAATATAACTAAAATCAAATAAAATTAACTTTTTTTAAAAAAACAAGGTAGGAAAATATAAAATAGAGAAAAATATGTCATAATTATATTTAATTACTTTATTTATTTTCTTAAATATGCTATAATGTAAATTGTAGTATATGTCTTAAGAAGGTAACCTTTTTTATTACTGGCAAAATGAAGTTGTAAAGAATAAAAAAGACTAAAAGATAAACTTTTTTGCAGAACCTAGTATTATTATTAGATATCAAAAAGGTTTACCTTTTTGAACTTGCTATAATTTTAAGATATGGAGAAAAATAATGATTAAAAATTATGAAACTCCTTCTATCGAAATTATTAAATATGAATCTGATATTCATACTGTTGGAGGAAGTATTGTTATTAACTTCCCATGGGCAGATGATGATGAATCAGAATTCTTCGAGTAGGAGGAAATTAAATTATGAAAAAAATATTTTTAAGTTTATTAACTATTTTCATGGTTCTATCATTAAGCGTAGTATTTGTTAAAGCTAATGAATCTACTATCGTTTCATTAGAAGAAGGTGTACAAATTAGAACTGATGGAAATAATGGATTAAGATGGGTTGCAAATGTAACAAACCATAAAGAAGGCAATGAATATGGTTTCTTATTTGCACAAGGTGATCTAGCTGAAGTTACTGTTGAAACCACAGGAGTAGAAAAACGTGTTGTTGAAGGTGTAACTGAAGAAGAACCAATTATGTCTGCTACAATGGTAAACTTCCCTAAAAAAGCTGCAACTCAAGACATTAGTGTTGTTGCATATGTTAAAGAAGGCGAATCTTATTCTTATTCTAACGTAGTTGTAAGAAATCTTTCTGAAGTTGCTGTCAATGCTTATGAAAAAGGAATTGCTACAGGCGATTTTGTAGAAGCTGTTTATGATGCAAGCGAAACTACATTTAATTTAAATGGTGGTGCTTTTGTTGCTGACTATAGCTTTAAAGTAACACGTTATAATGTAGGTGGAAATACAGGTTATTATGTTGGTATGTCTCCTTCATCAAATCCTAGTGGTGCTACAGGTTTATATTGGGATAGAATTCTTGTTAAGTATGATGAATCTAAAGGAGCTTATAAAGTAGTTGCTATTAGAGCTTCTGGTGTTAGTATTGGAAGTGTAGATTATGATTATATTATTGGTGGACATAACTCTTGTTATGATGCAGCAAGCAAAAAAGTTGTATCTACATTTGTTTCTAAAGGAGATGCAGCATTAAATTATTATTTAAATTTTGAAGTTCCTACTACATCAACTTGTGATGTAAATATTCAATTATTTGAAGATTATGAATTATTAGGGTCTAAATACCATTTTGGTGGTGGTGAAGATTTTCCGGACGTATCAAAAACTGCTTATGATTTCCTTGGTTGGTGTGTTAATGAAGATTTATCTGATACACCTGTTTTAAAACAAGGTACTGATAGAACATTATATGCAAAATTTGCTCCTACTGAATATGAGATTAGTTATGAATTAAATGGTGGAAATTGTTCTGCAAATTTAGTTACAAGATATAATGTTGAAACTGCAACATTTGCATTACCTACTGTAGCTGAAATGACAATTGATGAAGGAAAATTTGCTGGATGGTATGATAATGAAACATTTAGTGGCAATCCTGTTACAGAAATTTCTCTAGGTTCTTATGGAGATAAAACTTTATATGCTAAATGGATTATGGATGCACCAACTGAAGTTGAATTATCTGCTGCTGATGAAGCTGTATTTGCTCAAGTAACTCCTACTATTGTTGTAAATTCTACATTTAGTAGTGGTAAATATTCAATGAATGAATTAACATATGAAGCTGGTGTGTCTGCATTTACTAATATTACAGCTGCTCTTTCTGCTGCTAAAGATAATGATGTAATTTATTTATTTGCTGGTACATATACTGAAGATTTAACAATTCCTGCTGTTAAAGTTTCATTTATTGGTCCTAACTATGGTATTAGTTATAAAGAAACTCGTAATTCTGAAGCTACTATTTCTGGTATGATTAATGTTGGTGATAGCGGACTAACAATGGATGGTTTAACTTATACAGGTTCAGGTAAAGCAATTAAAGTTACTGCTGCTACTTCTAATTTAGTTATTAAAAACAATATTATTACAGCTACAGGTACTTCAACTAATGGTGGTAGACAAGGTGTTGTTGCAAGTGACTATGCTATTAACGGATTAACTTTCACAGGTAATAGCGTAACTATTACAAGTACTGCAGGTAAGAATGTTTTTGCGGTTTATACAACTTTAACTAACGCTAATATTTCTAATAATAAATTTAATAACGGTGCTACTTCTGCACCTGCAAATGAATTAATTAGAGCCCCTTATATTGCTGGAACATTTAATTTTGATAATAATGATTGCTTATGGGGTACTGGAAATTATTCAATTATGGTTGGATGGTCATCAAATAAATGTACTAGTGTAAGTATTTCTAATAACGTTCTTAAAGGTTCATCTAATGGGGCAACTACAACTATTGGTATGAGACGTCTTCCTGCAAATGCAACTTTTGACTTTGTAGGCAATACATTTGATTATTTTGATACTGGTTCGACAATTGACTTTAGATATGCTAACGCTTCAAGTACTATTAATATTAAGAATAATGTGTTTGGTGCAAATGTAGCATTTAAATCGTTCTATGTTGGTGATGGAACAGTTAATTGGGCTGGAAATACTTATAGTGGAGGATTAAATCCTGATACAGGTATAACTCCTAATGACTATATAGCATAATAGAAAATTTGGTTTTAGGAATATTCCTAAAACCTTTTTTCTTTAATAAATTTACAAAGTAACTTAATTATTATATAATATATATATAGATATATTATATGAGGAGAAGCAATATGAGTTTTGATAGTTTAAAAAGAAAGTTCTATCAATATTATGATAAGTATTCTGAGTTTATTAATAGACTATATGAAAATAGTAGTAATGCGTTAACTATTATTGGAGGTAGTTATATACTATTAGATGGATTTTTTAAGAATAAAGATGATGAAGGTTTTCCAGAATATGTCTATGAGTATTTAGATGATGATGATAATCTAGAAGCTTGTGTAGAATTCTTCATTGAAAGAATTTTAATGTTAGTAGAATTAGATGAAATATATGATGAAGATGATTTTGAGGAGTTAATTCCTATTCTTTATTATAGATGTTGTTTTAAAGAATTATTAGATTCTTTTTATAGTGAGTTAGAAGATAAGAATTTTATTAATATTATTAATGATAAAATTAAGTTTTTAGATCGTTTACTTGAAAAAGGTGAGTTTTTTAGTGATGATGAAGAAGAAGATGTAAGTTTAGCGCTAGAAACTGTAAGTAGAGATTTAGATGAATCTAAGATTTTATCAATGGTAATATTTGCGGTATACCGTATGTATATAAAACAAGAAGATTTTGAAGAAAATGAAGAAGAAATTGAATTAGGAGATATAAATCTTAAAATTAGTACTTTAGTTGGTCATATGGTAAAAAGTGTAAATAAAAAGTTATTATCAATGAAGAAAAGCAACATTTTATATAAAGAAATTTTAAAATATAAACAGTTAATTGATAAATGTTTATATTTAACTGAAATAAGAGATTTAGATTATAGTATGTTATGTGATAAATTAGGGTTTGATTTTTATTTGTATAGTAGTTTATTAACAATTTTATATTTAGAATCTTTAAAATTATTGAAAGATGAATATAAATTCTTAAACATTGATGATAATGAATTGGATAAAATGAATAAATTGGTAAAGTATATTCAAATAGCTGGTGTATTATATTTTTCTAGTACGTTTATATCAGAAAATGATATGGTAGAGCAATTAAATACTTCAAATTATGAATTGCTGCAACAAATTAGTAAAAATGAGATTACATTAGAAGAAATAGAATTTATTTTAGATAATGTGGTAATAGAATTTTTTAAATGCTTAAATTTAGAATTTGAATCAATGGAAGAATTTTTAAATTACATATCTGAAAAACTATCACATGTATGTAATGAATATTATATATAATTATTAATTTTTAAAAGGGGATATTATGAAAAAAGAAGTAGAATTAAAATATATTGAATTTTTAAATTATTATCAATCAGTAAAAGATTTAATAGATAATATTGAAAGACAATGTGATGATTTTAATATTTTGCTGCAAAATATTATTGATGTATTTCAATATTATTATGAAGAATATGAAAATATTAGTATTGATGAAAGTTATAATGATTTTTTTGAGAATTTAGATTATGTTAGTAAAATCTTTAATAGAATCAAACAAATAATAACTTTTATAAATAATGTTTTCTATGATGTTTTAGAATCTGATAGTAAATTATTTAATAGTTATATATATATCATGGAATATATTATCTTATTGGAAGACTTAATTATTTTCTTGAAAGCAAATGATTTAGAATATGATAAATATGAAATGGAACTAGCTGAATTAAAAAATATTATATATAATAAGGAGGAAGTAACTGAAAATTTAGAAGCTGACTTAGCTAGAAAAGAATATAGTCTTAATTCAGAGTATAAGGATTTTGTATCTAGTTCTCTTTTATTTCAACAACTATATAGTGTTGTTTTTGGAAAAATTAGTTATAATCAAAATTTTGAACAAGAACAAGATAATTATGTTCAAGAAATGTTTAATAATTTTTTAAATAATATGGGGAGTTATGAAGAATTAATTAAATTAATAAAAAAGAATGATATATCGTTATATAATAAAATATTTAAACTTGAGAGTGTAATATTAAAATTACAATATTCAAGAGTATCTAATGAGGAAATATTAGGTGATAACAGTGTAAATGTTATTAAAGCGTATCTTATTGAATTAACTCATTTATATGATGTGTGGTTAATTGAATTAGATAAAGTAAATGATATATATGGAATAGAATATGTTATTAAATACAAAGACTTGATATATTATGCGGGTATAGTAAGAGATATTATTGAATATTTTGGTGATATTAATGAGAATAACGAAAATCTCGGAGATTATTATCTTGTGTTGTATGAAAGCATATTAAATAATGATATGGATGATTTTGAACAATTTGTTTTATATGGAGAAGATTTAGTAGATCAACTATGTGAACGCTATGAATTAGTGGTAAATAAACTAGAAGAACAAATTGAATTTCTATATGCGCTTCTTACAAAAAATAATTAAATGTGTTGATTTGCTCAAGAAAGTATGATTTTTTCATACTTACTTGAGCAAATTTGTATATATATAATAGCTAAATTTTATAATGCAATTATATAAAGAAGGAAATATATTGATATTTAAAAAATTTTTTATAATTCTTTAATTCAATTTAAATTTTATGAATAATTTTTTAATAACAAAATATACTAATAATAGTTAAAACATTCAAAATTGATGTTTTATAATCAAAATTTGCAAAAATTTCACAAAATCTTTTGACAAAACAGTTAAAATTATGGTATAATAATATTGATTGGAAAGGAAGTAAAAGTATGTTATTAGAATTTTCGTGTTCAAATCATAAATCTATAAAAAATAAAATTATGTTTTCTATGATAGCAGGAAAAGATGATACGGATGAGGATACTTTATTTGAGTATGGTAATAATAAAGTATTAAACAGTGCAATAATATATGGTGCTAATGGATCTGGTAAAAGTAATTTTGTAGATGCAATAAGTTTTATGAAAACTATGGTCATTGACAGTCTTAATTATCAACCTGGTAAACCATTAAGACAGGAAACTCATAAATTATTATCATTAAATGATGATAGTGTTTATTTTATGCAATTTATAACCAAAGGTATAAGATATGCTTTTGGCTTTACTTTAAATAAATGTTTAATTAAAGAAGAATTTTTATATGTTTTTCCAAATGGAAGACAGCAAAAAATATACGAAAGACAAGAAGAAAATATTTTTCCTGGAGATAAATATAAAAATAAATTTGAACTTTGTAAATCAGCATTAAAACCTAATAAATTATTATTATCTTGTGCTGCAAATTTCAGTCAAATTGTTGATATTATGAATGTGTTTAATTTTTTTAGAGATGAACTAGTTGTTTATTCAAATGAACATATGAGTAATTCGTGGATGGGTTATTCTTTAAAAACAATACAAGCAAATTCTAAAGTTAAACAAAATGTTTTAAAATTATTAAAATATTTTGGTACTGGAATAAAAGACTTAAATATTAATATTAAAGGAACACAATTAAAAGAAAATGATCTTCCAACATTTTTATCAGATCAAGATAAATTAGAAATAATAAAACAAAATACAACATTAATAAATGCTCAAGTTATGTATGATCAATTTTCAGTTGATTTATTAAAAGAAGAATCTAAGGGGATAAAAAAATTAATTGAATTTGTATGTCCATTTATTGAAATAATTTTAAAAGGTAAAGTTTTGATATGTGATGAAATTGAAACAAGTTTACATGAGTCTATTGTATACAAAATGTTTGAGTTTTTTAAAACAACTAAAATGATAAGTGATGAATTTCCACAAATAATTTCTACAACACATGACACAAGTTTGTTAAAACTTGATTTATTTAGAAGAGATCAAATTTGGTTTACAGAATTGAAAAAAACGGATAGGTCTACTGATCTGTATTCTTTAGCAGAAATAAAAAACGTTAGAAAAGATGAAAATATATTAAAAGGATATATTTCAGGAAAATATGGAGCGATTCCAATGTTAAACGAAAGTATGGAATCTTTGGCAAAAGAGTAATTATAGGGACTGGAGGATATGTTATGGATAGAGATTTATCATTATCAACAAGAATTGAAGAGCAACGTTCTAAAATTGAAGTTAAACAAAATATTGTTGAATTTAAATTAGAAGAAATTAAATCACATTTTGATGAAAATATAATTAATATAGAACAAAATATTATTATTTCTGATGAAATGATGAAAAATAATCAAGTATCAACGAGTAAAAGTATTTTACGATCTCAGATAGTTTTCTTAGAAAGTGCCTTAGATTTTTATTTACATGAGTTAACTAAATGTGGGATTTCTAAAATATTTATTGGAGAATGGCCTAAAACAGAACGATACTATAACTTAAAAGTTGATATGAAATTAATCGATGAAGCAATAAAGAAACCTGAATCTATAGAGTGGCTATTAGAATATATTAATGAGAAAATAAAAAGGGAAGTATATATTTCATTTGATTCAATGAAAGATCAGTTAAATTTATTAGGGATAGAGTTTGAAAATGTTGTAACATTATCATTTGAGAAATATTATAATAATGATGGAAATCTAGTAGATGGAAAAAAATTAATAAAAGATTTATTTACAAGAAGAAACGAAATTGCTCATCAATCGGATAGGAATCACTTTAATGCTGTTCAAAATGATATTACAAAAGAATATGTTCTGTATAATATAAATGCTATAAAACATTTTGTAGAAACTATACATCATTTTGCGGTATCTAAATCGAATGAATAGAATATAATTTATAAATGCAAAAACTTTACTAGGTGTTATCTAATTTGGGATAATACCTTTTTTATCTTTCATTGCAATTGAATAATAATTGAAAATATGGTATACTATATAATAATGATTAGAAATAAAGAAAGGAGTTCCACATGAAGGTTAGATTTAATAATGTAAGCTTTGCTTATGATGAAGAAAGTGTTGTATTAAAGAATTTTAATTTAACAATTAATGATGGTGAAATGGTAGCAATACTAGGTCATAATGGAAGTGGTAAAAGTACTATCGCAAAAATCATGATGGGGCTTTTAGAAGTTGAAAAGGGAGAAATATATTTGAACGATAAAGTACTTAATATGGATACTATTGAAGAATGTCGTAATCATATGAGTATTATATTTCAAAATCCTGATAATCAATTTGTTGGTGTTACTGTAAAAGATGATATTGCGTTTGGATTAGAGAATAAACAATTACCACGCGAAGAAATATTAAATAGAATTCAAAAGTATTTACGTTTAGTAAGTATGGAGGACTTTATTGATCATGCTCCAGAAGAATTATCAGGTGGTCAAAAACAACGTGTTGCTATTGCTGGTGCACTTGCAATGGAATCTGAACTTATGATATTTGATGAATCAACTTCAATGCTAGATCCAAAAGGAACTAAAGAAGTTAATGAAATGATCAAGAAAATAAAAAATGAAAATAACAAAACTATTATAGTTATTACACATAACTTAGAAGAAGCAAGTTATGCAGATAGAATAGTTGTTTTAAATAGTGGTGAAGTTGTAACAGATGGTACACCTAAAGAAGTTTTTAAGAAGATTGAAGTGTTAGAGGCAAGCGGATTAAAAACTATGGAAAGTGTATCAATTATTCATAACTTAAAGAATAAAGAATATAAAAATAAAAAGGAAATAGAGGAAGCACTATGGGAATTAACTTTCAACGAGTAAGTTATAAATACTCATATAACGCACCTCTAACATTAAAAGAAGTATCTTTAGATATATCTTCTAAAGATGAATTTATTTGTATTTTAGGACATACTGGTAGTGGTAAAAGCACTCTTGTTCAAAATATGAATGCACTACTACTTCCAACATCTGGTCAAATCACTGTCTTTGATAAAAACGTTGTAAAAGTAGTGAAACATCCGTACAAATTAAATACAAAAAAGAATAGATTAAAATATAATTTTATTGATAATAAAAAACTATTTGCGCGTGGAAATAAAATAGTATATTCTAGTAATTTAAAAGTTTTAAGAAAGCATATTGGTCTTGTATTTCAATTTCCTGAATACCAATTATTTGAATCTACTGTTTTAAAAGATGTAATGTTTGGTCCTAAAAACTTTGGATTATCCGATGATGAAGCAAGACGTGCTGCAAAACATGCGTGTAATATTGTTGGTCTTCCAAAAGATGTTCTTGAAAAAAGTCCATTTAGTCTATCAGGAGGCCAAATGAGAAGAGTTGCAATTGCAGGAATTCTAGCTCTTAATCCTGATATTATTGTACTTGATGAACCTACTGTTGGGCTTGATCCTAAAGGTAAAGATGAGTTAATGAATTTACTAGTTAGTATTCAAAAAGAAACTTCTAAAACAATTATAATGATTACACATGATATGAATGTTGTAGGAAAATATGCTAAACGTGTAATTGTAATGGATCAAGGTAATGTTGTATTTGATGGTAATAAAAGGGATTTATTTGAAGATATTGATCGTTTACATAAGTTTAATCTTGATTTACCAACTTCAAGTAGTTTAGCAGTTAAATTAAAAGAACGAGGTCTTATTAATTATACACACCTTCCTTTATCAAAAGAAGAACTTGAAACTGTGATATTAGGAGGTGACATATATGAATAATATAGCTCTTGGTCAATATGTAGATGGTAAAAGTATTATTCATAAGTTAGATCCAAGAACAAAACTATTATCACTAATGTTATTAATGATTGCGGTATTTTTAATTCCTAAGCCACTTAATAATAGTTTTGGTAGAACTGCTTCGTTTATAATGCTTGGTGGTTTTGCTGTAATTATTTTAATGATTGTATTGTTTACAAAAATATCTCTTATAAAGTATCTTAACAGTTTAAAACAACTTGCATTCTTATTTATTTTTACATTTATTATTCAACTTTTAACACCACAAGGTGATAATAAGTTACTACTAGATTTGAATCTTAATTTAAGTATTGTTGGTATTTTAATCATTATTGCGTGGATTGTATTGTTTATATTACTAAGAAAGTTTATCCCTCTAAAATTATTTGTATTTTTAGGATTAACTTGTTTATCTATTTATTTATTAACTTATGATTTAGGATTTAGTTTTGGTTCATTTAAGTTGAAATTATATGAAGATGGGTTATATAACGGATCCTTCTTCTTTACTAGAATATTCTTAGTAATAATGTTATCAACAGTTCTTACACTTACAACTAAACCTACTGATTTAACAAGTGCAATTGAATGGTACTTACATCCACTTACTTATTTAAAAATTAATGTAAGTATTTTTGCAATGATTATAAGTTTGGCTTTAAGATTTATTCCAACATTATTTAATGAAACACAAAAGATTTTAAAAGCACAATCAAGTCGTGGGGTTGATTTTAAAGAAGGAACACTTAAAGAACAAATTAGTCAAATTATTTCCTTACTTATTCCGATGTTAGTAATATCGTTTAAAAGAGCAGCAGATTTAGCTGATGCAATGGAAGCGCGTGGTTATATTCCTGGTGCGCCTAGAACAAAACTTAATATTATGAAATTTGGTTTAAGTGACTTATTTAGTTTTATAATTACATTGATTATTTTTGCGACAATAATTATAATAAAGGTGATATAATGCGTTATAAAATGATAGTAAGTTATGATGGAAGTTTCTTCCATGGGTTTCAACGTCAACCTGATGAAATAAGTGTACAACAAGTGTTAGAAGAGAAGTTAGCAATAATTTTTAAAACTAAAATTGTTATTCATGGTGCAGGAAGAACTGATGCGTTTGTTCATGCAAAAGGTCAAGTTGTTCATTTTGATAGTGATCAATTAATACCGTGTGAAAATTTAAGAAAAGTTTTAAATAAACATATTTTTCCACATATATATATAAAAGAAATAAGATTTGTTCCAAATGAATTTCATTCAAGAAAAAGTGCTATTAAAAAAGAATATAGATATTTAGTTTCTATTAATGAATTTGATCCATTAAAAAGTAATTATATGTTGTTCTTTCATGATCGTATAAATATAAATAATATTAGACTTGCAATGGAATATATTGTTGGTACTCATGATTTTAAAAGTTTCTCTAAAAATAAAATAACTAAAAATACAGTAAGAACAATTGAATCGTTCACTTTGACTGTGGATAAAGGTATTTTAGAATTCGCTATTGTTGGTGATGGATTTATGTATAATATGGTGAGAATTATTGTTGCATTAATGTTAAAGGTAGGAGAAGGACGTTTTAAACCAGAAGATATCAAAAGAATATTAGATGGTAAAGAGCGTCGCTTAGCTCCGTTTGTTGCTGCTCCACAAGGACTTTATTTGTGGAAAGTTCATTATGATGAAAAATTTAATGGTAGTATAGAACCAATAGAAAAATAGCCCTAATGTTTAGGACTATTTTTTTCATTTAAAGATTCGTCAATGAATGGTTCAGATAAGTTATTTACAAAAGATTGATATAATGGATTATTATATAATTTATTAGGATCTATTACATTATCCATACTCGTTTCCATAAAGTAATCTTTTCCTTGTTCATATTCATGATGAATTCTTCTTTTTCTGTCATTAAGTTTTTTTATTTTTTTATCGTTCATTTTTTCACCTCATTAAATAGTATTAATAAAATATAAACGTTTATGCAAAAAAATATAAAAAACTATTATTTAACATATCACTTTATAATTTAATTTTTTTTTGATATAATATATATAGTAAGAGAGGAAACAATTTATGAGAGGTTTATTTATTACATTTGAAGGAAATGATGGCTCTGGAAAATCTAGCGCATTACAAACAGTAAAAAAAGAATTATTAGAAAAAGGTTTTGATGTGGTTTATACACGAGAACCTGGTGGAAGTTATATTGCGGAAAAGATAAGAGAATTAATTCTTGATAAAGATAATTTAGGAATGGATCCAAAAACTGAAGCATTATTATATGCAGCTAGTCGTAGAGAACATATTACTAAAACAATTATTCCAGCACTAGAAGCAGGTAAAATAATTCTTTGTGATCGCTTTTTGGATTCATCACTTGCTTATCAAGGGTATGCTAGAGAACTTGGAATTGATAATGTTCTTCAAATGAATCAATTTGCAACAGAAGGATTGTTTCCAGATTTAACTATTTTAGTATGCACACGTCCTGAAATAGGTATGTCTAGAATAAAAAAAGACGAAAGAGATATGGACCGCTTAGAACTTGAAAAAATAACTTTTCACAATAAAGTATATGAAGGTTATTTATCTATTGCAGATCACTTTAATGACCGTGTTGTTGTTGTTAATGGTGAACAATCGAAAGAAGAAGTTCTAGAAACTGTAAAAAATATCCTATATCCTTTCATTAAGGAGCGTATGGGATGACATATGAAGAATTAAAAAAGAATCAACCAGAAGTTATAAAATTATTACATAATGCTAAATCTAAACAAAAACTAGTTCACGCATATTTATTTGAAGGAGATTCTGGTACTGGAACACTAGAAGCGGCAAAATACTTTGCAATGATGCTTTTATGTGAAGAAGAATACCCTTGTTTAAAATGTAATGTATGTGAAAGAATTGAATATAATTCACATATGAATGTGGTATTAATTGAGCCTATTGGTGATGTTATAAGAAAAGAGCAAGTAGAAAACTTAATGCATGACTTTTCAATGACAAGTTTAGAAAAAGGACCACAAATTTATATTATCAAAGATGCTGATAAAATGAATACATCTGCTGCTAATGCATTACTTAAATTCTTAGAAGAACCAGCTAAAGATCACTATGCAATTCTTCTTACTAATAATCATAAACGCTTACTTGATACGATTGTATCACGTACTCAGTATATTCATTTTAAACCAGTTCCAAAAACATTTATTGTAGAACAGCTTACTAATATGGGTGTGGATCTTGATGCTGCATATGTAATTAGTCATATTACTGCTGACTTCGGTGAAGCAAAGAAATTTATTGAAGAAGGTAAACTTGTTTTATTTATTAATTTAGCTAAAAAAATTGCTGCTGCACCTTATAAAAAACGTGATCAATATGTTGAATATTATTTAAATAAACAATTATTAGATCAAGAAAAGGATAAAAGTTGGCACTTGATATTCTTTGATATATTAATATTAATACATCAAGAGCTATTTAAAAAAGCAAGTGGAGAAACAACTGTTTATTTTAAGAGTATTTTAGATAATATTAAAGATGAACAAATAAATAAACAAGTTATTCTAGATGATTTAGAATTATTAAATAAGTACGAAGAAAGACTTAATTATCATGTTAATGTAGATTTACTATATACAAGTCTTTTTGTCGAACTATAGGAGGATACAATGATAGAAATTGTCGGCATTCAGTTTAAAAATGCCAGTCGTGTATATTATTTTTCACCTCTTGAATACAAATTTCACGTAGGTGAATATGCGATTGTAGAAACAGTTCGTGGTTTGGAACTTGGAAAAGTAATTATCGCAAACCGTATGGTAGAAGATGATGAATTATCTCATGAGTTAAAACCAGTTGTTAGAAAAGCTAATGATCATGATTTAGTACTTTCTAAGAAACATGAAGAACAGGCACCAGAAAGTTTTAAGATATTCAAAAAATATGTTGGAGAATTAAATCTTCCAATGAAACCACTTTATTGTGAATATACAATAGATGGATCAAAAATTATTTTCTACTATTCTGCTGATGAAAGAGTAGACTTTAGAGATTTATTAAAATTACTTACACCACATTTTAAAACAAGAGTAGAACTTCGTCAAATAGGACCTCGTGAAGCTGCAAGAGTTGTTGGTGGAATTGGTAGTTGTGGAAGAGTGATATGTTGTAAAACATGTTTAAATAATTTTGATTTTGTTACAATGAAAATGGCTAAAGAACAGGGTATGAGTTTAAATACAAATAAAATAAGTGGTGTTTGTGGAAAACTTATGTGTTGTATTGGCTATGAACATGAAATGTATTTAGAACTTAAAAAAGAAGTTCCAAATGTAGGTCAACTTGTAAAAACACCTAACTGTAAATGTTGTAAAGTTATTAGTGTGGATTATATTAAAAAGATTGTTTCAGTACAAGAAAATCCAGATGGAGCACCTGTTAAGTATGAAGCTAAAGAAGTTTCTTTAGTCGTACCACGTGATCCAAATGAACAAGACGCTGAATTGGTTGTTTCAAATGAAGATATAATTGAAGAAGTTGAAACTATTGAAGAAGCAACAGAAAATGTAGTGGAAACAAAAGAAGATAAATCAAAGAAAAAGATATATAAACCATTTGTTAAAAATAATAATAATAACAAGAAGAAAAAGAATAAGAAAAATGATAATAAAAAATAATGAAGTAGTTAATGATTTATTAGGATACCCAGGACTTAAAATAATTCAAAGGCCTGATATGTTTAATTTTTCACTTGATTCAACAATACTTGCTTATTATGTTGGTATTAATAAAACAACTAAAAAAATACTTGATTTAGGATGTGGGAATGGTTATGTTCCCATCTTCTTGTCTTTAAGAACTAATGCAATTATTCATGGAGTAGAGATTCAAGAAGAGTCATTTGATTTAGCTAAAAGAAGCGTAGAAATAAATAAACTAGATAAACAGATAAATATATATCTTGGTGATATGAAAGAAATTCATAAAACACTTGGTGTTGCTCAATATGATGTTGTTACGTCTAACCCACCGTATTTTAAATATTCAGAAGATTCTTTAGTAAAGGAAAGTGAATATTTAAAAATCGCTCGTCATGAAGTAAAAGTTACTCTTGATGAAGTAGTACATAGTGCTAATGTTTTGTTAAAAGATGGTGGTACTTTTGCAATGGTACATCGAGTAGAACGTCTTATGGATATATTAGAAGCATTTAGAAATAATGGAATTGAACCTAAGAGATTGTTGTTTGTTTATCCAAAGACTACATCTAAAGAAGCTTTAGTAGTTTTTATTGAGGGTAAAAAATCAAAGAAAAAAGGTGGTTTAAAAATATTACCACCACTATATGTTTATAATGAAGAAAATAAATATACAAAAGAGATCTTAAAAATCTTTAATTATAAAGAGGATAATCATGCTTAAAAGACAAAAATCAAATAATGAATTAGCAAAGTTATATTTAGTTGGTACTCCAATCGGTAATTTTGATGATATGACTTTTCGTGCCATTGAAGTGTTGAAACAAGTAGATTTAATATATTGTGAAGACACTAGAATTACAGGTAAGCTTTTAAATCACTTTGATATTCATACACCATTAAGAGCATATAATGTAATGACAGAAAACGATTTAACAAAAGGTTTAGTTGAACAAATCAAAAACGGAAAAAATATTGCGGTAGTAAGTGATGCGGGACTTCCTGGAATAAGTGATCCAGGATATCTAGCGTGTCATGATGCAGTAGAACAAGATATTGATGTAGTTGTTATTCCTGGAGTTAGTGCTTCTTTAACAGCCTTATGTGCAAGTGGGCTGCCAACTAAGAGTTTCTATTTTCATGGATTCTTAAATAGCAAACAATCGATAAGAAAAAAAGAATTAGTTACTCTTGTTGATAAAGAAGAAACATTAATAATCTATGAAGCACCTCATCGTATAAAAGAAACGTTAGAGGATATTTTAGAAATTTTTGGTAATCGTAATATTACATTATCTAGAGAACTTACTAAAAAGTATGAAGAAATATTACGTGGAACTGTAAGTGAAATTTTAGAAGTTGTTGATGATTTAAAGGGTGAAATGGTACTTATAATTGAAGGTAAAAAAGAAGATGAAGTTACAAATGATTTAAATAGTTTAACAATTAAAGAACACTATAACTTTTATATTGAACAAGGTATTCACTTTAAAGAAGCATTAAAAATGGTTGCAAAAGATAGAAAGGTATCCAAGAGTATTATATATCAAGAAATATTTGGAAAGAATAAATAGGATTCATGCTAAGTCGTGAATCTTTTTTATTTAAATTTTTTCAATTTTTGATATAATAAAAATGTCACATTTTAGATAGAATAATTGTTTTATAATAAAAAGGAAAAAGGAGAATTTATTGTGAAAAATTTTAGATTGTTTTTAGTTTGTTTAGGATTGTTTTTTTTGGATATGCCATCACCTTTTGGAGCATGTGCACCTGATACTAGATCAAAACTTTCAGTTGAAGTTTCAATAGTTGATGAATCTTCTATTAGTTTTGAAGGTTATATGTTAAGACAAAGTCAACCTGGTAATTATTACATTGGACCTTCACAAATTGATACTGCAATGAAAAATATATTAAAGACAGGTAAATATTATTCTGAAGAAGATGAATGTTATTATGATATTGAAGTAACTTCATATAATATAGAATCTATTATTATTACAAAAACTAACGGCACAGAAGAAGAAATAGAAATCGGATATACAGTTACTGATGAAGATGTTTTTGAAAATAAAAATGGATATAGAAATATATCGTTTATAAGGGTTAATATAACTTTAGAATATGAAATAATTATTCCTGAAGTACAACCAGAATAAAAAAATATGAGTGAAATTAATAGGAAAAATAGAAGCATAATTTACATATTATCAATTTTGCATTTACTATGTGATTTAGTTTGTGTGTTTAAAGTAATGCAGGTGTTAAGTAATATGTATATTCTAGACCATACATTAATTTTTATTTTATATAATGGTATTGCTTTCTTGTTACAACCAGTTGCTGGAATAATAGTTGATAAGTTTCGTAAAGAAAAACTAATGTTAATTACTTCTATTTTATTTATTATATTAGGTGCTACATTCAATAATTTAATTTTATCGTGTGTTTTCTTAGGACTTGCTAACCAGTTATTCCATGTTGTAGGAGGGAAAATATGTACTAATTTTTCAACTAATAAGGCGTGGCATTTAGGTTTGTTTGTTTCTTTAGGTGCAGTAGGGTTAATGCTTGGATCTAATTTTTCTAATTGTACTTTTCTATTTATTGTCCCTATAATTCTTTATAGTGTTTTAATTATTCTTGTATGCTTATTATATAAGGAAGAAAAGATAATACAAATAGAATTACCAGTTGATAAAATTAAAGTATCTAAAAAAATATTTGCAGTAATATTCTTAGTCCTAGTAGTATTTATTAGATCATTCGTTGGTAAAATAATTCACTATGATTTTGAAATGAATATAACTTTTATTGTGCTATTAGGAATTTTTAGTGCATTTGGTAAGTTTATTGGCGGGGTATTAAAAGATTTATTTGGAAGTATGAAAGTAATCTTTATTAGCTTAATTTTATGTGGAATAATATTAATATTTTTAGATAATATTTTTATATTAATGTTACTTGGTACTATCCTAATAAATATAAGTATGCCAATAACGTTATTTGAATTAAATAAGATTAATCCAAAACATGAAGGATTAAATTTTGGATTACTTGCTGCAGCTTTATTCCCAGGTGTTGCTTTAGGGTTGATATATGAATATGAAATAATAAGTTATTCAATTTTTGTTGTTATAGCAATGCTTCTATCAATTTATGGTATTTATTATGTAATGAGGGTAAACAAATGTGGGAAATAAATAAAGCACTTATGTTAACGATAATTATTGAAGGTATTGTCATTTTTTTATTAAAAAGAAAATTTATTTTTGTTTTATATTCTATAATTATTAATATAATTACTAATTTAAGTTTAAATATAATTGTGAGTAATTGTTTACAGTCAAATCTTTTGATATATATTATTGGTGTCGTGATTCTAGAGATAGTAGTTTTATTTGCTGAAGTGTTAATGTATAATATTATTATAAAAAAATTTAAAGAGTCATTTATATTGAGTTTGATATTAAATGTTATATCTTTAAGTTTTGGATTTTTAATGTATTTACCAATTTAAAAGGCTAGTATAAAAACTAGCCTTTTATTTTATGTATTTAATTGTGTAAGATGTATTAGTGAAATCTTTATATATAATAAGGAATACAGAGTCTTGATAAATTAATACTACACTGTAACGATAAAGTATTTCTAACGTTAATGAAGGATATTGGTTAATTACTTGTTTAAATATTTCTTCTCTATTTTCTATTTTTTTATATTCCCACCAAATTTTAGGTTTGACTTTGAAATTTTCTAAATAATCAATTAATAAAAGATGATGTAAATAATCATAGTTATCTGGGAATAATAGTTTTAAATAATCATCTAATATTTTAAATAATTCATCTTTTTGATAGTGCTCAATATCTTTATATAGATCTTTGAAAAAATCATAATAAGAACTTATTAAATTATTATCTAATAGGTAATTAAATAAGTTTGGCAGTATTCCGCTATTATAATATCTATTAAGTGATTTTTCAACACGCTCTATTTCTTTTAAATCTTCTTTTGACATATATTTATTAGAAATAATTTCATATGGTGCTTCTTTTGAATACTTATATTCATGTTCATCAACCATTTCTAACATTTTAGTTCCTCTTAAAAATTTAAGAAATCCAAGTTGTAGTTCTTTCCCTTTTAAAAGAAATGCTTCATTAAAGGAATTTATAAATGATTCTTTTGTTTCATAAGGAAGACCTGCGATAAGATCAATGTGTAAATCTACTTTATTTGTTTGATTTAAAAGAAAGATGTTTTCTTTTAATTTAGCCATGTTTTGCCGTCTACATACTGCTTCGTTTACTTGATTATTGGTTGATTGGATACCTATTTCAAATCTTAAATATTTAAATTTTAGATTTGCGATTCTATTAATTGTTTCTTTCTTTATTAGTTCCCCAACCACTTCAAATTGAAATGTTGTACAAATATTATGCATGTCAATAAAATCTAGAATTTGCATCATATATTCATAGTTTGCGTTAAAAGTCCTGTCTAAAAACTTAACTACTTTTGTCTTATTTATCATTAAGGTATATAGAATATTTAGGACTTTTTCAAGAGGAAAATATCTTACTTTATTATCTAAAGAAGCTGTACAATAACTACAATGATATGGACAACCACGACTAGATTCTAAGTAGATAATTCTATTTTGATAGTCTTTTATATCAAGTGTTGCTAGGTGTATTTTGTTCAAATCTGGGTTTTTTGGATATGTAAAATAATGCGTATTTTCTTTAATATAATGCAGGTTTGATACATCATTAATTAACCTTTTATTATCAAAATATTCTAAAAGTTCATGAAAAGATTCTTCCCCTTCTCCTTCTAATATATAGTCTATATAGGAAAAATTTGCAAGGAAATGTTTTGCGTCGTAAGCTACTTCTGGTCCGCCAAATATAATTTTTCCTGTGTTATTGTATTGTTTTAGAAGAGGAATTAGTTCTAAATATTTGTCGATATTCCATAGATATGCTGAACATGCAAAAACATTATAACTAGATAAATCAAAATACTTAAGTTTATTAATAATTGTTTCAATGGAGTCTTTAATAGTTAACTCTATTAAATCACATTGATAAGTTGTATTTGCTTTTAGTTGATATAAAGAAACGCTAGGATGGATATATTTTGAATTGATACCAATTAATAACACTTTCATGTTGTTACCTCACTTTAAAATAAGTATATCATATTTTTTTAAAAAATGATTATAAAATGTTGAAATTAGTTCTAAAAAAGTGTATAATACGTTTAGAAAATGGAGGTTTTAAAAATGCTTAAGAAAATTTTATATACAGTAATGTTTATTATTAGTACTTTGGCTTTAGTTATGATGTTATTTACTCCAATATATAAATTTAATGATGTTAAAATTAGCAATAATAATACTGAAATGATTGCGCAAATTATTGATCCTACACTTGCAAATTATCGAAATAAAACTAATTTTAATGAATTAAGTAAAGAATCAAAAGAAGAGTATAAGAAAAATTTTAAAATACTTAATGAGTTTGCACTTGCGATAATTGAAGAAGATACAGATAAGTTTTATGCAGTTAATAAATACGAAGTGTTGAATAAAATTTATGAGGTTCAATTTGAAAATACAGGACCATTAAATCCTCATTCAACAGAAGAAGAAATGGCTATTGTTGAAAAAACTTTGAAGGATAAACTTGGGGCTAATGAGTTTGAAAGCGAAAGATTAATTGAAGTTTATAGCGAAATGTCAACATATAAGTCTGATATTTATGATTTAGTTAAGTCTTCTACAGGTTTAAAAACGGACAAAGAAGTTGATGAGTATTTAATTAATAACGCTATTAATTGGGTTGCTGATGAATTTTTACTTGCTTATTTTGGATTCGATTATGAATTAATTGAGCTTACTTCTGATGATTTTAGAAAGAACGGAATATATTTAAGACATATTTTTACAGCATGGAAAAATGCTTGGACTATTGATTCAGCAATTTGGAAGTCGGAATCTTATGAAAATCTTGGTTTGATAGATAAAGTTAAAGCTGTCACAAGTGATGTTAACTTTTATAATCCAATTCCGCTTTTATGTTTATCTACTGTTATTATTATCATTATTGCTGGCTTAATTGGTTTAATGTTTAAAGGCTTACAAGGTGCAAGAGGTATTAAATATCCACATGCTTTTATAAATAGCATTGTAAATGGAGCTATCACATTTGGTTTACTAATAGTAAGTTCGTTTATAACAACTAATTACTATTTAAGTTATCACTTTACTGAATATTCAAGACTTTTAAATCTACTTAAATATGGTAACTTTAGTTTTGCTATTGTTATTAGTTTGCTTGCATTTCTTTGCGGTGTTGTGGTAAGTTTCCTTGGTAGATTTTGTAGATGGGGAAAGAAAGATGAAAAATAGATGAAAATAAAGCACTGTTGATTGGTGCTTTTTTCTTTTTTTTAATGTGATTGTAAGTGAAAAATTTGTCTAATTTAAATTATAGGTATTTTCTCTTTTCAAAAAAGACAAAATATGATATAATAAGTTCGTATGAAATAAATAGGAGGAATTATTTATGTCTAAAAAAGTTTTCCAATCTATGGATGGGAATCAAGCAGCTGCTTGGTGTGCCTATGCATTTACTGAAGTAGCTGGTATCTACCCTATTACTCCGTCATCACCAATGGCTGAGTATTTAGAAGAATGGTCATCAAAAGGTAAGAAAAACCTATTTGGTATGCCAATCAAAGTTGTTGAAATGCAATCAGAAGCTGGTGCTGCTGGTACAGTTCACGGTTCACTTCAAGCTGGTGCATTAACTACAACATTTACTGCCTCTCAAGGTTTATTATTAAAAGTTCCTAACATGTATAAAATCGCTGGTGAATTATTACCAGGTGTAATGCATGTATCTGCTCGTGCTCTTGCTGCACAAAGCTTATCTATCTTTGGCGATCATCAAGACGTTATGGCTTGTCGTCAAACAGGTTTTGCTATGCTTGCATCTTCTTCAGTTCAAGAAGTTATGGATTTAGGTGGTGTTGCTCATTTATCAGCAATTAAAACTAGCGTTCCATTCTTACACTTCTTTGATGGTTTCCGTACTTCTCATGAAATTCAAAAAGTTGAAGTTATGGATTATGAAGTATTTGATCAATTATTAGATCGTGATGCAGTTGAAGCATTCCGTAAACGTGCATTAACATTTGAACACCCTGTTACTCGTGGTACTGCTCAAAATGATGACGTTTACTTCCAAACTAGAGAAGCTCAAAATAAATTCTATAACGAAGTTCCTGCTGTTGTTGCAGAATATATGGCTGAAATTTCTAAAGTAACTGGTAGAGAATATGCTCCATTCGTTTATTATGGTGCAGAAGATGCTACTGATGTTATTATTGCTATGGGTTCAGTTTGTGATACAATTAAACAAGCAGTTGATCATTTAAATGCTAAAGGTAAAAAAGTTGGTTGTGTAAATGTTCATTTATATCGTCCATTTGCAACTGAATACTTATTCAAAGTTTTACCTGAAACAGTTAAGAGAATTGCAGTTCTTGACAGAACTAAAGAACCAGGATGTCTTGGTGAACCTCTATACTTAGATGTATGTGCTGCTTACAATGGTAAGAAAGCTCCATTCATTATTGGTGGTAGATTCGGTTTATCTAGTAGAGATACAACTCCTGCTCAAATGATTGCTGTATTTGCTCATTTAGCTAAAAAAGGTTGGAATGGTTTCACAGTTGGTATCAATGATGATGTTACTAACCTATCAATTCCAGTTGGTAAAGAAGTTAAATTATTAGATGGCACTACAGAACTTGTATTCTGGGGTCTTGGTAGTGATGGTACTGTTGGTGCTAACAAAAATACTATCAAAATCATCGGTGATAATACTGATCAATATGCTCAAGCTTACTTTGCATATGACTCTAAAAAATCTGGTGGTGTAACTCGTTCTCATTTACGTTTTGGTCCTAAACCAATTAATGCTCCTTACTTAGTATCTACTGCTGACTTTGTTTCTTGTTCATTAGAATCATATGTTGGTAAATATGATATGTTAGCATCGTTAAAAGATGGTGGTACTTTCTTACTTAATACTGTTCACTCTAAGAAGGAAATTGAAGATTACCTACCTAACTCATTCAAGAAACAATTAGCTGAAAAACATGCTAAATTCTATATTATTGATGCTGTTAACCTAGCTCGTGAAATTGGTCTAGGTGGTAGAACTAATACTATTTTACAATCTGCATTCTTCAAATTAAATGAACAAATCATGCCTTATGAAACTGCTCAAGATTTAATGAAGAAATATGCATTTAAAGCTTATTCTAAGAAAGGTCAAGCTATCGTTGACTTAAACTATAAAGCTATTGATGCTGGTGGTGATGCTCTTATTGAAGTTAAAGTTAAATCAGCATGGAAGAAACTTGAACCTGAAACAGTTGTAGTTGATCAAAATCGTCCTGAATTTGTAAGAAATGTTTGTGATCCAGTTAATGCTGTTAAAGGTTATGATTTACCAGTTTCTGCATTTAATGGTTATGAAGATGGTACATTACCTTCAGGTACAGCTGCTTGGGAAAAACGTGGTATTGCTAACTTCGTTCCTGAATGGGATCCTGAAAACTGTATTCAATGTAATCAATGTGCATTCGCTTGTCCACATGCTGTAGTTCGTCCATTCCTTGCTACTGAAGAAGAAATGGCTAATGCTCCAGAAGGAACAGTTGTACTTCCTGCTATCGGTAAAGGTTTAGAAGGATTAAAATATTCTATTCAAATTTCTACTTTAGACTGTACTGGTTGTGAAGTTTGTGTTAATACATGTCCTGGCAAGAAGGGTGTTAAAGCTCTTAAGATGGTTCCAATTCAAACTGCTACTGAATCAGGTCAAGCTGCTAAGGCTAAATATTTCTTTGAAAACGTATCTTACAAAGATTCATTAGTAGATAAGATGGCTAATCCTAAGAATTCACAATTTGCTCAACCATTATTTGAATTCTCAGGTGCTTGTGGTGGATGTGGTGAAACTCCATATGTTAAATTAATTTCTCAATTATTTGGTGATCATATGGTAGTTGCTAACGCAACAGGATGTTCTTCAATTTATGGTGGTTCATTCCCTGCTTCTCCATATACTACTAACGATAAAGGTCAAGGTCCTGCTTGGGCTAACTCATTATTCGAAGATAATGCTGAATTTGGTTTTGGTATGCTTGCAGGTGGTAATGCTCTTCGTGATCAAATTGCTACATTAATGGAAGCTGCATTAGAAGAAGGTCATGGTAGTGAAGAAGTTAAAGAATTATTTAAGACATGGCTTGCTAATAAAGATGATTATCAAGTAACAAGAGAAGTTGCTGATAAGTTAGTTCCATTACTAGAAGAATGTGGTTGTGAAACTGCTAAACGTATCTTATCATTAAAAGATCATTTAGTTAAACGTTCACAATGGGTATTCGGTGGTGACGGATGGGCTTATGACATCGGTTATGGTGGTTTAGACCATGTTATTGCTAACCAAGAAGATATTAATATTTTAGTTCTTGACACAGAAGTTTACTCAAATACTGGTGGTCAATCATCTAAATCTTCTCCTACTGCATCTATCGCTAAGTTTACAGCTAGTGGTAAGAATGGTAAGAAGAAAGACTTAGCTGCTATTGCAATGTCTTATGGTCATGTTTATGTTGCTTATGTATCTCATGGTGCTAGTCAAGCTCAATTATTAAAAGCTATGCGTGAAGCTGAATCTTATAAAGGTCCATCTATCGTTATCGCTTATTCACCATGTATCAACCATGGTTTAAGAAAAGGTATGGGCAAATCTCAAGTTGAAGCTAAACTTGCTGTTGAATGTGGTTATTGGACACTTCTACGTTTCGACCCACGTCGTGCTCTTGAAGGTCTAAATCCTCTTCAAATTGATTCTAAAGAACCTAACTGGGATTTATATGATGAATATTTAATGGGTGAAACTCGTTATGCTCAATTAAAGAATATCAACCCTGCTAAGGCTGAAGAATTACTTGCTATTAATAAAGCTGAAGCTAAGAGAAGATATGCAATGTATCAAAAATACCTTGCAATGGATTACTCTAAATAATTCCTTTAAAATATAATTAACACCCTCATATTTTTGGGGGTGTTTTTTCGTGTATTATAGCTTTAAAAATATGCATTCTAGTTGATTTTGTTAATGAAAATGTTGAATTATTTTTGTAAAAGTGGTATATTGATTGATGTAAAAAAAAGAAGGAGGAATTAAAAATGAAATTAGTAAAAAAAATGAGTTTATTTGCTGTTTTATTTATTTTTGTTTTAACTTTAGCTAGTTGTAGTAAAGTTTCTCAAAAATATGCAGATAAAATTAATGAAGCTGCTGAAGCTGGTGAACATTATACTTATGAACAAGTTAAAGAAGATTTAGGTGATGAAGCAGTATGGATTGGTTTAGAAGTTCTTGGCTCTGCAAATGGTGTAATTGTTGCAGTTAAAGGTTGTGAATCAGTAGATGATATCGAAGATAAACTTGATGAAGGCAAAACTGTAAAAGGTATTACCATTGTAATTACAAATAGCAAAGCTATTTCTGCTAAGTATAGTGAAATTACTGAAGAAGATCTAAAATAATAATTAGTTGATAGTATTGAACTATCAACTTTTTTTGTATAAATTTTATTTTTAGTTTATAATTATGTTATACTATATTTAAGGTAGGTATATTGATATGAGAAAAATTAAAGTATTAGTAATGTTTTTATTATTTTTTATTTGCTTAAGTGGATGTACTGCTGGAGAGGCAAGTGACAGAAATTTAAAAAGAATTAGAGTAGGAATGACTCCTTCTGAAGTTCATCATTTAATGGGAAAACCAGATGATACAGAAAACAATGAGTATTTTGAATTCCAATATTGGTTTGAAGGTGCTACTTCTATTGAAGATGCTCAAGAAAAATTTGAGGAAGGTAAAGCAATTAAATATTATTGTGTAATCTTTTTTGCGGAAGATAAAGTAACGTTTGTTGTTGAAAGTAAAGAAGATATACTAAGTGGTATTTGGGGTAAATATTAGTATGTTAAACGTTAGTAAAGATTTAGAAAAAGATAAGAAAAAAAATAAGCCGAATATTGTTGCACCGATTATTAATACTGTTATTTCGGGTGTTGCTATAGTTGCTGTAATTATATTAAAAATTCTTACAAGTGAATTTAACTGGGGATTATTTATATGTTTTATGGTTGTTTTAGTTTTGTTCCCTGTTGCTAGTTGGTATAATAGTTATTTTTCTAAGAAACAAAAAACTAAAATGCTTGGTTCGTTTGAAAAAGAAACTGAGTTGATTGTTGAGTTTATGCAATATCGTAAGCATTATAAAGCTTTCGAAGAAAGTGAAAAGATTAAGGTTAGTTTTGAATTTGAAGAATGTGACGTAGTTGGTAAATTAGTTTATATTGTTGAAAAAAGTTCATTGGGTTTTCCTGATCACTCAAATGCACTTGTGTCCATTGGAATTGGATTTGCAGGAGTTGAAATAGATCCTGACAGTAATGTTGTTATTGGAGTAAAGGGATTACTTCCTCGTTCAATTTGGCTTAAGAAAAAATTAAAAACACCAAAAGGTGTTAAGGGAAAATTAACTGTTAAAACAATGGGTGTTGATATTCGTAATAAAACATATATTCAAATTAATAAACAAGATGATACTTATTATGATGAAAAAAGTGGTTGGATTTGTATTGGGGATAGAAAAGTTTATGATTTTGATGATTGTGTGGAATTTTTAAATGGTGCTATTCTTGTTTTAAGAGATGGTAATGTTGTTAGTTTGTGGTTGAATGTTGGTATAAACTTACCGTTATATTAAAAAAAGAACTATTATAGAGTATATTCTGTAATAGTTTTTTTATTGTCTATATATTGTGGTTCTTTAATGAAAAACTTTATTTACCATATTTGATGATAATAATGTAAAAATTTGGTATAATAATATATTGAGATATAAAAAAATTAGTTAAATTGTGTTTTATCTTTTTTGATAATGTTAATAATAACTAATAGTTAAATGGAAAGTAGAGGTAATTTAAAATGTCAAAATTACAAATTATTGATTTACATGTTAGTGTTGAAGGTAAGGAAATTCTAAAAGGAGTTAATCTTGAACTTAATACTGGTGAGTTTCATGTAGTTATGGGTCCTAATGGAACAGGAAAATCTACACTTGCTGCTACTATTATGGGACACTATAAATATCAAGTAACTAGTGGTCAAATCTTATTAGATGGTGAAGATGTTCTTTCTATGAGTGTTGATGAGAGAAGTCGTAAAGGATTATTCCTTGCTATGCAATATCCAAGTGAAATTACAGGAGTTACAAATTCTGATTTTATTAAAACTGCTATGCATGCAAGACTTCCTGAAGGTGAAACATTACCTTTACTTAAGTTTATTCGTTCATTAGATAAAGCTTGTGAAGAGTTAAAAATGCGTGAAGATTTACCGCATCGTTATGTAAATGAAGGTTTTTCTGGTGGTGAAAAGAAACGAAATGAAATTCTTCAAATGAAATTATTAAAACCTAAATTTGCTATTTTGGATGAAATTGATTCTGGTCTTGATGTTGATTCATTAAGAATTGTTGGTGAAAATGTTAATGCTATGAAGTCTAGTGATTTTGGTTCATTGATTATTACGCATTATGAAAGATTACTTGATTATATTAAAGCAGATTATGTTCATATTTTAATGAATGGTGTTGTTGTTAAATCTGGTGGTTTAGAATTAATGGAAAAAGTAGATAAAGAAGGTTATGATTGGTTAAAAGAAGAATTAGGTATTGATGAACTTGATGAAGGACCAAACATTAAAGGTAATATTCTTGGTACTTGTGCTGTTAAAGATGCAATGGATAAAGGTGACAAATAATGGCTGCGGTATTAGTTGAGAAAGTTACCAACATATGTTGTAGTAAAGAGTATTTTCTAAGTGAATTTGAACAAAAAACAATTATTGTTTTTAATGATGGTAGAAGTGATTGTGCATTTAGTTTAAAGGCAAGTCTTTCAAAGGGGGCTGTATTAAATATTTATAATGTTGCAACAACTGATAAAAATTCTAGTTTAAATGAGACTATTGTGTTAAATGATGAAGGTGCTACTTGTAATATTTTAAATGTTTTACTAGTTGGTGGATCTGGTGTATTAGAAAGTAACATTATGCTTGAACATATGCATAAAGAAACTGTTAGTGATTTTGCTAATTATGCTATTGCTGTTGATGAAGCCCAAATGGTTCTTAATAACAATGCTAAAATTGTTAAAGGAGCTAGTAAGAGTGTTGTTCGTCAAAAAGCTAAAGGTTTAACTTTATCTAAAAGTGCAAAGATAAAAGCCATGCCAAATTTGTATATTGATGAATATGATGTAATAGCAAATCATGCGGCAAGTATTGGTTCTATTAGTAAAGAAGATTTATTTTATTTAATGAGTAGAGGTCTTGATGAAAAAGAAGCATCTAAGTTAATTGTGCTTGGGTTTGTTCAACCGCTTTTAGATAAAATCGATGATGTAGAATTAAGAAAAGAAATTAGTGAACATTTTGTTAGTAAATTATAAAAATTAAAAGGAGGAGTTAGGATGAGTTATCCAGATAAAAAGGTTTTATTAGATGTTAAGAATGATTTTCCAGTTTTAGTTAATAATCCAAATCTTGTTTATTTGGATAGTGGTGCTACTTCTTTAAAACCTAAATGTGTTATTGATAAACTTGATGAGTATTATGAAAAGTATGGTGTTAATGTTAATCGTGGTGTTTATAAGTTAAGTTATACTGCTACAACTGAATATGAAGAAACACGTACTGTGTGTGCTAAATTTTTAAACTGCAAGGAACGTGAAGTTGTCTTTACTAAAGGTGCTTCTAATGGGCTAAATTTAGTTGCTCAAAGTTATGGAATGGATAATTTAAATGAAGGTGATGAAGTAATTTCTTCTGAACTTGAACATCATTCTTGTGTCTTACCATGGCAAAATGTGTGTAAGATTAAAGGTGCTAAGTTAAAGTATGTTGAACTTGATAGTGAAGGTAGAATTACTGTTGAGGCATTTAAAAAAGTGTTATCTAATAAGACTAAGGTTGTTGTGTTAACTCATGTTTCTAATGTTATGGGGTATATTACTCCGATTAAAGAAATAATTAGATTGGCTCACGAAGTTGGTGCTGTTGTCGTTGTTGATGCTGCTCAATCTGTGCCTCATATGAAAGTTGATGTAAAAGATTTAGATTGTGATTTTCTTGCTTTTTCTGCTCATAAGATGTTTGGACCTACTGGGTTTGGTGTTTTATTTGGTAAATTTAAATATTTAAAAGCAATGCGTCCAGTTGAATTTGGTGGAGATATGATTGATGAAGTATATAAAAATGAGTCAACTTGGAAGGATGCTCCGTTTAAGTTTGAAACTGGGACTCCGCCTATTGCAGAGGCTATTGCGTTTAAAGAGGCTATTAGATATATAGAAAGTATTGGATATGAGAAGATACAAGCTCATGAGAAGGCATTGATGGAATACACAATGCGTGAACTTGTTAAGATTGATGGTGTGACTATTTATAATAAGAGTGTAGAAACGGGAATTATTGCGTTTAATATGACGGGGGTTCATCCGCATGATGCTTCTACTTTATTTGATGAACGAGATATATGTCTTCGTGCAGGTCATCATTGTGCACAACTTATTATTAAGTGGTTAGATACAATTGGTACACTACGTGCATGTTTCTATATTTATAATGATTTTGAAGATTGTGATAAGTTTATTGAAGCTGTGAAAGATTCGGCTGAATATTTTAAGGAGTGGTAATATGGCAGGAATTTCTGATTTATATAATCAAGTATTAAAAGATCATCGTAATTATCCTCGTAATAAGGGGTTAATTGATGGGTATAAAACGTTAAAAGTTAAAAATCCATCTTGTGGTGATGATGTTACTGTTCAATTAAATATTGAAAATGGTATTATTAAAGATGTTCGTCATATTGGAACTGGATGTGCTATTTGCTGTTCTAGCGCTTCTGTTATGAGTGAAACTTTAAAGGGTAAAAGTGTTAAAGTTGCTAATGAAATAATTGAGGATTTTTATGAGTTAATTAAAGGTAATTATCCTGATGATGAAGATCGTTTGGGTGATGCAATTGTGTATGTTAATATTCATAATTATCCACCTCGTGCTAAGTGTGCTACGCTTGCTTGGCGTGCTGCTGGTGCTATAATTCATGGAGATGAGGGGGAGACTATAGATGAATAATAAAAATGAAAAGTATGAACAAATAGTTGGTACAGATTATAAATATGGTTTCCATACTGATGTAGAGAATGTTTATGATACAGGTAAAGGAATTTCAGAAGAAGTTGTTCGTAAAATTTCTGCTATGAAAAACGAACCTGAATGGATGCTTGATATTCGTTTAAAAGCGTATACTGAGTTTGCTAAAATGAAATGGCCCAAATTTGGACCAGATTTATCAAGTGTTAATTTTGATGAATATATTTACTATATTAAGTCTAGTAAAAAGACTGAGAAGAGTTGGGATGATGTACCTGAGGCAATCAAAGAGACTTTTGAGAAATTAGGTATACCTGAGGCAGAAAGAAAATATTTAGCGGGAGTTTCTACGCAATTCGAGTCTGAAGTTGTTTACCATAATACTTTAAAAGAATTAGAAGAAAAAGGTGTCATATTTTGTGATACTGACACTGCAGTACGTCTTTATCCTGAACTTGTTAAAGAGTATTTTTCTAAAGTTGTTCCTGCTGCGGACAATATGTTTGCAGCCCTTAATACAGCAGTTTGGAGTGGAGGTTCCTTTATTTATGTTCCTAAGGGAGTAAAGTTAGAAAAACCACTTCAGTCGTATTTTAGAATTAATACTGAGCAAATGGGACAATTTGAACGTACACTTATTATTGTTGACGATGAGGCTAGCGTGCATTATGTTGAAGGTTGTACTGCACCACAATATAGTGAATATTCATTACATGCAGCAGTGGTTGAGATATTTGTTGGAAAACATGGATATTGTCGTTACTCAACAGTTCAAAATTGGTCCAATAATATTATAAATCTTGTTACTAAACGAACATTAGTTAAAGATTATGGACATATGGAATGGATTGACGGTAACATTGGTTCTGCTATTAATATGAAATATCCAGCTTGTATTTTAGCTGGTGAGGGTGCAAAGGGTACAACGATTTCAATTGCGTTTGCAGGAAGTGAACAAATCCAAGATACTGGTGCTAAGATGATTCATTTAGCACCGAATACGACTAGTCAAATAATATCTAAGTCAATCTGTCGTGGTGGAGGGAAAGTCAATTATCGTGGTACTGTACGACATGCTAAAGCTGCTACAAATGCTAAGTCGCACATTGAGTGTGATACAATCATCTTAGATGATGTATCAACATCTGATACTATTCCTACAAACATTGTTGAAAATGATTCATCATATATTGAACATGAAGCCACTGTTTCAAAGGTTAGTGAAGACCAATTGTTCTACTTAATGAGTAGAGGATTAACAGAAGCGCAAGCTATTGAGATGATTGTTATGGGATTCATTGAACCATTTGCTAAAGAACTGCCGATGGAATATGCAGTTGAACTTAATCAGTTAATTAAACTAGAAATGAAAGATTCTATTGGATAATATGTTCCTGTATAGGAGAGCATATTCCATCGGTTGCTAAATAAACGTTAGAACCCCTTTGGGGGTTCTTTTTTGTAGAAGTTAAAGAATTACCTTTAATCTACAAGGCATAGCCTGGCCACTATTCCTAAGAAATGATAGTATATCAGTTCTTTCGGGTTTACTTTTTTTTAAAATGTTAAGTGCAGCATTTATGTCTGCATTAACTATAATTCCATTTTTTGTTTTAAATAATCCTCTTGATATTCTTGTTCCTTGATACTTATAATGAAACTTTATGTCTTCATTATCATAAAATGAACATAATGAAGTGTATGATTCGTTTATGGTTGAAGTTTTAATAGAGTATTTTTTCGCTTTAGAAATAATTAATTCTTTAAATTTTGAAAGTGGAATTTCTTTAAATAGTTGATTTGCTTTTTTTAAGTTTAGTGATGTTGTTTTGAAATTATAGTTGTAACCTATAATAATTTCTGAAGTCTCATTTTCTATTGCGATTTTAATTATTTGTTTGGAAGCTTTATTGATATAATCTTTTGTTCTATTATTTCTTTTTTTATGTATTAGAAATTCTTTTTTGGTAAGTTTTTTGTTGTTAGGTTTTATTGAGCTATAATGGGCTATTTGTTTATTATAATATTGGTTAATTGATTTAAGATGTTTTCCATCAATAATAAATGCTTTATTATTTGATACAATAATGGATGCGAGATTATTTATTCCTAAATCAATTGCCATGATATTTTTAAAGGTTTTGCTAAGTTTCAATGGTTTTAAATCATCAATGTAACTATAAAGGATTTCATATTCTAATCCATTGAATTTAGGTTTGATAATTACTTCTCTAATTTGTTTTTTATATAAGTGTCTTGGAATTTTGATGAATATCTCAAATGATTCTTTTAATGCTGATTCCTTTATGAAACAATTAATAAGTTCATCTTCAAATATTGTTTGAAATATTTTACTGGATTTAGTTAAATCAGCGTATGGAATTTTGAAATATAGATTGTTTTTTATGGTTATTATTTTTGGATTACTTACAAAAATAGGAAACATTGCATGTTTATCTAAGTACTTTGGGATTTTTATATAACCATTTTTAAAGTTGTTCATATTTACAACTACTTTTCTTCTTATCCCTTTTGTTGTATCTTGATTAATCAATTTAAAGTTTTCGTTTTTATAAAGTTTTTTATTTAGTAGTTGATCTACATATTCTATATTGTTAAAATATGCATATCTAAAAACGTATAAGTAACTGTTGTAAATATTTTTGGAAATATGACATAGTAGGTTTAATAATTTTCTTTCCGATTTATTTGGTTTATAAGTTTGTTTGATTGTTAGATACATATCTTTTTTCTCCTCTCACTTATATAATTAAAAAAAACTTTAAAATTGCTCTTTTTATTTTAAAAATTTTTAAATTTTTTTTAATCTTTCGTTTATAACATCATAATTGATGATAGTAAGAAGGTTTTTTAGGTAGTGATCTTTGTGATTGTGATATTTTATAAAGTAGGCGTGTTCTGTAATATCAATTACTAGAAGTGGATAAAGATTAAGTGGGATGCTTGTATCGTTGTCTTTTAGGCCGATTGTTTCTATTTTATTTTTGTTGTTTATTGTTGTGATTATCCAGTGGTAGTTAATTGGTGATGATGCTATGTTAAATAGTGTTTCTTGGTAGTTTTCTATTGTTTTATACTCTTCTAGTATTTTGTCTTTGAATAATCCATTTATTTGTGTGTTTTTGGTTGGTGATAGATTATCAAAATATAGTTCATGGTTATATATGCCTCCTGCGTAATAGAGTACTTTGTTTATTATTGTTGGTGGTATTAAGTATGGATTGTAAATAAGTTCTTCAATTGTGTAGTTTTCTAAACATTTGTTTTCTTTTATGAGTAAATTTAGTTTTTCTACATAGTTTAAATAAATTTTATCGTGATGTATTGATAATGTTGTTTTATCAATAATCGGTTCTAGGCTTACTATTTGATATGGTAAGCTTTTTACTTTATATGGATATTTATTATTCATTTGTTCCTCCTGTTTTTAAAAGTATATGTAATAGATTAGTTATTATTGCATATATTTTAGTAAAGAAAGTGGTGCAGTATGTTTCATTATTACAATGGGTTAAAGATAAGTTATGAAAAGATAGGAAAAGGTAATCCTATTGTGTTTTTACATGGTTGGGGATGTTCTTTGGATATTTTTAAAAGTATTGCTGATAGGATTAGTAGTAAGTATTGTGTTTATTTAATTGATTTACCGGGATTTGGAAGATCATCTGAGCCAGATGTTGCGCTTGATGTTGTAGGGGTTACTAAGGTTGTAAATAGTTTAATTGAAAGTAATAGATTAAAAAATATTGTATTAGTTGGACATTCATATGGTGGAAGAATTGCGAGTGAGTATGCAAATCGTTATGGGAATGTCAGTAAACTTATTTTGATTGATTCTGCTGGAATCAAAAGATTTAGTATAAAGAAGTTTATAAAGATTAGATTGTATAAACTTAAAAAGTGGTTTTATAAGACATTTAAAAATGTGATGAAATATAATGAGTTAGTTACAAATAGCGGAAGCGTTGATTATGTTAATTCTTCTTTTATAATGAAGAAGATGCTTGTTTATGCAGTTAATTATAATCAAAGAAAAGTGTTTAAAAATATTTGTTGTGAGACTTTAATTATTTGGGGTGAATGTGATAAAAGTACACCATTAAAAGATGGGAAGTTGATTAATAGATTAATTAAGGGTAGTGAACTAGTTGTTATTCCAGATAGTGGGCATTTCCCTTTTGTGGACAATTATTGTTACTTTATGAAAGTGTTTGAAAGTTATTTAGGAGTATAGGTATGTATTTTGTTTTTGTGTTGCCGATTATTAAGGGGTTATATTTTCTTTTGTTGATGTTGCAGCAAGAGCATTATAGTAGTTTTAGTTTGATTAGGTATTTTAAGAAGTATTATTTTGGATTGCCTTTTGTTTTTTGTTGTTATTTGACGGGTTTATTTTTCTTTAAGAATAGTTATGCTGATTTATTTGTTTATGTGTTTGTGCTTGTGTTTTCTTTGATTAGGGTTAAGTATATTGTTAAATTGAAGTTTACTAAAAGGATTTTTAGGTTAAGTATTGTATGTGTATTGTTGTGTTTGGTTCCTTTTTTGTTTTCTTTATCGCGTTCAACTTTTTTATTAGTTGTATTTCTTCTTCCTTTTATTGTATTATTTAGTAGCTTATTAATTAGTCCATTTGAGTGGATAATAAATAATTATTATAAGAATATTGCAGCAAAAAGATTAGAGAAAATTAGTCCTTATGTTGTTTGTATAACTGGTAGTTTTGGTAAAACGAGTGTTAAGAGGATGTTGGAAGAAATTTATAAGTCTGAGTATTTTGTTTATGCAACACCTAAATCTTATAATACTCCAATGGGGATTGCTAAATGTGTTCTTAATAATATGAGTGGATTAAGTGAGCTTTTCTTTTGTGAGGCAGGGGCCACAAAGAAAGGTGATATTAGGGAAATTGTTAATATGATTAAACCTAATGTTGGGGTTATTACATCTATTGGTTATCAACATATGTCAAGTTTTAAGAGTATTGATAATGTTTTGAAGACTAAGTTAGAGCTTTTAGATGGTTTAGGTTGTGATGGTAAACTTGTTTTAAATTATGGAAATGAATATTTAAATGGAATAGAATCAAATGATATTAACGAGTGTATTGGTGTTAATAAACGTTATGGTAAGTATTATGCTTGTAATATAAAGTATGATGATGTTTATACTGAGTTTGATATTTATTCTTATAATAAATTTATACTTCATATTAAGACTAAACTTTTAGGTGATCATAATATTGATAATATTGTGCTTTGTTATGGTGTTAAGAAGATGCTTGATGATAAGTTTTATTTGAGTGATGAAAGTTTTAAGAGTGGTGTTTTAAAACTTTGTAATGTTGAAAATAGGCTTTGTTTAAAAAGTGATGTTGAAGGCTCTAATTTTAGATTTTTAGATGATAGTTTTAATTCTAATACAGAAGGTTTTGTTTCTGCTGTTAATGTTTTAAAGAGGTTAAACGGTATTAAGTGTATTATTACACCTGGTGTAGTTGATGGTGGAAGTTATAGTGGCTATATTAATGAAAAGTTGGTTGTTTCTCTTAATGGATTAGATGATATTGTACTTGTTAATAATAAAGAAGTTAAAAAGTTAAAGATGTTATTAAATAAACGTAATATTAGTTATAAATGTGTTGATTCTTATAGTGAAGGGGTTAAGTATTTAAAGAATAAGTATAGTTCTTTTAATGATGTTTTTGTTAATGTTTTAATTGAGAATGATTTACCAGATAATTATTTAATGAGGTGATTGTATGAATTTTGAAGGTTTGGTTAATGTTTGTGTGTTTATTGGTGGATGTAGTGTAGAACACGAAATTTCGCTTATTTCAGGCTTACAAGCGGTTTTAAATATGGATAAGAGTAAGTATAATGTTAGAGTTGTATATTTATCTAAAGAGAATGAGTTTATTTATTTAAAGACTTTTGATTCGTTAGATTATTTTAAGAATGGTTGTCATTTAAATAAAAAGGTTAATTGTTATTTTAAACGTATTGGTAAAATAACGTATATGGTATATAGGGGTAAGAAGTGGAAAGTGGATGTTTGTTTCCCTATTGTTCACGGAAGTGGTGTAGAGGATGGTAGTGTAGCTGGACTTATTAATCTTTTAAAAGTTCCTAATGTTTGTAGTGGTGTAACTTCTAGTGGTGTTGCACAAGACAAAGGTCTTTGTAAAAGGTTGTTAAAGTCTAGTGGGGTTAGGATGTGTAAGTTTATTGAGGTTACTAGTGAGTCTTATGAAAAGAAAATTTCTAAAATTTTAAATAATTTTAGTTTTCCGCTTATAATAAAGCCAGCTCTTCTTGGTTCTAGTATTGGTATTAATATTGCGTATAATATTGATGAATTAAAAAAAGGAATAACTAGTGCTCTTACTTTTGGTGAAAAGGTTATAGTTGAACAAAAGTTGGATGATTTTGTTGAGTATAATATGGCTTGTTTTTCTAATAAAGAGACTCTTATTACATCGCTTGTTGAGGAGGTTAAATCAGATAACTCTTATTTAACGTTTGATGATAAGTATAATGATGGTGGTTTAAAAGAGGTTAGTAAGGAAAATAGGTGTGTTCCTGCTAATATTTCTAAAGAGTTGGAAGATGAAATTAAGAGTTATACTAAAGTTATTTATAAAACATTGGGCTTTAATGGTGTTATTAGGGTTGATTATTTGTATGATAAAACAAATAATAAGCTTTATTTTAATGAGGTTAATACGATTCCTGGTTCGCTTGCATTTTATTTATATAAGAATTATAGTTTTAAAGAGTTAATTGATATATTGATTAAAGATGCGTTATTTAGATATAGTAAAAATGATAATTTAATTAGTAGTTTTGATAGTAATATTTTATCGGTTAAGAATTTGAAGATGAAAAAATAAAAGAATGGTTAGTTTGCCATTCTTTTTTGTTTTCTTGCAATTTTGGTAAAAAGTGGTATAATATATATAACTTTAGTTTGTGGAGTATTATTTATGAATAATATTGTTTTAAATATTAAGAATAAAATTAAAGATAATAAAGTTATTGTTGCATGTTCGGCTGGTGTTGATTCTTGTGTGCTTCTTAATCTTTGTTTAAGTGCTTTAAATAAAGAACAAATTATTGTAGCACATGTTAATCATGGTGTAAGAATTGAATCAAAGGATGAAGAAGAGTATATTAAAAGTTTTTGTAAGAATAATAATTTAATATTTGAAGTTGAACATTTATGTTTTGACAGTAGCTCTAATTTTGAAAGTGTAGCGCGTAGTAAGAGGTATGCATTTTTTGAAAGCGTTGCTGCTAAGTATAAAGTTAAGTATGTACTTTTAGCACATCATGCTAATGATAATTTAGAGACGATGTTAATGCGTTTTATGAAGCAGTCTTCGTTAAAAGGTTATGCAGGGATTGAAGAGGAAACTTTTTTTAGAAATTTAATTTTATACAGACCTTTACTTAAAGTTTCTAGATTAGAAATTGAAGAATATGCTAATAATAATGGTATAAAGTATTTTAATGATGAATCAAATAGTGAATATGATTATTTAAGGAATCGTATAAGATTAGATATAGTTCCGTTTCTTATGAAAGAGAATCCTAATTTGATTGAGGCTGTTAATTATTACAATGAATCACTTCTTGGGGCTGCTAAGTTGTTAGAAGATTTTGTAAGTGATTTTATTAAATGTAATGTTATAATTACAGATGATTTTATTAAATTTAAGTGTGATAAACTTTTTAATTTAAATGATTATTTAGTTAAAGAGGTTTTATTTAGTTTGTTAAAACCTTATGGTCTTAGTAGAACGCTTATTAATGAAATTATAAAAGTTTTAAAGAGTGAGAAACAAAGAGTTGTTAATAAGTTAATGGATAATTTAGTGCTTGTTAAAGAGTATGGTAATTGTATTTTTATTAAGAAGGAAATTAAAGAATTAGAGTTTTCAGTAAAAATATGTGATTATGGTACATATGATTTAATTGATAATGCAAAATTTATTGTTGATAAAAATAATTGTTATTTTACTACAGGAAATAGTGTTGTATGTTATAATAGTATAAGTATGCCTTTTGTTATTAGAAAAAGGCGTGATGGTGATAAAATAATTAGAAAAAGGGTTAATAAGCAAACAAATGAGGTTTCTTTTTATAAACAAAAGGTGAGTGATGTCTTAACAAATAAAAAGGTTTCTTATTTAGACCGAGTGAATACTTTAGTTGTTGTTAATGAATCTGATGATGTTTTAATTATTTTAGGTTTAACAATTAGTTAATAATTATAGGATATAATTAATTATGATTTAATAGGAGGAAGTATGATTAATAAAAAAAGCACGAAACGTTTTGGATTTGGTGATATTTTTATTCTTCTTTTAATTGCTGGTATTATTTTTGCGGTAGTGAAATTTGCGCTTAATGGTACAAGTAGTGTTAAAGAGTTAACTTATCAAGAGATCTATGAACATTTTTATGAATATAAAGATACAGATAATGATGGAATTAAAGATACTGTTGCTTTAAAAGATATTATTTTAATTGAAAAGGTTAATTATAAAGGTGTTGCTGGTGATGGTAACTATGAACTTGTAGAAATTACTGGTACATTTAAAGCTGATTATAAAGAAGCTAAAACTTTTAAAGCTGTTATTTCTTGGAGTGAGTTTGAAACGATTGAACAAGCAAGAGCTGATTATCTTGAACTAAAAGGTAAAGGACAAGCTCTTTCGACACAAGAGTTTACTATTAATAATCCAAGTGTTGTTTCTAATTTTAATTGGTTATCGCTTATTTCAATGGTTTTACCGATTGCACTTGTTGGTATTTTCTTATTCTTTATTATTAAAAATAATTCAAATAGTAATAATCAAGCATTTGAGTTCTCTAAAACAAGAGCTCGTCTTGCAAAGAAAACAAATGTTACATTTAATGATGTTGCAGGTTTAAAAGAAGAAAAAGAAGAGTTAATTGAAGTTGTTGATTTCTTAAAGAATCCTGCTAAGTATTTTGATATGGGTGCAAGAATCCCTAAAGGTGTTCTACTTTGTGGTGGTCCAGGGACTGGTAAGACACTTTTAGCAAGAGCTGTTGCAGGTGAAGCTAATGTACCATTCTATTCAATTTCAGGTTCAGATTTCGTTGAAATGTTTGTTGGTGTTGGTGCATCACGTGTTAGAGATATGTTTAAAGTTGCAAAACAAAATGCTCCATGTATTATCTTTATTGATGAAATTGATGCGGTAGGTCGTCAACGTGGTACAGGTCTTGGTGGTGGTCACGATGAAAGAGAACAAACATTAAACCAATTACTTGTTGAAATGGATGGTTTTGCAGGTAACTCTGGTATTATTGTTATGGCTGCAACTAACCGTGTGGATATTTTAGACCCAGCACTTCTTAGACCTGGTCGTTTTGATAGACAAATTACAATTAGTAATCCAGACCTTTTAGCAAGAGAAGAAATCTTAAAAGTTCACGCAAGAAATAAACGCCTATCTCCAAGGGTAAATCTTACTGATGTAGCTAGACGTACTCCAGGATTTAGTGGTGCAGATCTTGAAAACTTACTTAATGAAGCTGCACTTTTAGCTGCTAGAGAAAACTGTAGAGAGATTAAGATTTATCATATTGATGAAGCTGTTGATAGAGTAATGATGGGTCCAGCTAAGAAATCTAGAAAGTATTCTGATACTGAAAAGGCATTAATTGCGTATCATGAAGCGGGTCATGCGGTAATTGGATTAAAAGTTAAACATGCTCAAGTTGTTCAAAAAGTTACAATTATTCCTCGTGGTAATGCTGGTGGTTATAACTTAATGACACCTGAGGAAGAAACATTTGTTCATACAAAAGAATTCTTAACTGCTGAAATTATTTCATTTTTAGCAGGTCGTCTTGCAGAAGAAATTGTATTCAATCAAATGACAACAGGAGCTCATAATGACTTCCAAAATGCAACTAGAATTGCTCGTGCAATGGTTACTGAGTATGGTATGAGTTCACTTGGCCCTGTTCAATATGAAACTTCTGGTGGCCATACATTCTTAGGTCGTGATTATATGACTGAAAAACGTTTCTCAGACCAAATTGCTCTTGAAATTGACCAAGAAGTAAGAAAGATTATTAATGAATGTTATGAACAAGGTAAGAAAATCTTAGAAGAAAATAGAGCTCTTCTAGATTTAATCGCAAAACATCTTATTGAAGTTGAAACTCTTACAAGAGAAGATATTGATGATCTTTTAAAGACTGGACAACTTACTTGGTGGGAAAAGAAAAAAGCTAAGATGGCTAAAGAAGAACAAGAGTTACAAGAAAGATTAGAACAAGAAGAAAAAGAACAACAACAACAACAAGAATCTAATCAAGAAAATAATGATGAGGATAATAAATAATGAGATTAGATAAATACTTAAAAGTATCTAGACTAATTAAACGTCGCACTCTTGCGAAAGAAGCATCAGAATCAGAAAGAATTTTAGTAAACGATAAAATAGCTAAACCTTCAAAAGAATTAAAGATTGGTGATATTATCACAATAGAATTTGGTAGAAAACAAATTTCAGTAAAAGTTTTATCACTTAATCCTGTAATTAAAAAAGATGATGCTTCAAATATGTATGAACTAATATCTGAATCATTTAAAGATTAAAACAAAAAATAAATAACGAACGAAATTTAATATTTTGTTCGTTATTTTTCTTTACCATTATTTTAAAAAATCTATTGACTTTTATAACTTAAAATGGTATAATCATATTGTAAGAATTCTGAGCTTTAAAGGTTATTATTTACTCTAAAGAAGTAATAATCATATTGAAATTCTTGCTACTCCTGGGGAAACAGGTAACTTGAGAATTGCGCTTTAGAGGTTACGCGGGTATTGACATTATAAGAGATATATCTATTTCTTTTTTAGAAGTAGAATCTTTTATATTGTTGATACCCCTTTTTGTTTTCTCATAACTTAGGAGTAATAAAATATGAGGGGGTAATATAGTAATAAAATTTAAAGATAATTTATTATTTAAGATTCGTGGGACAGTGTGCCACGAATTGAGTTATGCTTGTTAATAAGCAGAAAACGAAGGTTATTTGTTATATATGAATCGTGCCGCAGTGCGCCACGAATTCAGTTATACTAATCAAATATGATTAATATAAACAAAAAATTTATTTGCATTTTAAAAAATGCGACGGAGTGCGTAGCAAATTGATTTAGATTAATTAAGTTAAGTATGAGGAGAATTAACATGAATAATGAAGTTGAAAAAGAAATTTATTTAGAGATTAAACAAATATTTGAAAATGCTAGAAATAAAGCATACAGAACAGTTAATTTTGTAATGGTAGAAGCTTATTGGGAAATAGGCAAAGTTATTGTTGAAAAACAAGGTGGAAAAGAAACATCAGAATATGGTTCGAATTTATTAAAAAAAATATCTATTCAGTTAACAAAAGATTATGGTAAAGGATTTGATGTAACAAATTTGAGAAATATGAGACAGTTTTATTTGTTGTTTAAAAAACGCGACACACTGTGTCGCGAATTGAGTTGGTCTCATTATAGGTTATTAATGAGAGTAGAAAATGAAAAAGCTCGAAACTTTTATATAGAAGAGTGTATAAAAGAAAATTGGAGTGTTAGACAGTTGGGAAGGCAAATTAATACATTTTCTTATGAAAGATTGCTTGCTAGTCGTGGTAATTATGATGTTGTTAAAGATACAACAAATAAGGAACCTAAAAATAACCCTAAAGATTTTGTAAAAGATCCATATGTTTTAGAGTTTATAGGGATAGAACCTAATCATAAATTTTATGAGTCAGATTTAGAACAAGGTTTAATAGATCATTTACATAAGTTTTTATTAGAGCTAGGAAAAGGTTATTCTTTTGTTGCAAGACAAAAACATATTAGTTTTGACGGAAGACATTTTTATATTGATTTAGTTTTCTATAATTATATTTTAAATTGTTTTGTTTTGATTGACATAAAAAGAGGTGATTTAACTCATCAAGATATTGGGCAAATGCAAATGTATGTGAATTATTATACAAGAGAACTTATGAATGAAAATGATAATCCTCCAATTGGAATTATTCTTTCTTCAGATAAAAGTGAAACGCTAGTTAAATATACATTACCAGAAGGAGAGTCTCAAATATTTACTTCCAAATATAAATTATATATTCCATCAGAAGAAGAGTTAATTAAAGAAATTAATGAACAAATTTTAATATATGAGGATAGAAAAATAATTTAAATGGAATGTGTAAAAAAAATAGAATAGTAGTAACTATTCCATTTAATAAAATAAATGTTAATGAATTTCATATTGATAATAATCACATAAAAAAAAGAAGATATAATAATTAGATTAATATGAAATAATCCTAATATAACTATACCTCAACTTATGATAAAGACACATTTATCTGAACCAGGAGTAAAGAAAAATTTAAAAAAATTAAAAGATAAGAATATAATACGTAGAGTAGGTTCAAAGAAAAATGGTTATTGGGATGTAATTTAATTATACATCATAAAGTATACCAAAAAGTATACTATAAAGTATACTATAAAATATTTCTAATAAATAATATATTCTCTATTATAGATAATTAATTATAATAGGGAATATATTTTTGCAAAATTATTAATTTTATGATATGATAATAATAGTTAAAAAATGAGGTATAATATAATGAATATAATCTTAGCTTCTAAATCTCCAAGAAGAACGGAAATTTTAAATTTAATGAATATTAAACATATAGTTATTCCTTCAAAAGAAGAGGAAAAAATAGAAAAACAACTTTCTCCGAAAGAAGTTGTAAAAAGTCTTGCTTTTCAAAAAGCAAGTAGTATCGCAAAAGATCATCCTAATGATTTGGTAATTGGATCAGATACAATTGTAGTAATAAATGATGAAATTCTTGGTAAACCAAAAGATTATAACGATGCTGTTAGAATGCTTACACTATTACAAGATAATACTCATCAAGTTATGACAGGGGTATCTTTAATTAAAGGTAATTACATTGATACATTTGTTGATATTGCAGATGTTACATTTAATAAAATGACTAATGAAGATATCAAAAAATATTTAGACACTGATAAACCATTTGATAAAGCTGGAGCTTATGGAATTCAAGATGAACACGCAAATTTTGTGCAAAAAATAAGCGGAGATTACTATACAATTATGGGTTTACCTAAAGAAAAATTACAAAATCACTTAGATAAAATTATTTGAAAACATTTTCATATTTTAAATAATGCTATATTGTAGCAATAAATTACAAAAAATGATATACTATGTTTGTAAAGGCTATATAATCTTAAATTATGGTTAAGATGTTTCTACGTGACTCCGAATATGTCACACTATGGCTTATATTTTTTGTAATTTTCTTCCTTTTAATAATTTACAAAAAAATATAAGGCGTAGTAATCTATGCCTTTTATTTTTTATTATAAAATGGATAAAAAATTAAAAATATATATAGAGAGGAATAAAAATTATGAAAAACTTATTCAAAAAATCTTTATTAGTTTTAATGGTTGCATTTATTGCAGTATTCACATTAAGTGTTACAAGTAAAGTTAAAGCTGCAGATGAAGACACTGCAACAATTACTTTTGATGATAAATCAAAAAGAACTTCATATTCTACTTCTGAACAAATTTGGGAAGAAAATGGAATTACTGTAACTAATAATAAGGCTTCGTCTACAACTAATGTTGGTGATTATGCAAAACCAGCTAGATTTTATGCTAATTCCAGTTTAGTAATTTCCCATGAATGTAATATTAACGAAATAGTTTTTGATTGTAACTCTAGTTCTTATGCTACAGCATTAAAAAATTCAATTGGTAATAATGCAACAGTATCTTCTGATAAAGTTACTTATTCGTTAGATGGACAATCAAATGAAATAACTGTAGTTTCTAAATTTACAGCTCAAGTCAGAATTGATGCAATAACAGTAACATATGAAGTTCCTAGTGATGAACCTAATGTTCCTGAATATATTAAAAATTTTCAAAAGCTTGAAACAGTTAGCAGCTTGAATGTAAGTTACACATATGCAGAAGTTACATCTTCTTCAATTGTATCATGGGAACTTGTTAAAGATGTTAGTAGTTTAAAAGTTGGTGATCAAATTATTATTGCTGCAAAAGACTATGAGTATGCTTTATCAACAACACAAAATAATAATAATAGAGGACAAAGTTCAATTACAAAAAATGATGAAGGTGATCAACTTGAAATTGATGAAAACAATGTTGAAATCATTTCTTTAACTGAGGGAAATGTTTCTGGCTCTTTTGGATTCGAAACTAGTACACAAAATTATTTATACGCAGCATCAAGTTCAAGTAATTATTTAAAAACAGAAACAAATTTAACTGCAAATTCAAGTTGGAAAGTTACAATTGATGAAGATGGAACAGCAACGATTTTAGCTCAAGGAACAAATACTCGTAATTATCTTCAATATAATGCTACTAACAAATTATTCGCTTGTTATGCTCCAGACAAACCACAAACGCCTGTTTGCATTTATAAATATACTGAAAGTTCAGGTACTGAAATAGAATATTCAATTAAAGAAAATGGTGTGGGTTTAAGATTTGGATGTTTAATACCGAAGGATATTTATGATGATTTACTAGCAGAAGAATATAGCTTCGGAATCAATTTTGTCTCAGGTGAGAATGATAAAGACTTTATCGTTGAAAGTATTGCTTCTGTAGTAATTGATGAAAAAGAGTATTATCAATATTCAATTGTAATTAACAAAATTCCAAATAGTAGTTATGAACAAATATTTACAGCTACATGTTTTGCTAAATTAGGTGATACTAAAATTTTAATGCAACCCACAACATATTCTGTTATAACAATTTTAGAAAATTATGTAAAACTTGCAAAAGATCCAGAAAATAATAGTGGTCTAGATAAAGATTTAATGCAAGGTTTATTAGAAGCAGCAAGAAGATAATGGAGGTAGATTGAATGAATAAACAATATGAAAATCCAATTATTGAAATTATCGAATTTGATTCTGAAAATATTTTAACTGCATCAAATACTTTTGGCGAATCACTTCCAGGTGATACCAATATTGATTATGATAAATTTTGGAATTAATTATTTGTATTTCAAATCAAATTAAGTTTCTATCAAAAATTAAAGCGATAAAAACAATATCACACTAATTTTTGATATTTCTCAAATTAAAAAAGAACTCATCGAGTTCTTTTTTGTTTTTATATGTGTTATTATTAAAGTGCGTTCTATAATATAGTATTATAGAAGTAAAAGTTATTAAAGTCATATTGTAGAAATTATTAAATTTGATGTAAATTATTCATTACTTAAATAGTGGTAAAAGTAGAAATTTAAAACCTACTGTAAATGTTTTTACAATAGAATTATTAAGGGTATGAGCTATGGTAATAAATATATAAAAACTTTTTTGAATTATTTTATATATTTAAATAAGCTAAAATAAGTTTAAATGTGTTTTCCATTCCATGTTTATGTGTTCTTTCCATTCCATGGCTTGCTGCAACACCAGTACCTATTAGTGCTGCTTTGATATCATTGCCTGCTTTTAGTGATGCTGTTGCGTCTGATGAATAGTATGGGTAGATATCTACTGCATAGTTGATGTTGTTATCTTTTGCAAGATTAATAAGATTAGATACCATATTATAATCATATGGTCCACCAGAATCTTTTGCACAAATTGATACTTGTTCTTCAGTACAATTTAAGTCTAATCCAATACATCCCATATCTACTGCAAGTAGTTCGTTAATATCTGGAATATTAGAAGCACCAAATCCTACTTCTTCATATGTAGTAAAGATTAGTTTTAGGTTATCTTTTGGTGTAATGTTATTTTCTTTGATATATCTTAATAGTTCAAGTAATAAAAATGCACTTGCTTTATCGTCTAAGAATCTAGTTTTAATGTAACCTGATTCTGTGATTTCAAATTTAGGATCTATTGCAATAATATCTCCAGTTTGAATTCCAAGTTTTTTTGTATCAGATGCAGAATAAACCACTTCATCTAGTCTTACACACATTGTATCTTCTTTTAATTCTTTACTTCTTGAATCAGGAAATACATGTACTGCAGGAGAAGTAGAAAGAATTGTACCACTATAAACTTTATTATCTCTTGTATAAACTTTACAATATTCTGCATTATAAGTATTAAGTAATGGTCCACCAAGTGTTGTAAATTTAAGTGTTCCATTAGAATTAATACTTCTAACCATTAATCCTAATGTATCTACATGTGCAGATAGTCCTTTTGTGTAGTTTGATTTACCTTCTATTTCTACAATCAAATTACCTTTTTGATTTTTATAATACTTAAATCCAAGTTCTTTTACAATACTTTCAAGTAAATTAATTACTTTTGTACAATAACCTGTAGGTGAATCTACATTAATAATTTGTTCTAATAGTTTATAATTTAGTTCCATTTTATTTACCTGCTTTCTTTGCGTCATTATATAGTTCTATTAATTCTTCATCAGTAAAGTGATATTCTGAACCACAGAAGTGACATGTTGTATTACAATCATGATCTTCATCAATAATATCTTTTATTTCTTTAGATCCAAGTGATAAAATACCTTTTGCAAATTTTTCTTTTGAACAATTGCATTTGAATTCGACTGGAATTGTAGATAAAATTTTAGCATCTTTAGAAATATTCTTAATAATATCTTCAGGAGTAAAGCCTGATGATAACATTTCAGATATAGTTGGCATACTCTTAATTTTATTTTCAATTTCAACTGCAATTTCTTCAGGGGTATTTGGAAGTAATTGTATCATAAAACCACCTGATACTACAGCTCTACCTTCTGTATCAACTAGTACTCCTAGTGCAATAGCAGTAGGTACTTGTTCACTTACTGAATAGTAATATGCAAAGTCTTCCGCAATTTCACCATTTATAATAGGAGTATATCCAATAAATGGTTCTTTTAATTTTAGATCCTTAATTACTGTAATCATGCCTTTAGAACCAATTGTTGCTTTAGCATTAAGTCTAAAATCATTATATTCAAAGTGACAATGAGGATTTTCAGCATAACCTCTAATCGCACCATGTGCATCTGCATCAACAATTATTCTTCCAATCTGACCATCACCATCAATTCTAATTGTTACAGTTTCTCTTTCTTTTAGAGTACCACCCATTATTGCGCCCATGCTCATAACTCTACCAAGTGCATCTAGTGCACTAGGGAAGTAAGAAAGTCTATCACCAATTAAGTTAAGTGCATCAGTAGTAGTAACTGCATATATTCTTGCATGGGAATTATACCCAAGTGCTTTTACTAAAATGTCTGACATATATTTATACCTCTTTCTATTTAGTATTATAGCATATTTTAATTAATATTAAAAATAAATAGCAAACTTGCCTTTTTATATTTGACAAAGCTTTAAAAATAAAGTATAATACAAATGTTTAGGAGCAATGATATTATGAATATATATGATGACTATAATAAATATATAATAGAAAATGAAGAACTTTTAAATTATTTAAAAAGTAGTAATTCTAGTGTACTATATTGTTTAGCTGATGTTTTAGAAGTACTTGATTATGTTTATAAAAAATATGTTGATAAAGTTAAAATAGAAAATGAACTTGAAGAAATTTTCGAAATCGGTTTTGGCTATTTATCAAATTGCTTAATAGATATTAATACATATTATAAAGATTACTTTGGTAAAGACATT
>JAFQFT010000025.1 GCA_017398545.1 Bacilli bacterium | reverse complement strand
TTGTGAAGAAATTTCTAGACTTATATTTTTATATGGTGTTAAATTAACGCCTGATCATGCTAATTGTTTACTTGCTGGTATTATTTTAGATACTAATAAACTTAGTAAAAATACAAGTCAAAAAACTTATGCAATAGCATCTAAACTTACAGATAGAGGAGCAGATCCAACGGTAGCTAATAATATGTTTTTAGAAGATTTTGAACATGATAGAGCAATTCAAAGACTTGTTGATAATACTGATTTTCCAAGTTATGTATTTGCAATAGCATCTGATTTACAAGATAGTGGTAAAATTTATGAAGTTGAAGATATAGCTAAGGCTTCTGATTATTTATTAAAGTATAAAGTTAACGCTACGTTTGCTATGGCTTATATTGATGAAGATACAGTTTCAATTAGTGCACGAAGTAAAGGACTTATTGATGTATCTAAAATAATGAGATTATTTGGTGGTGGTGGAAATGAACATTCTGCTGCTGCAAGAATTAAAGGCAAAACATTAGATGAGATAAAATTGATGTTATCTTCAGTACTTATTCCAGGTGCTTTTGTTGATAATTATAGTTTGGATACACAACAGGAAGTTGAAGCAGGAAGTGTATTAAAATTAGTTCCAAAATCAATTGAAAATCATGAATAGAAGTGTTATTATTTTATTGGAGTGATAATTATGAAATTAACGTCCAATGAAATAATAATTGATTTAAATGTTTTTTAAAAGAGTATTTTGCGTACTCTTTTTTATTTGTTTTAAGGAGGTAATATGAAAAAACAAATTGAAGATGAAAAATTAAGATTAATTGTATTTAAAAGTGCATTAGAATTGGGTGAAAGTATTGATAGGCATTTACTTGATATGTATGGTTATGATAGTAATGATTATACTTTTTTGGTACCTATAAAAGAAAATTTTTTTGATGATGGTCATTTAAAAGTAGAAATTGAAGAAACTGTTCGTGGAAAAAATTTGTTTTTTTTAACAGATATTGGTAATTATTCTATTTCATATAAAATGAGAGGTCTTATAAATCATACTAGTCCAAATGATTTAATGATGGAATTAAAAGATGGAATAGGGGCGTGTAATTGTCATGCTTCAAATATTAATATTATAATGCCTTTACTTTATGCTGGAAGACAACATAGAAGAAATACTCGTGAAAACTTAATGTGTGGAGCAAATCTTCGTGAGCTTGATAATATATCTAGAATTAAAAGTTTTGTTACATTTGATGCTCATGATCAAGGTGTAGAACATGCTGTTCATAATATGGAGTTTGATAATTTTTATGTAACAACCACTATACTTGATAATTTTATACGCGATTTAAGTCTTGATGAATTAAGAAAACTTGTTTTTGTAGCACCTGATAATGGTGCAACCGGAAGACGTAATGTTTATTTAAATTGTTTTGGTAGTCCACATATTCATAAGGAAGCAGGAAGTTTTATTAAACAAAGAGACTATAACAATTTTAGTGATGGAAAGTATCCTGTTATATCTCATGATTATTGTGGAAATAATGATTTAAATGGTAAAACTGCAATAGTTACTGATGATATGATTTCCAGTGGTGGGAGCATGTTTGATGTAATTGATGAGCTTTATGAAAGGGGAGTAAATCACATTTATTTAATTGTTACTTTTGCTTTATTTACAAAAGGTATTGATAAATTTCAAAAGTATGTAGATGAAGGAAAACTTGATGGAATTTATACAAGTAATTTAACTTATATTCCAGAAGAATATAAAAATCTTCCTTGGTTACATGTATGTGATTGTTCACATTTGATTGCTAATATTGTTTATAACTTACATAATGATTTATCCATATCAGGTATATTAAGAGATAAGTCTGGCCCTGTTAGACTTCTTGAAAAAAGATTTAATGCAGAAAAAAAGGATTGAGTTATCAATCCTTTTTATTT
>JAFQFT010000024.1 GCA_017398545.1 Bacilli bacterium | reverse complement strand
TGGCATTTTCATTCGGCACAATTTGGCATTTTCATTCGGCTTATTTATTATTGAAAAATAAGCCATCAATTTAGATAGCTTATTGAAAACATATTTTATTTAATCACTAATTAATTTTTGATACTCATCAAAATTATTTAATGGAGCAAATCTCTTATCTTTTACATCTTTCATAAATTCTTCTAATTCAGTTTTTTCACCTGTTCTAACAAATTCTTTTAAATCAATATCATATAAATTTAGAAATGGTGTTGTGAAAATATGTTTGTCTTGTTTCATTAATTCATCATATTTAATTGCATATTCTTTTGCAACTTTTAAACATTCAATTGCTTTATGATATTCTTTTTGTTTTACAAATAAAGATGCTTTTTTAATATTTAAGTAATTTAAATCTTGGTGAAAACTTAAATAGTTTTTATCCTGAATTATTAAATCAATAAGCTTTTCTTGTGTTTCAATTTGATACATTTCTTTATCATCAATTAATCTTAATAAGCTATATAATTGATTAAATAATTGTTTTTGATGATATTTTTCTTTTTCTTTTCCAACTAAACAATATACAAGTAAATCATCTTTAGATATTACTGCATCATCAGGGTATAATTCTAAATATTTTCTTGCTTCAGCATATCTTTTTTGATACGATAGATATTGAACTATTCCAGATATTGCAGAATTTCTAATGACAGGATCTGTACAGTCCTCAATTACTCTTGCAAATAATTTAATTCCTCTTTCTTGTGCTCTATTATAATCTTCATCATTTTCATAACTAAATGATAACATTGCTTCGCAATACCCTAACTCACACAAGAAAAACATATCACCAGGATATTCTATAACTGCTTTTTTACATATCTCAAATCTATCCTCTAATGATCCAGTTTGCCATGTCTCATTATATAGTTTTTTTAGTCCATTATATCTTTCATCTACTTTATCTTTAGAAGTAATACATAAAAGTTCATCAGCAGTAACATTAAATAATTTTGTAAGAGGTCCAATTAAACTTAAATCTGGATTAGATAGTCCACATTCCCATTTTGACACTGCTTGATATGATACAAATAAATAGTCTGCTAGTTTCTCTTGAGTTAAATCATTTTTAATTCTTAACTCTTTAATCTTTTCTCCAATTGTCATTTTTCTATTCCTTTCTTATATATTTTTAACCGGTTACACTAACATTATAATACATATTTTTATATAGGTCAATAACTTAAATTTCTACTACTATTCAACCATAGGTTGAGTAAAAAGTTAAATAAAAAAAGCCACATTTTACTGTGACTTTCTAAATTCTTTTGGAGCGGGTAACCGGAATCGAACCGGCATCTTCGCCATGGCAAGGCGGTATAATAGCCTTTATACTATACCCGCATCATTAAAAGCAATATTAGTATATCAAATTATTATGATATTAGCAAGTATATTGCTTTTAAAATGTTTTAATTATTCTTCTGATACTTCCCAGTTTACGTTATGATAAACATCTTGTACATCATCAAGATCTTCTAACATTGCAAGTAAACGTTCGAATTGGTCGATTTCCTTTTCATCTGTTAAATCAACCATGTTATCTGTTTCCCAACTGATTTTATCAACTAAGAATTCAATATCATCACCAAGATCTGCAAGAGCTTGTCTAATTTTATTGTATTCAGAATAATCAGCTTCAACAGTAACTAGTTCATCACCAGTTTCTTCATCTGTTTCTGTATAAGTGTTTTGAACATCACAGTCAGCATCTAATAATGCCATTACTGCATCTTCTTCACTTAAACCTTTAAATACGAATACTGCTAAATGTTTGAATTGATATGTAACACTTCCACTTGATGCAATCTTACCACCAGTTTTTTGGAATGCAACTTTTACATCAGTTTGTGTACGGTTATGGTTATCTGTTAAACATTCAACAACTACTTGTGAATTACCAGGTCCAAAACCTTCAAGTAATAAATCAACATATGATGTTTGGTCAGCACCTTTTGCTTTATCGATTGCACGTTTAATAACGTCTGCTGTTACTTGTTCTCTTTTAGCTCTTTCAATTGTTCTTTTTAATGTTTGATTTAGATCTGGATCAGGAACACCAGCTTTTGCTGCCATATAAATTAGGCGGCTCCATTTACTGTTAAGTTTAGCTTTTGCTGCAGCTGTTTTTGCCATTGATGCTGCACGTACTTCATGCGCTCTACCCATAATAAATTCTCCTTCTTAAATTTTTACCTCATTTATTATACCACTTTTTATACTTTTATAAAAGCAAGTAGCATTATTAGTTTTTTATTCTACTTTTGCTTCTAATGTTTTTAGAATAATTTTCTTAAATTTCTTAAGTTCATTTAAATATGCTTCACCTATTTTACTAGTTAAATTAACTGAAGGATTAGCAATATCTATAATCATATAAGGTTGTTTAGAGACATTTACTTTTTCAATATTTAAATTACGATAAGTCTCGTCATCTTGGTCAATTTTTATTCCTTTAGTAAAATCATCTATTGCATGAACAAATTCTTTTAAATATGCTTCATATGTATGTTTTGTAAAGTTTTCAGAAAGACCATAATATAATAATAATTCAATTTCATAATCACTTATTAAATTAAGATTGTTTATATCTTTATAATATGTTAATAGTTGAATTGTATTTTTATATAAATTAAACTCACTTCCCGCAAGATTTACAAATGCACATCTTAAATCATCTGTCTTAATAAAATTACTAGTTTGATAGTTTAATATATCTTTAAATCTTATTAATACATTTAGATTATAGTTATCTAAAACAACATCTATACTATTAGTTTGCGTGTTCACACCTATTTGATTAATTTTATCTAAACTATATTCAAATACAAAGAAATTCCAAACCTCATTTAATGCTGCTTGATTCATAAGTGGATATGAATTAATCTTTGGCATATCTAGTACTAACATAAGTTCTAAATTTTTTGAACCATGATACATTGTATTAGTATATAAAGCACCTGCTTTTTTAAGTTCAACTACATTTAAATAACTTAGTTTTTGTTTAATTTTGTTTTCTAATTCTATAATAAATGAATTAATTTCTTCTTTATCAGTTTTTGTAAGTTCTAGGCTAGTAACTACTTTTCTAAAATCTTTTTCAGTCAAAATAACACTCCTTTTTAAATATCATAATGATATTCTTTTTGTTTAATATAATAACATAGATAATTAAATCCACATTCTTTAATAATCTTTATATATTTATCAAAGTCTTCTTTATATCTAGATACAGTATGTGCATCAGTTGATAAAGTAAGACGCACGCCACCAAGACTCTTATATATATCAAGAAGTGTATATAAATGTCTTTCTGGTAATGCTTTTTGTACTTTTACATTAATTTCTAATGCTTTTTCTTTTTTTATTAAAGTTTCTAAGATAGGTTTAATTAAATGATAATCACTTAAAAAATCATAATTAGGATCTATCTTAAGAACTGTTTTATAACAATAATCAATATGACTTAAAACATTGAATTTATCAATTCTTGTTACCGCATCAAGCATTTGTTCATAATACATTTTAATAGTTTGTTTAATCCCTAGTTCTGTAAAATTTGATACAAAGTAATATTCATATTTTCCACTATCATGAATGCTTAAATTTATTATATCATAATCATATTTATTAAGTAATGAATTAATTTCATTTAAGTAATCAATTCTATATCCCATCTCAATACCAAGTAAAGGAATAGGACCATTTTCTTTATATAAATTAATTAATTCATTTTGTAACTTATCAAAATCACATAACCAATGATGATTATCCATACTAGGCATATAATCGATGTGTTCAGTTGTTACAAAATATTTACACCCTATTTTTTTTGCTAAGAGGTAATAATTAATTAATGGTTCATTAGAGTCTTCAGAATAATATGAATGAACATGTTGATCATGTAATACCATATAATCACTTCCTTATTATATATAGTATAACAAATTTATTAGGTTTCTTCAAGTAAAGGGAGTTAAAGAAAAAGATGTAGACGTTAACTCTACATCTTAATTTTTATTTATTTCTAGAATCATATTTCTTTCTTTCAACAGTATCTAGAATTACTTTTCTAAGTCTTATATGATGAGGAGTAATTTCTACAAGTTCATCATCATCAATAAATTCTAAATAATTTTCTAAAGATAACTGTCTTGGTGCTTTTAAAACAACTGTTGAATCTTTTGTTGAACTTCTTTGATTTGTCATTTGTTTAGCACGTGTAATATTTACTGCTAGGTCTTCTTCTCTATTACAAATACCTATAATCATTCCTTCATAAACTTCTTCACCAGGTGCAATAAATAATTCACCACGGTCTTCTATTTGACCACAAGCATATGCAGTAGCAGACCCAGAATTAATTGAAACAAGTACATGTTGTTTACGACCTACATATGTATCTGGTGTAACTGGTTTAAATTCGCTAAATACATGATTCATAATTCCATAACCATGAGTAGCAGTCATAAATTCAGTTGAAAAACCAATTAATCCTTTTGATGGAACAACATAAGTAAGTCTTGTTTGTGAATCTTTTGAATCCATTGAAATTAAATTCCCACGTCTTGTTCCTAACATTTCAATTGCAGGTCCTACGTATTCATCTGGTACATCAATTACAACATCTTCATATGGTTCATAAAGAATTCCATCAATTTCTTTTAAGATAACTTTAGGACGAGATACTTGGAATTCATAACCTTCTCTTCTTAAGTTTTCTATTAGAATTGATAGATGTAGTTCTCCACGTCCAGATACTACCCATTCTTCTTTGTTTTCGACACGTTCTACTTTTAACGATACATCACTTTGTGTTTCTTTAAATAAACGTTCTTCAATTTTTCTTGCAGTTAAGATTTTACCATCACGTCCAACGAATGGAGAAGTATTAGTCCCAAAATTCATTTGTACAGTAGGTTCTGATACATGAATTAATGGTAGAGGATCAATTTGATTTTGTTCACAAACTGTTTCACCAACATATATATCAGGAAGCCCCGCAATACCTACAATATCACCAGCATATGCAATTTCTACTTCATTACGTTTTATACCTTCAAAGTTAAATAATTTTTGTACTCTAAAGTTTGTAATACTTCCATCAATTCTTACACATGATACCATTTGATTAAGAGCCATTTTTCCTCGTTTAATTCTACCTATTCCAATTCGCCCTACATAATCATTATAATCAAGTAGTGCTGGTTGAAATTGAAGAGAAGACTCTATATCATTTTCAGGATCAGGAATTTCTTTTAATACCATATCTAGTAATGCTTCCATTCCTTCTTCTTGGGATTCTGGATCATCAGATATACTTGATGTAAAGTTTACTGCTGATGTATATACCACTTTAAACTCTAATTGATCATCATCTGCACCAAGGTCAATAAATAAATCTAATACTTGGTCTATTACTACCGCAGGACGTGCAGTTGGTTTATCAATTTTATTAATTACTACCACTACTTTATGATGATGTTCTAAAGCTCTTTTTAATACAAATCTTGTTTGTGGCATTGTTCCTTCATATGCATCAACAACAAGAAGTACTCCATCTACCATCCCCATAATTCTTTCTACTTCACCAGAAAAGTCAGCATGGCCTGGAGTATCTAAAATATTAATTTTATAATCCTTATAATATACACCAGTAGGTTTTGATAAAATAGTAATTCCACGTTCTTTTTCTAAGTCATTTGAATCCATTACACAAGTATCAACAACTTCATTATCTCTAAATGTTTCAGTTGTTTTTAAAAGTGCATCAACTAAAGATGTTTTACCATGGTCAACGTGCGCAATGATTGCAATATTTTTAATATTCATATATATATTCTCTTTTCTTTTTTTGTTTTATTATATATATATTATTATACTCTTTTTTTAATAATTATTCTTCGTATAAACTTTCTAAAACGGTTACACATTCATTAAATGTATCAAGTTTTACTTTAAGTCCAATTGGTACATTTATAAATGGTTTACTATGACCTGATTGAAAATTTGCTACCATTGGAACATTAAGTGGTTTTAAATAATGTACTAATAGCTCATCAACAGTTTGATTTTCAGTAGATTCACAATCAGTAAAATATCCACAAATAATCCCTTTTAGATTTTTAAGTTTTCCACTTAAGATGAGTGATGATAGCATTCTATCTACTGCATATGGTGCTTCACTTACTTCTTCAATAAATAAGATTTTATCATTAAAATCAATTTCATAAGGAGTTCCCATTAATGCATATATTAAACTTAAGTTTCCACCAACTATTACTCCTTCTACAATTCCTTCATTAATAATATTTAGTTTTTTAGTAGGATTTTTTAATGGTTTATTAAAACCATCACTTAGTGTTGTAAAGAAATGTTCAAAAGTAAACTTTTCATAATACTGCATACATGCCCCCATTTCACCATGAACTGTTGGCATATCAGCAAATTGGTAAAGTGTATTAAGTAATACTGTAATATCAGAAAATCCCATTAATAGTTTTGGATGCTTCTTTAATTCTTCAAAATCAAGATATGGTAATACACGTTGTGCACCATACCCACCTTTAAAACATAACACTGCATCTACAGTTTCATCCTTAAACATTTCCATTAAATCTTCTGCACGTAGAATATCACTACCTGCTAAATAACCTTCAACTGCTGTAACTGATTTACCTAATTTATAGTTATAACCATGACTTTTTAATAAGTTACAAAATTTATTTACTACGTCTATATTCTTTGGATGTCCAGATGGGCAAATAATGCCTAGTACTGAACCTGGTTTAATTTTTCTACATTTATTCATATATCTTATTTCTCGTATTTCTTTGTTAAATATTCAAATAAATCATTTTGAATTTCTGAAATATTACGTTCTTTAATTATTTTATAATTAGACCCACCACACATAAAGATATAGCCATTATCACGATTATAGAACATAAAACTCTTTAATCCATATGCAGTACCAAAGTGTCCAAGTAAAGGTTCTTTTGTATAGAAAGGTAAATGGCAAAGTTGCAGTCCTTTTGCGGCATATTGTTTATCAGGTATAAAGCCATCATAATGAACTTTTTCCATTTCAAGAATTGTTTTTTCTTCAAAAAGTTTTATTCCATTATAAGTACCTTTATTCATCATCATAATCATAATCTTTGATAAATCTTTTGCACTAATAAAAAGTCCACCAGCAGGGCCTCTAAAGTTATCACCAAGAGGATAGATTGGGAACATATATTTTACAAATCGTTCACCAGTTCTAAGTTTTTTATATCCATTATCATCATAATCATAAAGTGATGCAATCTTATCTTTTTTAACAACTTGTCCTGCTCTAAATCCACCATCAATTTCAAGTGGATCTAATAATATTTCTTTAATATAATCAGTAAATAACTTTCCACTAACACGCTCAACTATACAAGCTAAAATACCACAACCAAAGTTTGAATATAGCCATCTTGTACCAGGGGCTTCTTCTAAAAAAGTTTTAGGATTATAATATTCATAATCTGGATTAGTTAAAATTTCTTTTAATGGTACATGAATACTTGGTCCGTTAACTGCATCATATCCTTTATTTGGATCATCAAATCCATCAGTAATAGACGAAGTTTGAGTCATAAGATGTTCAAGTGTAATTTTCTTATCTGGATGATTTGGGTTTCTAAGTGTAAAGCCTAAGTATTTTGATACATCTTCATATATATTCATTTTTCCTTCTTCAACTAGTTTCATTGCAGCAAGCGCAACTACAATCTTAGAAACAGACGCAATACGATATATCGTATCACTTGTTACATCAATATCTTCTTCAATATCTAGTTTACCTAAACTTAAATGTAAATCAACACCTTCTTTAGTTGCGTGTAGGACTTGTACACTAGCAAATTCATATTTATCTAATATTTTCTTAAGTTCTAAATCCATTGTTTCCATGAGTAATACCTTCTTTCTTTGAAAATATTATATCAAATAATTATTTAAAAATAAAATAAAGTAGCAAGTATTTTTAACTACTTCCTACTTTTTTTCCTTTGATATAAAAAGGTATATAAAAAATTAAACTAAATATAACAACTGCTATTAAATACCCCACATAATCAATTAATACATCATTAAATGATGGAACTCTACCTTCTGGTATTCCTTGAAATATTTCAGATAACCCTGCAGTTAATAAACCAACTAGTATTATTATTATAAAAGACAATAATCTTCTTTTAATAAATAAGTAATATGTAAAACATGAAAATACTCCTAGCACTAAAAATACTCCAAAGTGTCCAATTGCTTTTCTAATAAAATGTCTTATATCTTCAATGTCAAACTTATCAGTAATTGATTCTTCACCTGGAGTAATTGTATCTATTGTATCTACTACAATATCAGTTACTTGATTTGATGACTGCGATGATGTTTCACCATCTTCAACTGCTTTTACAAATATTACAATTGTTATAAAAATATAACATACTAAACAAATATATTTAAAATATTTCATAAACTCACCTATTAATTATTATACACTAAATATAAATAAAATGCAAAAAAAGATGATGTAAAAATTACACCATCTTTAAAAGTTTATTATTTATTTTTTTTATTTGTAATAAGTTTAGAAATTTCCATAATAACAACTATAATTAATGCAAGGCCAATTGAGATTAATAATTGATAAATATTTAATGCTTCAAATTTAAATACTGCAGTATTAAGACCTGGACAATAAATTACAAATAATTGAAGTACAAATCCAATAACAAATGCCATATTTAAGAATTTATTATCAAATGTATGTTTAGAGAAAATCGAATGATTACTCTTAACATTAAATGCATGGAATAATTGTGTTGAAGAAAGTGTTAAAAATGCCATTGTTTGGCCAATTTCATGACTGAATGCAAAATGTCCAATTAAATAAGCTGCAAGTGTTAAACATCCAATAATTACACCTTCAACAATAATCTTCCCCATTAAACCATTACTAAAGAATCCTTCTTTTGCACCACGAGGTTTTTTGTTCATTACATCATCTTCTGGTTCTTCCATACCTAGACCAAATGCAGGAAGTGAGTCAGTAATAAGATTAATCCAAAGTAAATGAATTGGAGAAAGTGGAGTGCCCATACTAGTAAACATTGGAATTAATACTAAACATGATGCTATAAAAATTGTAATTACCTCACCAATATTTGATGATAATAAATATTTAACACATTTTTGAATATTAGCAAATATTCCTCTACCTTGTTTAACAGCTTCTACAATTGTTGTAAAGTTGTCATCTGTTAAAATCATATCAGCAGCTTGTTTAGAAACATCTGTACCAGTTATACCCATTGCACAACCAATATCTGCTTTTTTTAAAGCTGGAGCATCATTTACACCATCACCTGTCATTGCAGCAATATAACCTTTTTTCTTCCACATTGAAACAATTCTTACCTTATCATTAGGTGATACACGTGCATATACACGATATTTTTCAATATCTTCATATAACTCTTCATCAGATATTTTAGCAAGTTCATTTGATGTTATTGCAAGTTCACCTTCATGTAGAATTCCAAGTTTTAAAGCAATAGCTTTTGCAGTAGTTACATGGTCACCAGTAATCATAACTGTAGATATACCAGCTTTAGTAGCAATTTCAATTGCATCTTTTACTTCTTCACGTGCAGGGTCAATCATACCAATTAGACCAATAAATTCCATATTTTGTTCTAACATATCTGCATCAGGGAGATTATCAAACCATTTAATTGCAAGTGCTAAAACTCTAATTGCATTAGTTGCCATTGTATTGTTTACTTCAAGTGCTTGGTCAAGTAAATCTTGATTATTAACACTTCTTGAAATAACGATATCAGGAGCACCTTTTGTGATTGCTAAATACTTACCATTAATCTCTACAACAGTAGTCATCAGTTTACGATCAGAGTCAAATGGTAAATCTAAAACTCTAGTTAATTTAGTCTTTCTTCCGTATAAGTTGTTAGCATCAAGTAATGCAAGTTCTGTTGGGTCACCAATTCTAACTTCTTTGCCATCTTCAAAACTAATTGAAGCATCACAACAAGTTGCAAAATATAATAACATTGTTTTTTCATTTTCATTTAAATCTTTTAATTCTTTTAACTCAGTTAAATATATATTAACAACTGTCATTTTATTTTGTGTTAATGTACCAGTTTTATCACTACAAATAACATTAGTTGATCCAAGTGTTTCAACAGCAGGAAGTTTTTTTACAATTGCATTGTGCTTAGCCATTTTTTCAACACCAATTGCAAGAACAATTGTAACAACAGTAGCAAGACCTTCAGGAATAGCAGCAACTGCAAGTGATACTGCAATTTTAAATGCATCAAGTAGCTTAGCGCCCATTTCAACATTTTCGTTAGTTGGCTTAATTACATTTAAAACAAATACAACAGCACAAATACCAAGTGCCATAATACCAATTGCTTTACCTACTTGAGTAAGTTTCTTTTGAAGTGGTGTTTCAGTATCTTCAGATTCAAGAAGTGCTCCTGCAATCTTACCAATTTCAGTATTCATACCAACACCAGTTACTAGTGCTTTAGCTTTACCATTAGTTACAAATGTTGATGAGAATAAACAGTTTTTCATATCTCCTAATCCAACAATATGATCTAAGATTTCTGTAGCATCTTTATCTACTGCAACACTTTCACCAGTTAGTGCAGATTCATCAACTTTAAGATTTGAACATTCGATTATTTTAGCATCAGCAGGAATAAAGTCACCAGCTTCAACTACAATAATATCACCTACAACTAATTCTTTTGTAGGAATAGTTACAAGTACATTATTACGCCATACTTTACAAGTAGGTGATGACATCTTTTTTAGTGCATCAAGTGATTTTTCTGCTTTACCTTCTTGGTATACACCAAGGATTGCGTTAACTATAATTACAACAAAAATAATTAAACTTTCAACCCATTCATGTGGATCAACTATTAATGATACAACTGCTGCAATCATTAATATAATGATTAATGCATCTTTAAACTCTAACAAGAATTTAACTAGTAAGCTTTGTTTCTTTTTTTCTTTTAATGCATTTTCACCGTATTTTTCACGTTGCTCTAGGACCTTGGAATCATTTAGGCCCTCTAAATTTTCTATACCGAACTCATCTATAAGTTCTTTAAATGTTTTTTGCATAATACCTCCAAATTTCTATTTAATTATTTTACTATATGAATTTTCAATTGTCAATATTCTATTAGAAAATAAATATTAATTTAAATATCCTAATAATTCAGTTGGAATGTCTATTATAATATTTGCTTCAAAAGAAATAAGTTCATCTTTTGTTTTAAAACCCCAACTACAAGATATACATTTTAAACCTGCATTTTTTGCAGTCAAGATATCAACATCGCTATCACCTACATATAATGCTTCACTAGGATTAATTCCTAATTCTTTTAAGACATAATTACACATATCTGGATGTGGTTTTCTATTTAATTCTTTAGTTTCTCCAAGTACAATATCAAATATACCATTAAAGTATTTATTAATTATATCTTGTGCAGCTTGGTTGAATTTATTCGTTACGACAGCTAATTTTAATCCTTTTCTTTTTAATTCTATTAATACTTCTTTAATACCATCATATTCTTTTATATGATCAAGGGAATGTTCCTTATAATGGTTTTTAAATTCTAATATAACATTATCAACTAAATGTTGGTGGTTTTCTCCAACAGCTTTTTCTATTAGAACTTTTACACCATTTCCCACAAAGCATCTTATTTCTTCATAAGTTCTTTTCTTTAAATTATATTTTTCTAACGCGTAATTAGTACTATAAAATAAATCATCAAGTGTATTAAGAATTGTTCCATCTAAATCAAATAAAACTGCTTTATACATATTATTTAAACTCTTTTCTTTCATAATCATAATTAGGGTCTGTTTCACCAAAGAAACGTCTACCAGTATGTTTTGCTTGACTTGATGCCATACTAAAGTATTCTGTATATTTACTATCATTAAGAGTTGAATTAGTATATGCTTGTTCAACTAGTTCTAAATTTAATAAAACACCATCTACCCAAACAAATCCTAAGTATCTTCCATAATTTTCTGTTCTAGCACCCTCTGATTCTAATACAATTGTTTTAGCACTTTCTAATCTCTTTTTAGTATAATTAGATGCAGCCTTACCCCAAGGATCTTTATCAATTGTAGATTCAGGTGTATCAATACCTAAAAATCTTAAAGAAAAAGTTTCTCCAGTAATTATATCCTTAAATCTTGCAGTGTCACCATCAGTAGCATATACAAGTTCAACTTCACCAACTCCATCATTAATAAAGCTTTTACCAACATAATCAAAATCCATCTTTACTTCATCATGAATTTCAAATGTAAGTGGTAAAACAGTTGTATATACATATACTTGATAATTAGCATCTATTTCATCACCTGCTTTATAATCCCCATTATATGAAACAAATAAATCTAAATCTAAGCTACTTTCGATAATTTGATCAGAAAATTTAAACACATAATCAATATCAGCATCTTCCATAATAGATTCTATTTGTGCTCTACTTTTACCAGTTAAATCAGGTAATGTTCTAATATTTTTTGTATTAGTACATGAACTAATTAATAATATAAATAATAAACATAAACTATATATAAATTTTTTCATATGTTATACCTCAATATAATAGTATACCATAATTAAAGTAAAATTGCTATAATTTAAAACAGTCAATTAAATGTGATTAATCTAATTGAAAATAATAACATAATATTGTATAATTATATCGTAAATTAAAAGAAATTGGAGAATTGATATGAAAAATAAAATTCTAATTCTAATATTATTATTAGGCTTTTTATTCATTACTGGATGTAAAAACAAAAATAATAATGAACCGCATAAACATGAATTTGTTGAAGGTACTTGTGAGTGTGGTGAAATTGATCCTAACTACGTACCTCCACATGAACACACATTTATTGAAGGTGCTTGTGAGTGTGGTGAAATTGATCCAAACTATGTTCCTCCACATACTCATAACTATGTAGAGGGTAAATGTGTTTGTGGAGAAGTTGACCCTAATTATGTTCCTCCACACGTTCATAACTTTATTGAAGGTAAGTGTGAATGTGGAGAAGTTGATCCAAGCTATAATGATATTATTTTAGCAGATCCTATTGCGACAATGGATAAAGACTATTATGTTGTTGGAGAGATAATAGGTTTTAATTTAGAAAACTATGATAATATTAATCTATTTGATATTACATTTGATACAACAAATGGTGTAAAGAAAAATAATGATGGATCAATTACAGCAAGAAGAGTTGGTACTTATACTGCAACTCTTACTTTAAAAGAAGATTCAACTAAAACTTTATCACTTGAATTTACAGTATATAAATCTTCATTCCAACTTGATTCAACAACTTCTATTACTGCAGTAGGCGATAAAGTTGAAGTATGGGTATTTGATTTTACTAATCTTTATGAAACAACTGAAGATGATTTTATCTATACTGTTGATGACGATAGTGTTGCTGAAATTGAAAACAGAGTTTTAACAGCTAAGAAAATTGGTGACGTTATCGTTACTGCAACATCCATTCATAACCCTAATGTAAAACAAACTATTAAAATTCGAGTAGGTGATCCTAACACTGAATTTATGATTAGACCGACTAAAGAACTAGGACAAATTAAAATTGGTGAAATATTACCAATGAATTTAACTAATAACCAAAACCCTAGTGATTTTGTTTGGTTATGTGATGATTCAGAAATTGCTCGTCCTACTAAATACGATACAGCATTAGAAGTATCTGGTATTAAAGAAGGTAGATCATCAATAACTTGTTATAAAGAAAGTGATCCTTCAGTTAGAACTAAGTATATGATTACAGTAAAAGGTGAAGTATTAGTAGACTACCGTAAAAGAATTGTTGAACTTGCATATGAACAAGTAGGTATTAGAGAGGGTATCAAAGAAAACGGCGATTACGATAACGATACTAAGTTTGGTCGTTGGTATGGAAATAATGGTGAACCTTGGTGTGCAACATTTGTTTCATGGTGTTGGTACCATGCAGGTCTTAGTAATGATTTATTACTAAAATATCAAGGATGTACAGCTGGTATGCAGTGGTGTAAAGAACAAGGAATATTCAAGAATAAAGAAGAATACACTCCTACTACCGGTGATATTGTATTCTTCCAAAGCGGTAGCACATATAATGGTGTGTCATCTCATACTGGTATTGTAGCTCATTGTGACGGAGAATATATCTATACTATCGAAGGAAATAGAAGTAATTGTGTCGGTGTATGGAGAATTAAATTAGATAATACTAGAATTATTGGTTATGGTATTCCAAATTATCCAGGTCTTAATGAATATGATAATTTCAGTTGGATTAAAGAACAAAAATCAGACGGTTCTTATTACTGGACTAATGTATCTGCAGGAGATTCTACAACATAAAATTATAGGAGCATTTATTGCTCCTTTTTCTATTATTTACCAAAAATATTATCTAAATAACTATTGAAAACACATATCTAATATTGTATAATTATATCGTAAATTTAATAAATTAGGGGGATTTGAATGAAAAATAAAGTCTTATTTATAATATCTCTTTTATGTTTATTACTTATTAGTAGTTGTGCTAATATAAACAATAATACTAATAATGAAGATATTAACAATGAAATTATAATTGATAATAATATTGATAATGACATCATAATCGATGGGGTTATAGATGAAGATATTAGTGATGAAAATATTACTAATGGTAATATTGAAGAAGATAATTCTAATATAGTACCTGAAGTTGATTATCGAGGAAAATTAGTAAATTTAGCTTACTCTCAAGTTGGAATATATGAGGGTAAAGATGCAAAAGGTAATTATAATAATATTCAAAAATATGGTGCTTGGTATGGTAATAATGGACAACCTTGGTGTGCAATGTTTGTATCTTGGAACTGGCATCATGCAGGATTAAGTCATGATTTGCTTTTAAAATATCAAGGATGTTATACTGGAAAAGAATGGTGTGAGAAAAAAGGAATCTTTAAATATAAGAAAAACTATACCCCAATTACTGGTGATATAGTCTTCTTCTTAAGTAATGGTGCATCTCATACAGGAATAGTTGCATATTGTGATGGAACATATATATATACAATAGAAGGAAACAGAAGTAATAAAGTAGGTATATGGCGTATTAAACTAAACAATAAAACTATCACTGGTTATGCAGTTCCAAATTATCCAGCTTCATCTACTTTAGAAGATTTTTCTTGGATAAAAGAAAAACAACAAAATGGAAAATATCTATGGACTCATGTTACAAGTGGAGATTCAACAATATAAAACTTTTTTTATAAAGTTTATAGATTGCAGAAAAAATAATTTTTTGATATAATATTAGTGTCATATTACGGGGAGCTCAAGTTTATGGGCTGAGAGGTTAATGATATTAACGACCCGATAACCTGATCTAGGTAATGCTAGCGTAGGAAAAATATACACTTTTTTTATATTTTAAATACCAAAAGCTTACCTTGAAAATTTTATTTTTTGAGGTGTTTTTTTATGAAAGGAAAAAAATTAATTTTATTTATTGCAGAAGTAGCAATATTTACTGCACTTGCTCTTGCACTTGACTTTGTATGTGGACTATATCTTAGTTTCGCATGGTTAAATGGTGGAAGCATTTCAATCGCTATGGTACCAATCTTTATCATGTGCTATAGATGGGGACCAAAAGGAGGATTCTTAACAGCTCTACTAACAGGTACAATTCAAATATTTTGGGGATATATTTATCATCCTGTACAAGTAATGCTTGATTATCCACTTGCTTATGTATCTTGTGGAATGGCTAGTTTATTCTTTAATCAAGTTAAAAATAATAAAGGATTTATGCGCCATTTATATATATGTTTAGGTATTTTAATAGGCTGTGTGTTTAGACTTGCTTTCGCAACTCTATCAGGTTGTTTATTCTTTGAAACTCCATTTTGGGCTTCAGTTTCATATAACGGAACATACTTACTACCTTCAATGGTTTTATGTATGATAATTACATGTATTGTTGTACAATCATTAAATAAATTACTTTATGAGAAAAAATAATAGTCAACCTTCGGGTTGACTATTTTTCATTATCTACTTTCTCTAATTCAAAATCAGAAAGTTCAATTATATAATCTTTATGTTTTAATCTTGCTTCTGAAAAATCATCACTATTACCAAATAAAATTGGTGGAATAACACAAGAAATAATACTTGCTATAATAAAGATTGTAACAATTCTTTCATCAAGTAATGATGTTTCGGCTGAAATATGTTCTATTGCAAGACTTACTATAATCGTAGCAGTTGTAACTAATAAAGAAGAAACTACTGTTTTCACTTTATAGTACCTTAAAAGATATAAGAAAGGAATTCTAACTATAAACATCATTGAAAGTATCACTATAAATAATAGCAATGTATTTAAACTAAAGAAATTAGCAGTTCCTGTATGCATAACAAGTAACCCTACTTTAAAACCAACAAGAATATAAAATAAAGGAACAAACAATCCATAACCAATGGATTCTAATTTATTAGCATGATGATCCTCCCATAATAGCCTAATAATCATACCAGATAAGAATGCACCTAATATATATTCAACTCCACCTAAATCAGATAAAAGTATTGCAAGTAATAAAACAAAAACTGTAATTCTTGTTGATAAATGAACTATACCTTCTAATCTTTTACCAAAAATTTTATCTACTTTAATAAACTTCTTAACGATAAATATTAATATATATACACATACTATTGCGATAACCGCGATATAAGATGGATCTTTAGATACACCAAGAAGCAACATAATGACACTTAACGCAATAATGGAACAAAATTCTGAAATTGTTGAATATGTAGATATAATTTTACCAAGCGATGTATCTTTTAAATCATAATTATGCACTAAAGGAATTACAAGTGATGCAAACGTTGAACTGAAAAATACAGCTATAATTGCTATACCAATTATTTGATTTCCTTTTACATAATCTTTTAATAAATATGCTCCACCTATACTAAGTCCTACAACTAATATATATATAATTAATGAACATAAAAGAACATTTAAATACTTTGGTTCATCTTTTTTTCTTCTTTTAAATACTGAAAAGTCTGTATCAAAACCACTCATAAAAAGTAGTATCGACATACCTAATATATATAAACCTTCAGGTAATGTTGAAAGTGTTGTTACACTTCCTTCTGATGTAGAAAAGATATTTCTTGTAAGAGGAATAATTGAAAGGATAATACCCATGATGATTTCTATTACTAAAGATGGAATAAATTTAATTTTAAAAATTGATAGTAAAATAGGAATTATAACCGCCACTCCAACTAAAATTGTTAATGGCCATAGTTGTTGTACAGAAAATATTGTTAAATTCATTATATCACCTCTTTCTTTACTTTTATTATAACAAAATATAATATTTTTTAAACTTTATTTGATTAAATTTTTTATTAAAATTTTTTGTTATAATTTATATATAACCAAAAAAGGAGGTAAATTATATGAACTATGGTTATGTAAGAGTTTCATCAATGACTCAAAATATTGATAGACAAATGGAGGAAATGCATAAATGGGGATTAAATGATAAATATATCTATGTAGATAAACAAAGTGGAAAGGATTTCGAAAGACCAAATTATCAAATTATGAAAAAAAAACTTAAAGAAAATGATTTGCTAATTATTAAATCAATTGATAGGCTTGGTAGGAATTATGAAATGATTATCAAAGAATGGCAAGAATTAACTAAAGAAATTAATTGTGATATTGTTGTAATTGATTTTCCACTTTTAGATACCAGAATAGATGCAGAAAATCTTGTAGGTAAATTTATTAGTGATATTGTTTTACAAGTATTAAGTTTTGTTGCTCAAAACGAAAGAGAAAATATTAGGCAACGTCAAGCAGAAGGTATTAGAATAGCAAAAGAAAAAGGTATTCATATGGGACGTCCAAGAATGGTATTACCAAAAAACTTTAATGACATTGTAGTAAAATATTATAATAAAGAAATAACAAATGTTGTTGCAGCAAAAAAACTTAATATGGCAAGAACTACGTTTTTAAAATATGCAAAAGAATATAAAGAAAAAAAAATCAAGAAAAATCTTGATGTTTAACCAATTAAATCAAATGTTTTATTGACTAGATATAACGGAATATTTATTATTTCATCATCTTTTTTTAATATTTTTAAGTATAACGTTACACGTTTTTCCGACTTTTTGAATGTAATTTTGCACGTTTTTCCGACTTTTTGAATGTAATTTTACACGTTTTTCCGACTTTTTGAATGTAATTTTACACGTTTTTCCGAAAATTAAAACTCTACAACTATTTATTTTAGTTGTAGAGTTATTTTTATTCTTCTATTTCTTTAGGTATTACTGTGATTTTAACAGATTCAATACGTCTACCTTTCATTTTAATAACTTCAATTTTTAAGTTTTCATATTGTAGTTTTGCACCACGTGAAGGTAGAGTTTTTAACTCTTCTGCAATCCAACCGTTTACTGTTACAGGTTCAATATCTTTTTCGATATCGAAAATTTCTAATACTTTATCGATATTTGCTTTACCTGAAACAATATAAACATTTTCTGATACTTTTTTCACATCTTCATGAATTTCATCATATTCATCCCAGATTTCACCAACGATTTCTTCTAAAATATCTTCCATTGTCACAATACCTGCAACACTACCAAATTCATCTGAAACAACTGCAAAATGTTGTTTATTTGTTTGGAATTCTTTTAATAGTTCATTTACAAGTTTATGTTTCATTACAAACATAGGTTCTTTAATAATATCTGATAATTTAAAATTTTCTTCTTCTGCTTGATAGAAATCTTTATAATAAATGATACCAACAATATGGTCAATATCTTCATCATAAATAGGAAGTCTAGAGAATGCATTTCCTGTAAATGCTTGATCTATTTCTTCATATGTTGCGTCAAGTGGTAATGCTTTAACATCTACACGAGGTGTAAAAATATCAATAACTTCTAAATCACCAAATTCAATAGCACTTTTTATTAATTCACTTTCATCTTCATCTAATACACCATCTTCAGTTGCTTCTTCTACTAGTGTTAAGATTTCTTCTTCTGTTACTTGATCTTCTTCTTTATCTTTAACAAGCTTAGAAATAAAGTCTTGCCATTTTTTAAAAATAAATGTAAAGACAAACAAGATAACCATTAAGAATTTTAAAAATGGTGCAGCAAACATTGCGAATGCTTCTGGACGTTTTTTAGCAAGTGTCTTAGGTGTAATTTCACCAAATATTAATACTATTACTGTCATTACTGCAGTAGACACTGTTGGACCTGATGTTTCATTTATCCAACTTATAAAAAGAATTGTTGAAAGTGATGCACTTAAGATATTAACAATATTATTCCCTATTAAAATCGTTGATAACATTGTATCATAGTTTTCAGAAATGTTTAAAACAAGTTTAGCTTTTCTATTTCCTTTTTCTGCTAAATTCTTTATTTTAATTTTATTAAACGTTGAAAATGCTGTTTCCGAAGCTGAAAAATAAGCTGACAGAATTAAGCATATTAAAATAATTATAATAGATAATGTTTCGCTCATATATTTTCCTTTCTTTTGTTTACATTATAATAATTAAAAAAATCTTTAAATTATCTTTTAAATTTACAAAAGAATTTCAATATATTTTTTTTGTTGAGCCTACAACCGTCTTCCATATGTACTCCTTTTAAAAATTTTTATATATTCATTATAACATATTATTATTAAATATTCAAATTATTCGTATTTACTCTACTATTTTTACACTAGATCCATTATCACTTTTAGTAACAACAAGTTTTGTTGGAATAATATCTTTTAATTCTTGAACATGAGAAATAATACCAATTGATTTATTGTCACTATTTAATTCAAGTAAAATCTCTATTGCTTGATGAAGTGATTCTTCATCTAAAGTACCAAATCCTTCATCAATAAATAATGTATCAATTGTAATATTACCAACTTTATTTTCGATAGCATCTGCAAGTCCTAGTGCTAAACTAAGTGCTGCTTTAAATGTTTCACCACCAGATAGTGTTTTAACATCACGACGTTTTCCTGTTTCAAAGTCAAATATTTCCATATCTAAACCTTGTTGAGCACGTCCTTTAGTCTTATCTACTTTACGATATAACATAAATCTACCATTAGTCATTTTCTTTAATCTAATGTTAGCGTGATTTAATATGTTATCAAAGTATTCAACTAAAACATAACGTTCAAATGATAAGTATTTTTTATTTTGCCCACTCGCAACAAGTGACATTGAACTTAAATCATCGTGTAACTTACATAATTCTTTATATTCAGTATACGCAATAGTTAGTTCACTTGATACTTGAATTTGTTTGTTATATATATTATTTAAGTTAGTTAGTGATTCTTTTAAAGAGTTAATTGCTTGTTCTTTAACTATAATTAATTCATCAAATTCTTCAATATTTTGTTGTTGTTTATCTTTTAATTTCTTCAAAAGATCATTAACTTGTTTCTTACAAGTTTTATATATAGATTCATACTCAGTTACTTCTTTTACATAAGTAGATAAATTAACTAAATCAGCTATATAGATTTCTATATTATCTAATATTTCTTTACTAATAGATTCTTTTTCAATAAACTCGTTATATTCTTTAATAATCTTATCTTGCTCAGCTTTTAAGATAGTTAATTGATTTAGATTTTCTTCTACTTTACCTTTAATTAATTGATGTTCTTCTTTAGCAAGAGTATGTTCTTTATCATAACCACTAATTGCTTCTTCTAACATTAAAATTGCCTCAGCTCTTTCTTCTTTTGCAATAATCAATTCATCAATTGGATTACTAAATGTAAGTTGTGCTTCTAATGCAGCAACAGATCCTTCAGTTAAAGATATTTTATTATTTAATTCATCAACTGATTTAGTAAGTTTAATATTCTCATTTTCAATATCAATTAATTTTTGCTCATATGTTTGTTTAGTTTGTTCTAAATCAGTTAGTTCTTTTATCTTATTTAAACATTCATTTAGATAATTATTAAGATTAGTTAAAGTTTCATTATATTCATTAGATATTTTACTAATTGTATCAGATATTATAGTTTCATCATTTATTTTTAGATTATCAAGTAATTGTTTAATAATAGAATTATATTTAGCTTTTATTGTTTCAATTTTAATAAGTTGTTCATCTTTGATAAGCCTATATCCTTCTACTTCTGCAAACATTTTATCAAGTTCTTCTTTAGATATAGTTTCTCCTGATACACTTGCAGGATTAGGATGTGTCTTTGAACCACATACAGGGCAAGGAGTTCCATCACATAATTCCTTTGCTAAAACTCCTGCAATATTTTTAAAATAACTATTTTCTAAACTTAAATATTTTGCGTGAGCATTTTCATAAGTTTTAATATATTGTTGATATTTTTCTATTGACTCTTTAAGTTTATGATTTAGAGTGTTTGCTTCTTCAAATAATGTTTTGTTTTTATCAAACTCTTTAATACTCTCTTCTTGAATCTTAATTTTATTTAATGTTATGTCATGTTCTAACTGATATTTTGATAGTTCTTTAATTGTTAAGTTTATATCTTCAATATTTTGAATAACGATTTTTTTCTCATTAATTAAATTATCTAATTCATCTTTTAATTTAATTAACTCTTGACGAATGGTAGTAATTTTAGTTAAATGAGTTTCTATTTCTTGTTTTAATTTTATATTATTTTCAATTTCTTCTTTGGCTTTTAAAAGATTCTTTAAACTTAAACGATCTATTTCAATCATATTTGTTTGATCAATAAAGAAATTAAGTGTTTCTTGTTTTTCTTCTAATATCGCAACATTTGTTTCATATGTTCTAACAAGAGTATTAACTTGAAGATTAATATTAATTAATTTATCATAAAGAGGTTTAACTTTTGATACTTCATTTAATATATCTATTTGTTTAGTTTTTAATTTTATAGTATCTTTTTGATCTTCAAGTTTTTGTAGTTTATCAGTTTCTAATTTTAAAGTATTAAAATCTTCATTAATAAGCTTCGCAGTTTCTCTTTCAGTATTTAAATTAATTAATTCATTTGATAAAACACTAAGTTTTTCTTCATTTTCAATAATTAAATTTTTAGATAAATTTATATTAGAATCTATTTCTTCTATTAAGAAACTTGTATTATATAAATCTGTTACTACAGGTAAATAGTTTTGATAACTTTCATAATTTGGAATACTAATAATTAAGCGTTTAATTAATTCTTCATTTAATTTTAATTTGTCTTTAACATCTTTTGTTTCTTGTTTTAAAAGTTTAGATACTTTTTCAAATATTTCAGTTCCAAAAATCTTTCTAAATATTTCATCACGTTCTATGCTTTTAGCGTGAATTAATTTCATAAATTCACCTTGCGCAAGCATAATAACTTGTTTAAATTGATCAGCAGTTAAGCCAAGAATCTCATTGATAGCTTCTGAAACATTAGTTGTTTTTTCAATTATGTGTTGTTCATAAACAAGTGATACTTTAGATTCAATTGGAGTTGTACGATATTCTACACTATATCTAGGACTTCTAGTAATTTTATAAATTATATTATCTTTTTCGAAAGTAAACTCAACATAAGTAGGGTTTTTATCTTCCGCAAAATCACTTCTAAAACCTTCACTACTTCTAACATCACCACTTGCTTCACCATATAACGCAAACATAATCGCATCAAATATTGTTGTTTTACCACTACCTGTTGCACCTGTTATTAAATAAAAACCTGAATTGTTTAAAACTGTAAAATCAATTTCAGTTGTTTCCAAAAAAGAGCCAAAGGCATTCATTACTAATTTAATTGGTTTCATTTTCTTCCACCGCCTTGTTTATAAGTTTTGTTAATATGTTTATTTGATTATCATTAAGTGAGTCTTCAGTAACATTATTATAAAACTCATTAAATTGTTCTAAATAGTTTTTATCTGAAAAATCTACTGATTTAACTATTACTTTCTTTTCAATTGTTTTTAAAATATTATCATAAGTAAGACTTACCGCATTAGGATATTTTACTTTTATTCTTTTCATTGCGTAAGGAACTGTTTTATCATTAGTTAAAATGACATATACAAAGTCATCAATTATAATTGATGGGGCTATAAGTAGTTCTTCAATTGTCCCTTTTAATACTTTTAAATCTCTTAAAGGAACAAGTGGTAATAAATTAATAATTACATTACCTTTTTCATTTATTTCTACCATAACTGAACTTTTTGGTGTATTAATTTCCGATTCAGAATATTTTAAAATAGAGCCACTATATCTAATATACTCTTTACTTAAATATTGTGGACAGTGCAGGTGTCCAAGTGCTACATAATCAAAATTATTAAAATAAGCAGCATCAATTCCTTCAGTACCACCAATATTAAATCTTATTTCTGAATCTGAAAATTTTGCTTCATTTTCATGTAATAATGTATGGTGAGTCATTAAAACATTTCTTTCATTAAAATAAATATTAGAAGATTCTACATAATACTTAATCATATCACTATATGTTTTACAAGTTGTATTAAACTTAGTTCTTGTATATAGTGGTGTAGAAAATGGCAACATATATAAATTTACTTTCCCAAATTCATCAAATAATTCATATTTTGTAATAGGAGAAGTTGCGTAAGTCTCAATAAATAATCCTTCACTTTTTAAAATTGAAGAAGCAAAATTAAGTCTTTCAACACTATCATGATTACCTGAAATAATATAAACTTTATAATGATGTTTTAAAATTAAATCACATAAAAATTCATTAAATAAACTAACTGCTTCTTTAGATGGAATCTGTTTATCATATATATCGCCTGCAAGCAACAACGTACTAATATTATTATCTTCCATTTGTTTAATAATTTGATCTAATACCACTTTTTGATCTTCAAGTAATGATTTTTGATTTAAACTTTTACCAATATGTAAATCCGCAATATGTAAAAATTTCATAATACAACTCCTTTTTTAGCTATGTTTATTATATCATAATTAAAAAAATTTATATATATTAAAGATATATAAAAATTAAATATATCTATTATTTTCATTAATAAAATGTCACTATTTAATTATGTCAGCACTGCTGACATAAATTCATAAAAAACAATTGTGTCACCACTGGTGACACAATTTAAGTTTTTATTTTGGTAAATTTAATTCTTTAGGATCATGCCAATCTGTTGTTACAAAATCAACACCTTTATCAATCCATTTTTGAATTTCTTTATAACTTGTATATTGATCAAATGTATAAGTAGATACTTTAAGTCCTGCATCTTTATATTTTTTGATCCATTCTATTGAATTAGAACCAGATGAAACATTAATACTTATATCAAAATTATATTCAATACATCTATTTAAATAAGTTTCACTTTCACATGAACTTACTAAATATTGACAAGGAATAAAGTCATATCCGTTTCTTCTAGTCCATGCTAAACATTCGTATTGACTTCCTAGGAATATAACATTGTTAATCATACCAGTGTCTTCAATTTCTTTTATTAAAGCAGGCATTCTAGATGACTGTGGCGCATTAATTTCTGTCCAATTACTAATACCAGGAGATGTTTTTAGTTCAATAACAGCTGTTATATTATATTCTTTACATATTTCTAGATATCTTTTTAATGTGCATAGTTTTGCGGTATATGAAGTATCTTTTAAACCTGTTACACCAGCACCTCTAGTACCAGTTCTTTCAACATCTTTTAAGAAATCCCAATCATAGTCTGTTAAATTATATCCAGCAAATGTATCATCATGAGAAAGTACAAATACACCATCTTTTGTTTGTTTTACATCAATCTCAATTGCAGTGTATTTTAATACTGTTGCGGCATATAAAATAGCTTCTTCTGAATTCATTCCGCCATATAAACTTCCTGCATGACCTATAAAAGTAACACTATAATCCCATACTACTTCAATGTCTCTTTCATAGTATAATTCATTTCCATCAGAATCACTAACCTCATATGTTACTTTATATTTTCCATATTCACATTCATTTACATTACTTGTAACTTTAGTAATATTTGTTAATTCTCCATCTTCAGCATCAAATATTCTTATACCTTCAAGTGGATCAAATGATTCATATAAACCAATATTTGTATCTTTTTCAAAACTTTCAGAAAGCGATAATACAGGGATAGAATCTCCTGTAATATTAACATTTATAACAGTTTCTAAGTTAGATCCATCAATAGTTTTAAGAGTCACTTTATATGTTCCATTTTTCTTTGCGACAAGGATTCCATCATTAACTTCTAAAGCACTACTATCTGATACTACATATTCAATTGTTTTAAATGCATCGCTTGGTAGAAGCTCATAACTAATATATGACGTAGCACCAATGTTTAAATCAATATTATTAACTGATGTAAGAGAAGTTGCAAGTGTACCATTTACTGAAACTATAACTTCTTTAAAAACAGTTTCATCATAAACTGAAGTTACAACAACCTTAGTTGTACCTGGTTTAATTGCAGTAATGTTACCAGTTTCATCAACTGTTACAATATTTTCATCTAATGACATATATGTTACATCTTGAACTGCATTCGATGGAACCACACTACATATTAATTGTTTAGTTTCATAGTAACCTAAATTAAGTTCATCAATAGAATCTATTTTTTCCACATCAGGTAATACAACTTCAACATTAATTCTTAGTTTAACACTAGTATTTTCCTTCGATTTTATTGTAATAAATGTCTCACCTAATTCATGGGAAGAAATTACTCCGTTTTCATCTACAGTAATAATAGACTTATCAGCAGAAGAAAATGTTACATCTTGTGAAGCATTAAGAGGTTCAACATAATAATCTAATTGATATGTCGTACCAATAATTAGAACTAACGATTTTTCTGAAACAATTTTTGTAGGTTTCGGCGGCTCGCTAACAATTACATTTACCTCAAGAAAAACATTTTCATCTTCGACTGATGTAATTATAACTTTAGTCGTACCAGATTTAATTGCATTTATATTACCAAATTCATCAACTGTGATAATTCTTTCATCTAAAGATGTAAAGGTTACACTTTGCTCTACATTAAGTGGTTCAACATGATATTCTATTTTATGTGATGAACCAATAATTAAATCAATCGTTTCTTCTGTAACAATTATAGGTGGAACTGGCGGTTCGTTTACTTGAACATTAACTAAAACAGGTGCTGCATTTGAGTTTAATACAGAAATTTTAATAGTAGCAGTTCCTACATTTAAAGCTGTTATAACCTTATTTTCTATCTTAACAATATTTACATTAGACACTTCAAAATTATATTCAATATTTTCAACATCAGCATCTTCTAGTGTAATATTTAATTCATAAGTTTCATTAGGTAGCAATTCAATATTTAATTTATCAACATTTATTTGTGGATTATTTTGTTGATTATTATTATTTATATTATTTTCTTGTTGTTCATCATCATTATTTGTATTGTTTTTATTATTACAACTTTTACAAGATGATAAAAAACATATAAGGATGATAACAAATATTATTGAAATTCTAAAGAAATTCTTTTTCATAAACATTTCCTATTTTAATAATTCTTCTAATTCCTTTAATAAATAATCCATTCTTTCTACAACTGCCATAAATGTTTCTTTTTGTGTAAAGTCAACACCAGCCTCACGCGCTTGTTCCATTGGATATTTAGAACCGCCTGATGAAAGAAGTCCAATATATCTATCAAATGCACCTGGAACGTTTCCTTTTACATCTTTATATAGTTTGAAACTTGCAGCAAAACTTGTTGCGTATTGATAAACATAGAATGGTGTATAGAATAAATGTGGAATATATGCCCATACATACTTTTTAACTACTTCTTTATCAATATCTAAATCATAATACTTTTTATATAAATCAATCATAATTTTAGATAAGACTTCATGATTAATAGGCATACCTTTTTCATTCATATCATGAGCTATAAGTTCATACTCTGCAAATAAAGTTTGACGGTAGAATGTTGACATAATAGAGTCAATTGCTTTTTCAATAACCATAATTTTTTCATCTTTAGATGCATTATCGCTCTTTAAGAAATAATCAAGTAGGACGTGTTCATTAAATGTCGATGCTATTTCTGCAACAAAGATTGTATAATTTTGTAGCATTGTAGGTTGATGTTCTGCTGCATACATAGAATGAATTGAGTGACCAGCTTCATGAGCTACTGTAAATGCAGATTCAAGCGTATCGTCATGATTAAGAAGAATAAATGGATGAAGATTTGCCATACTTGATGAATAAGCTCCACTTCTTTTACCTTCTGATTCATAAACATCTACAAAACCGTCACGTAGTACTTCATGTGCTTTTTCATTAAAGTCTTTTGGTAACCATTTAATTGATTCAAAGAATAATTCACAAGATTCTTCATAAGAATATTTCTTATCTGATTTTGCAAGTTCTAGGAATCTATCATATGTATGATATTCATCTAGTCCTAAAACTTCTTTTCTTAGTTTTAAATATTTCTTTAGCGATTCATTACAAGTCCCTGCAACTTCTACTAAAGTATGATAAACACTTGTTGGAATGTTATTATGATCTAAGTGTGCTTCTAAACTAGATGCATAATTTCTTGCTTTAGCTGTTGCTTTGTCAGCATCAAGAACTGTTTTATATATATTAGCAAATGTATTTTTATGTGTATCAAATACTTTATATACTGCTTCAAAAATAGCTTTTCTATCTTCTGCATTATCTGCATTTTGAATTAATGCTCTAAAATTACCAGTAGTAACAACTACTTCTTCACCATTTGATAAAGTAATCTTTTCTCCCTTACCATCTGCAACAGCTAAACTTGAATAAAGTTCACTTCCTGCACTTGTTAGTGGAGAATAGTATGATAATAATTGTTCACTTTTAGCATCTAAAACATGAGCATTTAAATCAAATAATTTTACACACATAAATCTAAATTCTTCAATTTCTGGATGACGATCAATAATATCTATTACTTTTTCTTTTCCCATCGCAAGAATTTCAGGATCTTGGAATGAACACGCTTCGCTATATGTGTATAAAATCATATGACAATTATTTAAATTAGTTAAAGCGTTAATATCTTTTTTATTTAAATCACTCTTTAAATGAGCATATAAATAAGTTCTACCCAGTGCTTCTTCAAAATCTCTTGAAATAATTAAATACTCAACAAATGATTCTTCATCACTTAATTTTCCTTTATAACTTGCAAGTTTTTCAACATATCCTTTCATCTTTTCAACTGATGCTAAAAACTCTTCTTCAGTTTCAAATAAATAAGTTAAATCCCATTTCATATAATTTACCTCTTTTCTTTCTTGTATTATTATATCACTTTTAAAACTAGAAAAGTGTAAAAACAATAAATATTTTAAAAAAGAAAGATATACTTAGTTACAAAATACAAAAATCTTTTAAATTAGTCTATTTTTAAAACAATATAATTAACATAGAAGATAATCCCAATTATTTACAACTCAACATTAAGCTATTAAATTATCATATAATCATACCATTATTTAAAGATAACTTCTAAATTCAGTACTATACGCAGGATTGTTTTATCATTAATTTTGATTATACGCAGGAAATTCTTTTATATTATTTAATTGTAATCTCCTGCCTTAATATTAAGAAAGATAAGAAAAATACAACAATTATGCTAGTATTTTTGAAATATTTGTAGCAACTGGAAAAAGCAGATGTACCGATTAAAGTACATCTACTTTTATTGGTTGATAAAGTTTAATTACATTGTTTATTTAAAAATTTTAAAAGATTCATTATTTGTTTTTTAGTATATATTGAAATATAAATATGCTTGTTTGGATTTGAATTTTTTATATATATTCTTATATACCTACTAAATAAATGATTGAATCCAATATATTTCTTTTTCTCTTTTTTTGTTAATTTGACTAATTCAATTTTTTCTACTTCTTTTAAATTAATTTCATTATTCCATAAAATTAAATTTGCTTTTTTATCGTAAAATTTATTAGTAGCAAATAGTGGATTATTAAAAACTTTAATCTTATCTTTTGTTAATTCAATATAATCAGGCAATCCAAAAATTTTGAGTAACATCGAAATTGCAAATGCAAGAAAAAAATATGCAATAAATATCATAAACCCATTAGTATTATAATTAATAAAAAAGTGTAATGCTGTTAATAAACAAATTATCATTATGCACAAACATAAAATAATAATTTTAAACGAATAAATCCTCTTCATATTTCCTCCAAACTTTAAAATAACCACTCTAATAATCCTTCAATACCATCTTCGATATGGCCAGCAATTGATTTACCATTAATTTCTGTATAAAATATTCCATTAATTATAATACCCATACCAACACCTGCAAGAGTACCAATAATAAACCCTGGCACACCTCCAAAAAAACCTCCAATTGCCGCACCCAGTTCACCAGATACCCATACATTAAGTGCACCAACTCCAGCTGTTACAATTCCACTAGAAATAGTAGTTTGCCAAGAATCACCTACATTAATATGTCCTTTTATGTCATCATACGTTTCATATGCAACTATTCCGTAACTAAGCCATTTTGCAGCTTTAACTAATGGAGATTTTAGATTATTCAACATTTGATATTTTGAAATTCCATAATTATAATTAAAAAATTCAAAAAATTGTGGATTTTTAGAAGTCCATATAATTACACTTATTGCTCCACTCATACTAGATATAAAATCAGCCAAGGTTGTATATAATTTTGGTTTCGGAAATTTTACAGAAGTATTTGGATCAGATGTATAATATCCATCACTAACTACACCATTTCCAATAAAAGAGTTATCCATAACACTACCCATACTGGAATCAGAAATATCATATTTAATAGCAATAGGATTATTAACAGCATACGTATAAAGATTTAGTCCATTAATAGATTGTGGATCTAAACTAGAAATATCAGCAGGTTGGATAAATCTTCCAAGTTCTGGAGAATAGTATCTTGAGGATATCAACGCAAGATTGGTTTCAACATCATAAATATATCCTTTATACATAAACACATTACATTTACTTAATGCATAAGATACAGAATAATCGTCGTCTTCTTGATCTAAACATTGAATAGTTGGTTTACCATAAGCATCATAATAATATTTTACCATAACTTTACCATTAATGTCAACAATAGAGTTAATATTTCCAGTTAAATCTCGATTATAAAAATAAGGTTTATCATTAAAATTTAATCCTATTAATTGATTTGTATCATTATACAAATATGTTATAGAATGTTCTGAAATGTCATTTATATTAAATGTCATATGAACTAATCTATTATCTTCATAATAGTAAGTAAATTCTTCATTATTTTCTGTTATTTTCTTTATCCTTAATCCTTGATTATCATAATAATACTTATTATTTCCAATACTAGTGATCCAATTATTTAAATACTTAATTTTATAATTTGTACCTTTTTTGCTAATAGTCTGAATCGCTTTAATAAAATTCTCAAAATAAGTAACATTATATTCAGTAGTCTCAGTTCCATCAGGTAATCTTTTAACTACGCTCAATAAATTATTAGGAATATAAGTATCATAAACATACTCATACTCACAAATAAGATCATATTCGGTCGAATACTCTTGTTTTTTAACAATATTTCCTTTAAAATCATATTCGTAACGAATAATATAGTTATTATTACTATCAACACTATTATAACATTCTTCTTTTATGATTTGATTATATGAATCATAAAAATAATGTTTTTCAATAATCATATTATTAAAATTATCATAAACAATTACTCCTACCAACATTCCATCTTTATTATAATGATAATGAGTTTTAGTATTATCAAAGTTAGTTTCTACATTAGGTATGTTATTTTTAAAATTAGATGACAATTTTTCATAAGTCTTTGTTAACGTTTTATTCCCATATTTAATACTCTCACTAGAAACAAAATTTTGATTAGAATATTTTTTTTGATAATAAATAATTTTATTATTATCTAAGTCAACTTCACTATCAGTACTAAATTTAATATATTCAATATAACCATTTAAACAATTATTAATATCATAATTTCCAACGTACAAATGTCCACTATCTTCTAAATAAGGTTCTATAATATTTTGAGAATACCCCACTCCATCTAAACAATAATACAATACTCCATTATTAAAACGATAAGAAAATTCATGCCAAGTGTTTAGTGTAATATTACATAATTGTAATACAATTACACTATCTTCATTAGTTGTATATTTCAAATTTATATTATTGTATTCATCTAAATATAAGTCAAAATCATTCTTTTCATAATGCAATAAGCTATTATTTGACCCACATTTTGTGCACTTAAATTTAATTTTTAGATTTTTAAGATTATTTGATGACAATTGATAACAAATAATATTTTGAGAAGTTTGATTATTATATAACTTATTCTTTGTCATATTCAAAACATTCTTTTTTAGTTCATAATCATATTCAAATATACCATCTATATAATTTTCATCGTACTTTACTATATCAGGGCCTATACCATTAACTGAAAATAAATTATTATTAAAATCTATTACATCATAATTCTTATTAAATGAAATAATATCAATATTAGAAACATAACTAGGATTTTTTAAATAATTAATAATTTTACTTATTAAGTTATCTGTAGCTGTTCTATCAGTATTAGAATAGTCAATTTTTGAATTAACTGAAAAATAGCCCACATTTAGATTTGAATGAGTTAGATCTTCTTCATGATTATAATTACCTAAAATAATTTTATTAAATATGATATTATTTGTCTGTTCATCTGTTACATCATTTAAATTATTGTATACTTCTTGCCCATCTAAATTAACTAATAATTGAATTATATCATCATATATTAACGCTACTCTTAACAAATGCCACTTACTCAATTCAATATTAGTAATTTTTTCACTATAATTAGAATTATTCTCATCAAATAATTCAATATTTAGGCCATTATAAATTTTAAATCTAAAATTAATTTCATTATTTGTTTTAAGAGTAAACAATTCAACATTGTCTCCACATGGTTTAAAGAGCATAATTATATCTAATTTATTTTTAACACTATTACTAGATGACGAGTAGTTTATATTTCCATATAGTTTACCATCTGTTCTATAATTATTAATTTTGGATAGATTAATTTCTGAATAATGCTTTTTGTTATTAAACAATAATACATTACTATGCAATATTGGATCAAATTCGCTCAAAACATTGTAACTAGTAGAGTAATCACAAAATAATGGTTGAGGCATTGACCCTATCATATAATCATTTATATTAACACTATTATATTTTTCAATTTCATATAGTATTGATGATTCATTTAAATTATTATATAAATACATTTGTTTGAAATTATTTTTATCTAAATTAATACTCTTATTATTATTCATATAATAAGTTATTTCTAGTTTCTCATCATTTTCACTATAACATTGTGATATTGATTTTAAATTGTGATAATTATCATACTCAATTTCTTTACTATTATAATCGTTACAATATGTATATGCTATTTCACTAATTTCATTATTAAAATAATTATATATAATTTTATAATCATTATTTATATTAATTTTCTCTAATCTTTTAGTATTATCATATTCATATTCAATAGATGCCTCGCAATGATTTTCAATATTATCTTCAATAATAGTATTCGGAGTTTCATTATTGGTGATTTTAGAAATCTGTTTATCAATTGTTGTTACATACTCTATCATCTTCATTGGAACTTCTTTATTTAAGGTGCAATAATTATAACCTGCAAAAAGTAAATAATCATTATATAAATATTGATATGTTTCTTTATTATTTATACTCATTAAAGTTAAAATTTCATTAGTATAATCATATGTAATAAAACTATCATCGTCATTCAATGCCGACTTAATTGAAGTATTTTTATTTTGTCCATTATATTCATACTTATATGAAGTTCCGTCGCTATTTACAATATCTATTACATTATTATTAACATCATAATTATATATTGTTTCTAGATTATTGTTATCTATTATTTTTTTTAATAATCCATTTGGATAAAAATTAAATTTTGTTACACAAACAAGCTCTGAATTATGCAACTTTGTTTCTTGAATTATATTATTATTTATATCATACTCATATAATACTTCATTTCCATAAAAATGATTCTTTATTTTAGTAATTAAATTTTTCTCATTATATGTATATTCTAATATATTTAAACCATCTTTATTAAAATATAATCTATTTTCCCTATCATATTTTGCTAATTTTGTAAATTCATTTTTACAATTATAATCCTTTTTTCCTACAATATGTAATTTTAATTTCTTTATAAAAAATTTTGAATTATATGAATTATATGAAATATTAAAGAACAATTTATCACTATCATCTTTATTTTCAAAATAAAATACAAATGGAACATAATTTGAATTACTTAGAATAAATGTTTTATTTAAAATTTTTGTAGAATTATTTTCTATTTTTAAAGTAAACTGTAAATCATCAATTTTTTCTACTTCAAATTCATCTTTTTTTATCCAAAATTCTAATCTACAAATATCTCCTCGTTTAAATTCATGATCTATTTCTTTTTCAAGATCATATGTATTATTACAAAGAACATAAGCATGTTCCCCTAAAATTTTATCTAAATAATTATCTTCAACAATGCAATTCGTTTTATAACTTATACCTGTTTTTTTCCACTCATCTTCACCACCATCAAAAATCGAATACATAATTGAATCAATATTTTTAAAACTTTTTATAAATGTTTTAACTAATTTATTTTCATTAAACAAGAAATAATTATTATTTAATAAATATGTATTTTCATTACTTCTTTCATCAGGATTTTTATTATAATTATTTTTGTCACTATTAAAAACTAAAAATGGAACACCTAAATCATCAAAATAAATAGTTTTAATTGAATCATCTGAATAAATCATTTTAATATTATCATCATATTTTTCATAAATTACCTTATTCAAACAATTATTTATATCGTTATTAGTATATGTATACAGTTCTACTGAAGAAATAGTCTTTGTTATGCAAATTCCTTTTTTCGTTTTATTATCATACACTTTTGATAATAATAAATCATTATATTCAAGAATCAACTCATTAATAGTGCTAGATTCTTGAACTTTGGTTATTTTCTCTCTTTCATAAATTATTTTTGTTAAAACATTATTCGAATCTAAATAAAATTTTACATTTATAGTAGAATTTTTGAATTTCATAGTAAATATTTTATTATTTTCTAAATCTGATAAATTATTATCGAATAAACCACATAACAAATTTTGATTACTATTCAAAGTTAAATCTTTTACGTCAATGATAAAATTATTTTGCCACAATATAGAAAAAACATGAACATTCCCAAAATAAACGTTTTTTAAACTATATAAATTCTCTTCTAAAGGAGCAAATTCATAAAATATATTATTATTAATACACAAAGAATAAATATCACCATATTTTTTTATATATGATAAATCATTTAAATTAATATACTGTTCCCCTGCTGGAATATTTGTATTATATTTCGAATTAACCATTTTAGCATCAATTTTTATGAAATCATTTATTCTATCATAAATATCTTTTATTTGTATTTTATCACCTGTATTATATATATAAATATTTAGGTTGCTAAATATTTCTTTATTCTTTATAACATAACTTACATTTAAATTTAAATTATTACTTTTATTTCTACAAATAGGAAATTCAATAAAAGTATCAAGTTTTGGAATATTATGATAGACATTTAAAAAGTCACTCTCATATTTTTCCAAAATGTTTTTAGATACATCATATTCATCTATTACTAATTCACCTTCAAGTACATTAAAATATACCTTTCTACTATCATTATAATGATTTAATAACTTAGTATCTAGATTAAATGGTGTCTGTACATTATAGATCAAATTAGCTGATGGACTTGATGTGCGATTTTCATCATCCACCCTAAAAATTCTAAAACAAATTCTGTTATAATTGTTTTTTACTTTCTTTTTTACAAGTTCAGTAATATTGAATTTTATATTTGATGAACAATTCATTTCATTAACACTAGTAACAAATGTATACTCATCAATTTTTAAATCACTTGTTAAATCTGTAAATTCACCATATTCTCTTTCATCTATTTCTTTCAATATTAAATAATGATTACTATTAAATTGTTCACCAAATGATATTCTATTTTCTTTTTCTTGTTTTAAATAATAATCATCTATATTATCTGGATATTCCATTAATAAATAAAAATCTATATAATTAATACTTTCATCTGTACCAAAATCAAAATTACTAATTTTAAAATCAATAAAAGGATTATTAAGTATTTCTCTACCCTTTTTATCTTTATGAAAATAAGGCATTTTTATATTACGACCTTCTGTAAGTTCCATTAAAGGAATTGAATATTCAATTGTTGCTTCAACTTTTTTTAATGTTTCTTCGCCATTATATAATTGAAAAGGTATTACCATTATAATTCACCTCCATTTAACTCTGCGAAAATTTGATTTAATAAATCAATATCTTTAGACAAGGTAATATTATCTTTAGAATTACATAGAATTTCTCTATTACCTCTTCCTGAAATAAAGATAATATCACTAGGTTGTGAATTAAGGATTGCTGATTTAATTGCATTTTTTCTATTTAAGTCTACAAAACATTTAATTTTATTAATAACTATTTTTTGTTGTTTATTTAAAAGTTCAATTTTGTTAGAACTACCTGAATCACTAAGTGTTATGTAAAGTTCATCTGCATTATTTATAATGTAATTATATGCAAAATTTATGGATAACTCTTTATCTTTTAAAACTTTTTCTTCATCAAATTCATTTAACCAGCCTTTAAAACCAATTCCAGTAGCACCTGTTACTACAATTAATTTATTATTTGGGATATATTTTTTTAAGTATTCTAGTTGAGGAACTAAATTAACACTTATGATTATTGTTCTATCATTTAACTTAATTACTTCATCTCTACCTGGAATATTAATTTTTTGAAGCAATTCTTTAAATTTTACATAATCATATAAATTAAGTTCTTTTATTACTGCATATACACACGCTATATTAAATGTACTATATGGAAATAATAATTTAGAATTAAAAAATTCAATTTCTTTTTTATTTTCAATACAGAAATTTACTCCATTTAAAGAATCAAAAGGTTCTTTAGTACTATTAATGATATAATCCAAATAATTAGTATTTACATTATATCTTTGCTTTAAGTAAGGACTTGTAATTAATCTTAAATTTTCTGCTTTTAACTCATTAATTAAATCGCTACAATGATTATCTTTCACTACTAAGATTAGTTTTTCATCTCCACTTGAATCTCTTAAAAATTTTTTCTTAATATTTACATAATCAGGATAAAATACTTCATTTTGTTTTTCAACTATATTTGTTAATACTTTTATATCAAATTCAACATCATCAATTAATCCTAAATCAATTGCTCTTTCATTCACTTCTAGTATTAAATAATCAGCATTACTATTAATGCATTGTTCTACAGCACTAAATAAAGATTTTTTTGATTTTAAAGGATTATCTACAGCACTATGTTTTTTCACATATGATAATTCACTATCTATTTCTATACTTGAAAAAAGGATAGACTTATAACCTAAGCTTTTAAGATATTGGTGAATAATATAACATACAGTTGACTTTCCTCTAGAACCTGTTACCCCAATGATAATTGGGTCTTTTTTTACGTCTTTTGATTTTTCTTTATTAATTTTTAATTTAATTTTTTTATTTTCTTTTTCTAAATTTTGTTTTAACTTATCTCTTAAATTTTCTATTCTCATATTAATCTCCTGTTGAAGCATCACTTCTATAAAAATTTAACTTTATATCAACTGATAAATCATCATTGATATAATCATAATTATTTTGATCAAATAATAAAAATTGACCATTTAGTTCCAACGTATTACCTTCAAAATCATCTAATTCTTTTAAAGCAAATTCTACAGTTGTTTGATACTCATCCATAGTACTTTCATAAGCACATAATTGTGCAATAGTAATTACAGTATCTTCTATTTGATATTCATCATTTAAATAAATCGGAAATGTAGATCTAATAATAAAAGTATTCATCATTGATTGAGTATCATTAATTATTTGAACATTGGCAACTTTAGGAACTTTAAGTTCATTATAACTTGCATTTAATGTAATATTTGATTGAACTAGAAAGTTTTTACCATGTGCATTTCCTTCATCATCTAACCATTTATCGAAGACTTTATAGTAATCAAATAAAAATTCTGAACTTGGTTTAAAAACTTTTCGCTCAGCATTAGGTAAATCTATTAAAGAATTATTTTTAACCCTTAAAGTTTTAATCAGTTTACCTAAATATTTATCTTCATCACTATTTATTTCATCTCTTAAAATTACATTATAATAATTATTTTCATTTAAATTATCATTATTCATAATCATTTTTCCTCCATTAATAAATTAATTAAAACTATTAAAATTTTTATATAACCAGCATTATATCAACTCCTTACACTAATAAAGAGAAAAAAAACGCAAAAAATCAACCAAAAAAATGAAAAATTTTAAATTTTTTGAGCGAAATGAGGGTATCAGAGTTGTATTAATAGTGAAGAGAATATAAAAAATTTTAAAAAATTAGTTTATTTTTTTATATTTTTTTCTCTTTATATTATAGAAAGGAGGAAGAACTAATGGATAAATATAAAAAAATTATTAGTAGTTTACTATTAGACGTTGAGGAAAATTATAAAGAAGACTTAATGCAAGAATTATATCTAACTATTATTAATATTCAAAATGAAGATATTGCAAAAATTAAAAATTTAGATTCATATATTTATATTTCTTTAAAAAACAAAAAAATTTCTTTCCTTAAAGAAAGAAAAAAAGAAAAATATATTTCTCTAAATATAAAAAATGAATATAATAATGAAGAATTAATAAATAGTATTCCTAGTCAAGATAGTTTTTCTTATTCTAATGAAAAAGTTGAATTTTGCAAAACAATTTTGGATTTTCCACCAGATGTTTTATCTGATATGGAAAAAAATATTCTTATTGAATATTATCAGAATAATAAAAAGCAAGTAACTATTGCACGTGAAAATAATGTTAGTCCCCAATATGTCAATAGAACTATTAAAACTATTTTAAAAAAACTATTCGATTTTTTTAAAAATTTAAAGCATTAATTTAAATGCAAAAAAAGGTGAAAGCTTATTGCTTTTCACCTTTTATTTGTTATTTTTATAATTTTTAATTATAAATGGAAGTTGTAATAATGTAATTGCAGTAACGCCTATTCCTATAATAGTAAAGAAATAAACAAACCATCCATTATCTAAATTAAGAATTGGTAAATGCATATCATCAATTGGTGGTCTCATTGAATAGAAAAAATTAGTATATGAACTAAGTAAAGATGTTCCTGTATCACTTAAAATTGAGTTTAACCAAATTGATCCTACAAACATTAATAGTATTATTAATAATGTTTGTAAATGTGATTTTAAAGTAATTGTGATTTGTTTTTTTATTACAATTGATATTGCAAAAACAATTAAAAATGCATGGAAAAAGAAATACTCATATGTTTGTGGGTTTATAAGATCAGCACCTTCTGAACCTACTAGGATTGCTATTGCAGCTCCAAGTGTAGCAGTTGGAAAGATAAACTTAAGTAATGTATCTTTTATTTTTTCATTCTTTGTTAATTTAACTGTTAAAATAAATAATGGTTGAATTGAACATAAATGAAAAGGGAGTGCTTCTCTTGGATAATAAGCACTTAAAATACTTATTCCTTCTTTTGCTTCATACTCTAGTATTTTAACTACTGTTCCATCACTTAACAAATAACTCATATTAGACACTAATTTAATTGTTTCAGAACATACCCAAGCAATTAACATTATATTAATAATTGTTTCAAACTTAATTTCTGTTTTAGAAATTAATATACATAACCCTATAATTAATAAAATACATACCCCAATAAAAACTAAATGGTTACGACCAAATGGATCAGTAACCCCTGCTAATGATAATAGTTTCATATATATTATATTTAATACTCCAAATAAAAAAAATACCCGGATGAGCCGCTATCACCATGCGAGACCGCATGCTACTAGGTGGTAAGCACGAGACATAGAATTAGGATTCCATCTACAGGCCTAAAAAGGCGTGGAGGCATTCAACACATCATTGCCATAGCTCCCTTGGAAAAATTGTTCGGGTCGCCATTAAATGAAAACACGAACTCCCCAGGCATTAATATTATATCATAATATTTACTTTTTTATCTACTATTTTAATAACTTTTTTATACCAATTACTTCCATTAATTTTTTATCTTTTTCTATATAATAAAAAATAATATTACCAAGTAAAACTACAACTACTAACTCTCCTACTGCAACACCAATCATACTTAGTAATAATGGTGCATCTATTACGAAATATAGTTCTAATCCAATAATAATACCATTAAATATAGCGGGGGCAAAACTAGAAATAATTTTTTTCTTAATTAATACCATTGCTATACAAGCAAGAAGTGTAGCAAAGGTACCAAATATACAATCTATTAAATCAAATGAAAATAAATTTGAAACAATACATCCTACTACCATACTCCAAGTATATCTTTTATCATAACAACATAGAAGCATTAAAGCTTCACTTATTCTAAACTGAATCATGCCATAAGAAAATGGATAGCTTATAAGCGTTAAAACAACATATAATGCTGCTACTATTGCTATTCTTGCCATCCACATAATTTTATCTTTTTTCATATTGTCCTCCTTGTTTTGATTAGGGTGGTTAGGCAAGGAACACCCTTGTTTATATTATACTACTTTTTTTATTGTTATTCAATTAAAAAGAACCAAGTTTAAACTTGGTCCTATTCATTACTTTCATATAATTGTTTTTGAGTATTAAACATTAAAGCATAATCACCATTTAATTCTAATAATTCTTGATGTGTTCCAATTTCTGTGAAAGTTCCTTGTTTCATTAGATATATCTTATCTGTATCAACAACAGTGGATAATCTATGTGCAATAATTATAATTGTTTTATCAACTGCAGTATTTAAAATAAGCTTATTAATCTTTTCTTCTGCAAGAGGATCTAAGGATGCTGTTGGTTCATCCAAGATATATAAATCTGCATTTGTTGCAAATACCCTTGCCACAACAATTCGTTGACGTTCTCCACCACTAAAGGCTTCACCAGATGTGTCAAATTCACGTGTCATTTCAGTATAAATACCTTGTTTTAGTGATTTAACTTTTTCTAAAAGTCCTACTTTATCTAAAGCATCATAAACCTTTTCTTCATCATCTTTATTTCTTACTTTATGCATTAAGATATTTTCCGCAATACTAACTGCATAAATTTGATAATCTTGAAATACAACAGCCATATGGCGTCTTAAACTAAATGGGTTTACATCATTATAATTAATATCATTAATATAAATATTACCACTTTGTAACTCATAGAATTTTAATATTAATTTAATTAATGTTGTTTTACCGCTACCATTATGTCCCACTATTGCAATCTTATCACCAATATTTAGTTCAAATGATAAGTTATTAATTACATAGTCTTTTGATTCATGATATTTAAAGTTAATATTTTCTATTTTTATTTGTTTAAATTCATCAATTTCAAACCCTTCATTTTTCTCTAGTTTAGGCTTATAATCCATTACCCATAGAAAATCATCAATATATCTTGCATGTTCTTTTAGTGTTGTGATTGTTGTCATAGCAGCCATAAAGTTATTATAGAAAGACATTGTTGCGTTAATTGAAGAAGAGAATTCTGAAACTTCAATTAATCCTTTAAACAATCTAATCCCTAGATATAGGTATGTTCCACCTTGTGCAAGTAATCTATCAAATAAATTAAATACTACTTGATGAGGTATCATCTTTTTATTTATATTAAATGTTTTCTTTTCTAGGCTATTTACAGAGTATTTATATTTATCAATTAATAAATCTGATACTGTAGTAGTTTTAAGTTCTGCTGCATATCTAACATTATAGAATGTTCTATTAATATACCATGAAAACCTATGTTCTAATTCTGTTTCTTTAAATAATCTATACCATAACTTATGTACTTCGTTTATCGCAAGTATACCAACAATAGAAGAAACTAAAATTACAATTATTAAAACTGGATCACTAATAATAACATATGTTCCAAGCGCAAGTGAAATACAAACTGATTTAATAAAGTCTATTATTGTTCTATATACTCTAAATCCACGCCACTGAGAATCTCTTAAAGCACGAGAGAATTTATTATAAAATACAGGGTTATCATATTCAAGCATATCTATTTCTTTTACTTTTTTAAATAGATGCGTTTGAATCTTTTTTACATAAATATTACGATATCTTGGTTCAAAGAAATCTTCATAAAGAACATTACCAAATAAACAAATAACTTCAGCTATTAATATATATAATACTTTAGTAATTAGTCCTATAAAACTACCACCACTAAGAACATAAGAGATTGCTTCAGAGATTAAATATACTTTTAATATACTTGCAACTACAGAACAAATAATATATATAACAGCAAGCCATAATAACTGTGGACAGAATCTAAAAACAAGTCTTAATACTTTAAAGTTTTTAGAGAATGTATTTAATTTAGGAGTTTTACTTTTCATCATAGTCACCTCCTAAATATTTCTTACTTTGTGATGTAAACATTTCTTTATATTTACCATCTAGTTTCATTAACTCTAGATGTGTTCCTTGTTCAATAATCTTGCCATGTTCAAATAAATATATATAATCAGCATTTACTGTCGTTGTAAGACGATGAGAAATAAAGATAATAGTTTTATCACGACCTAGTGCTAACATATTATTATATACTTTTGCTTCTGCTAATGGATCAAGTGCACTTGATGGTTCATCTAGTATAAATAAATTATAGTTTAGTGCATAACCTCTTGCAATAGCAAGACGTTGATTATTACCACCTGATAATACAACACCATCTTTATCAAATTCTTTTGTAACTATTGTATTAATTCCATTTGGAAGTTTTTCTACATATTCATCAAGACCAGAAAATTTAAGTGCTTTATTTATCAAATCAAAATCTTCTTCTGATTTAGGTGTTCTAAGTAAGACATTTTCTGCAATACTTACCGCATATACTTCAACATTTTGAAATACGGCACCTACTTCGGTTCTTAAACTTTCTACATTAATATCTTTATAGTTAGTATTATTATATAAAATAGCACCATTTTTTACATCATACAGTCTTAAAAGTAGTTTGACAAGTGTTGTTTTACCTGCACCATTATGTCCAACAATTGCAACCTTTTGTCCTTTTTTAATATGCATTGAAATATTTTCTAATTGATTAATATCACCTTTATAAGAAAATGAAATGTTTTCAACATCTAGACTATCAAATTCATTAACATCTATACCTTTTTTTGATTCAATAGTTCCTTCCATCTTTAATAAATCAAATGCAACACTAACCTCTACCATTGATTGACCAACTTCACCAAATGCACGAGCAAGTTGAGTTATTAAAGTTGATAGTGTAGTTGCAGCAACAGTCATCGATGCAAACCATGCAACAGCTTCTTCTGTTAAATTATCAATTGTAAAATAAGCTACAACACAAATTATTAAAGGGTATAGAAGTGTTAAAAGTAAATTACAAATAAATGAAAGAATTGTTTTAGGGAAAATATATTTATCAAATACTTTAATAATATTGTTATGAGCAATTTCGTTTTTCTCAAGTAATAAATCACCAATTTCAGTAGTTTTAAGTTCAGACATAGATTCTTTTAAAGTAAAGCTTCGTTCGTTATATCTAGTCATTCTTCTAAATGGTCGTTGCTGAGTTGATGCCTTAAACTGAACTTTAGCCATTAAAACTTTTAATATTGTATAAATTATTGCAAGCAATACTGCCACTATTATTACACTATAATGCATTGTAGCAATAATTGAAAACATTCCAATACTTGTAATTAATATTTTTAAAACATTAAATGTTCCATTACAAGTTGAGAAAATGTGATCTACACTTTCTTCTAATGCTCTTGTATAATCGTTTAAGAAAATTGGACTTTCATGAAGTTCATAATCTAAACTTGATAATTTCTTATAAAATATAATTGATTCTTCCGCAACAAATATTCTTCTTACATGAGCATCATATAGTTCTATTATAAAATCACATAGTTTTATAAATGCAAGAATAATAAAACATATACCTATTAATATCGCAATCCTACCAATATTTTTATCTTCATAATATATATTAACAATCTCATTTACCACAAATACAGGAATCAGTGAAGAAATAACACTTGTTATAATTGTTAATATTTTTACAACTAGGTATGATGGTTTTATTTTTATTACACAAAGAATTGATGAAAAAATATTCTTGATTTCTTTCATAATATCAAATACCTTTCTAGACTATTATACCAAATATTTAAAAAAATAACTATTAATATTATCTAAGTATTAAAGAAAAAGAGATTTTTTCTAAAAAAATTAATAACTTATCTTATTATAAAATATATGTCGAAAACTTTTTTAAAATAAAAAGAGCAATTTTAACTAATTCTGCTAATTATGTATATGGAAGTGGTTTTTATGATATCGTAATAACATTATATAAACCAGGGGATATGCACTCTTCTTCTAAATATAACTCAATAAGAGGATATGTTAGAAGGAGGTGATATTTTTTGCATTTTAATTGGATCAAAAAATACCTCCTACAAATGAGGAGGTAAAGAATGTCTGATTTAATCAGACTTATTGCCGTAGTTATTCGGTTGATAAGTAATTTGCTTAAATTCTTATGTTCTATAAAAAAGAACAAAAAGAAATAAAATGTGAAAATGCCCCAAATAGAACAAATAACTAGGGACTTTTCAACAGAAATGAAGAATAGTTTCATACGATTGAAACTAACTGCTTTTCTCATATAATATAGCATAAATTTATATATTTGTAAATAGTTTTTTAATTTTTTATTAGATTTACCCTAAAGTTTTCTAGTTTACTTGTTTTGGATAATAATAAATATCTTTAATATAATTATCTTTTTTTAAATCTTCAATTAAATCATTATAAATTTTTTTATTCTTTAAATATGAGAAATATAAATTTGAAAAGAAATCACTAATTTGCACCATCAGATTGTCCTTTGAATCATAATATGCTACATTTAAACTTCTAACCATTCGTTTTTTTAGTTTAAGTTCAATGTTTAAATAATCTTCTAAAGAATTAATTGAAACTTGTTTTAGATTTCTATTATCTATATCAATTAAATAATCATCATATGGAAGGTTTTTATTTTCTAAATTTTTTTCTAATAATAAATATAATAAATAATTATAAACAAGAGATGGATCATTGTAGAAGTGTTGTTTAACATCTTCATTAAATGCGTGAATATAATATATTTCTAAAATATTTCCATGACATAAAAACTTAGCAAGACGTTTTTTTAAACTTGGTGTAAGTGAAGAACCTTTTATTTCAAGAAATTCACCTTGTGAAAATATATTATTATTTTCATCAGATTCTTTTATTTCTTGATAGTTTTCATATATAAATCTTTTAAGAAGTTTTCTTAAATTTGTTATATCTTTAACTCTTACTACACACATTACAAAATTAGGATGAACAAATGCAAAATCACTAGTTAAAGAACCAGACTCATCAATAAATAGATACTCCATATTATAATTCCTTTAACAAGTTTTCTACTTCTTTTACATCTTTTAAATATTTAATATTATATTCATTTAATTCATCTTTAATTGTAAGTATAGATTCATGAGATAAGATTTTATTTACATAACTTGTAATTTTAACTTCTTTAATATCTTTTATAGATATTTTAATAGAATCTTTAGAATTATTTATATATATAAATTCATCATCTATTTCTATTAAATTATGTGGCATTATCAAATACTTATATGCATTTTTTGATTCAATAAATAGCCATACTACGCCCACTACTGCAAGCCCCGCAAATACTATTTGCATTGATATACCATTTTTGTTTTCAATAAACCTGTATATACAAAGACCAATAAGTAAACATATTATTAAACAAGTAATAATTGTTTCAATTAAATATCTTTTATCTTTTACACCAATTATTTTTTTCATAGATACTCCTTATTAATAACATTTTATAAAAATACTTCTATTTATATTATACCTTTTTTTAATTTTAATGTCAATTTTTTATAAAAAAGAAAAACATTTATTAGATATTACACCTAATAAATGTTTTTTACTTTACTCATCTAAAAATGGATTTTTTTGATATTGTAGTTTATATAATTGATAATATCTTCCACGTTGTTTTAATAATTCTTGATGAGATCCACTTTCAATGATTCTACCTTTATCAAATACAAAAATTTTATTTGCATGTTGAATAGTTGAAAGTCTATGAGCTACCATAATCATTGTATTACTTTTAATGACTTTTTCAAGTGTATCTTGAATTAACATTTCAGTTTCAGTATCAATATTAGAAGTAGCTTCATCTAGAATCATTAGTTTTGGTTTATGTACAAGTACTCTAGCAAAACTAATTAACTGACGTTCTCCAAGTGATAAGTTATTACCACGTTCACCTACTTTTGCGTAGATTCCATCTGGTTGTTTATTAATAAAGTGAATTGCGTTAACTTCCTCGCATGCTTTTAGTATTTCTTCATCTGTAATTGTTTCATCATTTAGTCTAATATTATCAGCAATTGTTCCACTAAATAAGAATACATCTTGTAACATTTGGCCAATTTGACTTCTTAAAGATGATAGTTTAATTTTCTTAATATCAATACCGTCAATTAAAATTTGACCTTTCTTAATATCATAATTTCTTGTAATCAGACTAAGAATCGTAGTTTTTCCAGCTCCTGTTGCGCCTACAAAGGCAACAACATCTTTTGAATTTATAGTAAATGAAACATCTTTTAAAATCCATTCATCATCTACATAACTAAACCATACATTCTTAAATTCAATATTACCAATAATGTCTACATCTATCGCATCAGGGGAATCTTTAATTTCGGGTTCAATATCTAGCACTGTAAAGATTTTTTCAGCTGCTGCAAATGAAGATTGAAGTGTATTATATTGGTCTGCTAATGTTTGAATTGGATTAAAGAATTTAGAAATAAGTTGATAGAATGTATATAACGCATCATAAGTAATACAAATTGTAATTGTTCCAAATCCGGCATTTATTACATCGTTACTTCCTGTATATAGAATAAATATGACTGTTAGAATATATATTAAATATACACTAGGTCTAAAAATTCCAAATGTAAAGATTTCTTTAAGTGATGCTTTTTTAAGACGTGTATTTACAGTATTAAATTCATTATATTTCTTATTTTCTTGATTAAATATTTGAGTAACTTTCATACCTGAAATATTTTCAGATAAGAATGCATTCATATTAGATACTTCAGTTCTTACATTACTGTGGATTTTTCTTAAGAAATATCTAAAGATAATTGTAAGTGTTAATATGATTGGGAATACACATAAAATAATTAATGCAAGTTTTACATCTAATAAGAACATTGCGATTAATACACCAATCATTGTAGCTACACATTTAATGATATTTACAAGAACATTTGTATATAGTTGGAATAATACATTAATATCTGAAGATACTCTTGTTACAAGTGTTCCAACTGGAATATTATTAAATTGATTATGAGAAAGTGATTGAATATGTGTGAATACTTCTTTTCTCATTTTAAATACAACATTTTGACCTGTATGTTGAAGTAACATTGTTTGGAAGTATTGTACAATACTTTGTGATATCGCAAGTATTATACCAATAACAAATAATAATATTACTTTATTAAAATTAATAGCATCTTCCCCAATTTCAGCTAAACTTTTACCTATAACAATTGGATTTAAAATATCACATACAACAACTATTCCTGTAAGTATTAAAGCTATTAAATAGTTTAACCAGAAAGGTTTCATATAACTAAATATTCGTTTAAATAGTTTCTTATCTTTCATCTAGATCACCCTCCACTTCTTTTTCAAGTTCTTGAAGAGCAACTTCTTTTTTGTATGCTTCACTACTTTTAAGTAATTCTTCATGAGTTCCAATATTTGTAACTTTTCCATCTTCAACAACAATAATTTTATCAAGTGTTTCAAGTGTAGTAATACGATGTGCAATAATGATCGTAGTTTTTCCTTTTCTAACTTCTCTTAAAGAATTTAAAATATAACTTTCTGTAATTGTATCAACTGCACTTAGTGAATCATCCATAATTAGAATAGGTGCATTTTTAATTAAAGCACGTGCTATTGCGATACGCTGTTTTTGTCCACCTGATACAGTTACACCACGTTCACCTAAAATAGTTTGATATCCATCTTTAAATTCTAATATATCTTTTGCGACTCCACTATATGTAGCAGCTTCTGCAATTTTTTCACTTTTTAAGTTAGAATCTGAAAATGCAATATTTTCATCAATTGTTTGTTTAAATAAAAATGTTTCTTGAGGAACATAAGCTATAATATCACGAACAAGTTTTAAAGGCATATTCATAATATCATATCCATCAATAAAGATTTTATCATCATCAATATTATAAAGTCGTAACATTAATTCAACAATTGTTGATTTTCCACAACCTGTACCACCCATAATACCTACCATCTCACCTGGCATAATTTTAAATGATACATTTTCTAATACATTAACGAAAGAATCTGGATAATTAAATGTTAAATCACGATATTCTATTTCACCTTTAATAGTTGTTGGGTCAATATTGTTATATTCTACTAATAAATCATTAATTTCTACAGTTTCATCAAGTAATTCTGAAATTCTTTTTTCACTTGCACTAGATTGACCACGAAGGTTTATTAAGTCCCCTATTGCCATTACAGGCCAAATTAAAGAACCAAAATAAGCATTAAATGTAACTAAATTACCAGGTGTAAAATTAGTTATTATTTTACCAGTTTGTGCTTGGTAAATAAGTAGTCCACCTACAAAAATAATTGTAACCATTACTATTGATAAAATTGCACCAATTGTTACTTGAACAAAAGCATGATCTTTTACAAAGTCAATACAAGTATCTTTATTTTCTTTATTATATCCATCAAATAATAATTCTTTTCTTCTTTCTTTCACATAAGCTTTTATAACATTGATACCTGAATAAGTTTCTTGAACATAATCTGATAAAGAAGAGAATGCTTCAAGATTTCTTTTTACTTTTCTAGATATTCTTCTTCTCATTAACATTGAAAATACTCCAACTATAATTAAAGGAATTATACAAATAAGTGTCATTACTAAATTTAATTTTATCATTTTAATAGCTGCAAGTATTCCAAGAGCAAGTGCATCTACAAGCATAAGTGTTCCACTACCAAAGCTTTGTCTAATAGTTTGCAAATCGTTAGTATAAAGAGCCATTAATGCACCAGTTTTATTATTAGAAAAATATGTTTGTGACATCTTTTCCATATGTCTAAACATTTTATTTCTAATATCTGCTTCTATTTTACAACCATTTCCAAATATACAAATTCTCCATAAAAATCTACCAACAAATACAATTACTGCAACAATTAATAGTCTTTCTACAAAATCTAGTAATAGATCTTTAGTTAATGTTTGATCTTTTATTGCATCTATTATTTGTCCAACTATTTCAGGAATATCAAGTTGAAAAAGGTCTACAACAACTAATGCTATAGCACCAAGTAAAAATGTATGAAAATATCTAAAATAATATTTATAGAAGTGTTTTCCAAATACCATGTAGTCCTCCTTTGTTTTAGTCAAATTTATATTATTTTAACATATTTTTTATTTCTTAAGTCATTATTTGCCTTATTAGTTTTATATTTGTTAATTTTTTACATATTTATTATTTTTATTACCTATATAATTGATTTTTAATAAAAAAATAGTATAATAATATTATGTTTGGAGGTAATAAATATGGCAAAATTTAAAATTTTTGATCAAAGCAAAAATAATGAAAACCCATATATCTATAGTGGTTATGTAAATTCACGTAATGAATTTGACGCATTAGGTCATATTGTATGGAATAGTTCTAATGAATATTACTTTGGTGAATGGTTTAATGGCGTAAGAACAGGTCAAGGAGCTTACAAATTCCCAAGTGGTGATTGTTATTATGGTGGCTTTAAAGCTGCAAATAAACATGGATTAGGTTTAAACTCATCACAAAAAAATGAATTCTACTTAGGTAATTTTGTTGACAATCAACGTACCGGACTTGGTGTTTATGTTTTTGCAAATGGTGACTTTTTATATGGAAAGTTTGAAAACGGTAAAGTCCATGGTAAAGCTATTTATTACCATGCAGATTCACGTCAATTTGAATTTAATTTATATGAAAACGGCCAAGAAAAACAAGAAGTATTAATTAAAGAACCCTTTGTTATAGATGGAAAATGGGATAACTCTCCTATTATATTAAAGAACTATGTAAACAATCCATTTGGCTATACATCTGGTACAAATTCTAATAATATTAAATGGGAATTTAACTGTCAAAAAGATTCTAATAATAATTATAATGGTGTTGGTGCAATGGAATGGGTAGATGGTTCATATTATTTTGGTGAAATTGCTAATGGATCAAGAGATGGTGTAGGTATTTTTAAATATAAAAATAACGATATACACTTTGGTTATTTCAAAAATCAAATGCTTGAAGGTAAGGGCTTCTACCTTATGACAAGTAAAGGGAAAGCTTACCTTGCTACATACAAGAATGATACAAAACATGGACATGCATTCATTTTCTATCAATCTGGAGAATTATATTATGGTAATTTCAATAATGGTGTTCTAGAAGGTAATGTATTTATTATTGATAAAAACTTTGGTGTTTCTTATAATACATATAAAGATAATAAATATATTAGCGAAGATAGAATGTTCCCATTCAGTATTGAATCTAATTCAAATAATAACAATAATAATAACGATAGCAATGAATCTAATCGTGTATTTGAAGATGCTACAAATTCTAACTCAAAAGGTAAACCTGCTGGAGATAGCGGTAATTCAAGTAATGTTAAACAAAGTAGTAAAGATGCTAGTAAAGAATTAGATGCTTTAATCGGTCTTGAAAGTGTTAAACGTGAATTAAAACGTATTAAAGCTTATGCTGTAAAGAACAAAGATAAGAACATCAATATTCATATGGCTTTCTTAGGAAATCCAGGTACTGGTAAAACTGTTGTTGCAAGACTAATTGGTCAAATTCTTTATGAAGCAGGCGTTCTAAAGAACAATAACTTTGTTGAATGTTCAAGAGAAACACTAATTAGTATGTATATCGGTGAAACTGCTATTAAAACTAAAAAAGCTATTGCAGATGCAATGGGTGGTGTATTATTTATTGATGAAGCTTATTCACTATATCAAAAAGGTAGCGAAAAAGACTTTGGTAAAGAAGCTATTGTTGAATTATTAAAAGCAATGGAAGATTCACGTGGTGAATTCTGTTGTATTATGGCAGGTTATAATAATGAAATGCTGGAATTATTTGAAGCAAACCCTGGTTTTAAATCACGTGTTCAATTCTTTATTAACTTCCCTGACTATTCAGAAGCTGAACTTACTGAAATTGGTAAACTTATGTTAAAGAACATGGATTATACAATGGATGATGAAGCTTTACGCCTTGCAATAAAGATTGCTTATAACAAACATAAACTTCCTAACTTTGCGAATGCTCGTGAAGTAAGAAATATTCTAGAAAAAACAGCAATCATTCAAGCACTTCGTACTGAAGAAGAATTTGAAAATCGTACAATTCTTAAAGAAGATATTGAAACATTTGCTAAAGAACACAATATCAACCTTGATGATGAACCAAAAGAAGTTAAAGTTCCAATGGTAAAACTATCTTATCTTGAAGAACTTGCTCAAAAACATGTTGCTAAAAATGTTGTTGATAACATGGTGGATGTTAAAGAAGCAGTTATTTCATTAAAAGTAAATATGCCAGGTGGTAAATCTGAAAGTTCTGGTTTCATTATTACACCTGATGGTTATGCAGTAACATGTGCTCACTGTGTAAATGGTGAAAAAGGTATTGAAGTTCGTAGAAGAATTCTTGATAGACGTGGAAATGAAGTAGATATATACTATAAAGCAGCACTTGTTGCAATGGATGTTCCTGCTGATGTAGCTATTATTAAGATTCTTGATTTAACTGGAGATAATTCATATATTGATCTACTTCCTCATGGAAATGTTGATTATGATGCTTTAGATAACATCATCATGCTTGGTTATCCATTTGGTGTTTCAAGATTTGATAATGTATCTACTAATGTAGGTAAGATTGTTTCTTATCAAAAACGAACTGATGGACCTGACTTTATTAACATTGATTTAACTGCCAAATCTGGTAACTCAGGTAGTGGTGTACTTAACCTTGAACAAGGTTATGCAATCGGTGTTCTATGTGGTGCTAACTTAAGTCATGATGGCGCAATGTATCAAGATGTTAACTATTGTAGACCTATTTCTTATGTTTGGGATTTAATTGTTAGAAACCAAGAAAAAGAATTAGAAAAATAAAAATGAAAACATATAGTATTTTCTAAAATACTATATGTTTTTATTTTTAATAATAAGATCTATTTCTTAAATGAATAATCAGCATAATAACTAAGAATATTAATTGTAACAGCGTTACAACAATTGATGTATTACATACATAAGTTATTGCATAAGAAATTAAAACTAGTACAGCAATAATAATTAACTTATTTAACCATGCAGGCATATAATGTTCTTCAAGTTTCCATTTTTCATGATATCGATCTAACCAGTCAAAATATCCTTCCCCCTCTAATGAATAATCTGTTGAAGATGTAACCCCATTTACTCCAAAATAATAAACTACAAAGTTCACTAAAATATAGACTCCTGCGTATCCGGAACTACTTACTGATGTAAAAACCAAAATTAGACCTGAAATTACAACTAATGCTATAAGAAAGCAGTTATAACCTATAGGAAATCTTTCAGAAAGATAAGTGAATAAAGCATTTAAAAGAACCATTGCAGTAATCAAAGTAATAATTACAAAAATTAAAGTTAAAAATTCTTCCATACACTCACATTACTTTCTAAAAAATTTCATGTAAATGTGAAAACCAAACGTAAGTAATAAAACAAGTCCAATTGGCCATGATATTAAGAAGAATAATAAAGTTGCGGCACCGTGAATAATTAACCATTTAACCTTTTTAATTTTTTCTTTTCTCTTCTTTTTATTCATATCCTTAATAATATCTTTACTCCATTTCATCATTGCACCTTCAATAGGATTATCATATTCAGTAAATTGACCAAATGGATTATTTAAAAATGTGTCAACCTCCCCAGTTGAAGCATTTACACGAACTGTTGCAGATTTATTTTTACCAAGTTCAATTGTAAAAAACCAAAATGGAATAAAATAACAACATTTTTTAGATGGAGTTATTTCTATATCATCAATAGTTACATCAATATATTTAGTTTCCCAATTATAGTCATTAGCAATTTTATCTTCAAACTTATATCCAGCATTAGTTTTCGCAACATCTTTTACATCTTCGTCTAATATTTTCTCAATTCCTAGACCAAATTCGGGATAAATACGATATCTAGCATTATAATAAGTATTTGTATACTTAATTGACATTGCTTTTTGTTTGAATTTTTTTTGCGTATACTTATCTAGATATGTTGCATAAATACGCGACCAACTAGCATTAACATAAAGACCTCCGCTTCCAGTAGAAACTGAAGTATAATTAGGATTATCATATTTAAATTTCCCTTTTAATCCGCCTACATAATAACTAATTTCATATATAGGTTGATATTCTAAAATACCACTAGGTTGTGCTTCTATTAATTTTTTTATTAAAGCATTACTAATATTATGTTTGATTCCTTTTTCAGTTAAATTAGCCACTGCAGTTCGCCATGCTTCATCATGATTTTTATTTAATGGTCCAAAACCATTAACTTCTAAATCATCTTCGTCTTCACTCTCTAAGAATAATTTCATTTCTTCAAGATTATTTAAAACCCCATATTCTCTACCAACTAATTTATATAATTCATCAGGCATAACAGTTGAAAAACCTTTTGCAGCTCTTAATATATACTTCAAATATTCTTTTTCATCTTCTGGATGCACTGCTTTAATTATACAAGCTAAATAATAGCATCCATCTTCATCTAATGATTTTTCACATTTTATAGCTTTATTTAACATTGTTTCAGCTAAGTCAGGATTCTTCTTTAAATTTCTAGGAAGTTGTTTTAAAATAGAAAATACATATTGATCAGGTCCATATAAATACGCTTCATTTGCATCAAAATATTTTAATGCTAAATCATAATTCTTATTAAGAAAATATAACTTTGCAAGTTCAAATGATGCATCTCTATTTCCTGCTTCAGATGATTTTTCAAAATAATGAATTGCTTTTTTTGTATTTTGTGGATAACCGTTTTGTCCCTTATAAAAATTCATCCCCTCATTAAATAATTCAAATTCGTCCATAATTTTCTCCTTATCTTTTTGTTCATAAAGGTATACCTTTATAACTAGAATAATTAATTGTTTTTAATTAAAATTCTTGCAATAAATTACAAATAATGATATAATTTTTATGTATATATAAAGGTATACCTTTAAGTATTTTCAACAAATTATAAATAATAATGGCTAGTTGTAAAATATTACAACTAGCCATTTTCTATTGAAATATAACTTTTAAAGTTTCTTCCATTTGTTTTTTTAAATAATAAATACGATTAATATTAACATTCATAATCTCAGCAGTTTCTTTAACAGACAAACCTTCGATTATTAAATGGATAAACACTTCTTTTTCTAATCCTGTTAAATTATCTAAAGCTTTATCTATTTTTGTATCTGGCTCAATTGAAGGACCAAAAATATGCTCTGTTTTTGAAGATAATTCTACAGGTATTTCTTTAGATTGTAAAAGTAAAGCATTAATAGTTAAGTTATGTGCAACTCTCGAAATCCATGCTTTAAAATTAGTACCAATTTTATAAGCATTAATATTCTTAATTACTTTCACATAAGTGTCTTGAACATAATCATCAATTAATGTTTTATTCTTTGTTAATAAATAAATTGTATAATATACATTTTGATATGTTTCATGATATATAACACTAAAAGCATCTTGATCGCCTTTTTTATATAATTCAATATATGTATCAATTTCTTTTCCTGTCATAATAATTCCCCCAAGTGGTTTTTGTCTAATTTTATCATATTTTTAGTTATTCTTCAAGAAAAAAGAAAAATTAGGAAGAATTAATCTTCCTAATTAAATTAATAATAGCATCATTTTCTTATTGCAGCAGACGTTGCTTTAAGGAGTTCTAACAATTCATTATCTGAAATAGTTTTTCCTTGACCTTTGGCTGTAATAATAGGTGTAATTAATGATGCCATTGGTGTCCAATAATTAGTAGGTACACCTTTTTGTGTTCTATTATACTGTGCTTGAAGTAAGACTGCAGAAATTACTGGATCGTTTTTAATTACACTATTTTCTGCAATTTTTTTATTTGTTGGAGCAAATCCCCTCACTTCAAATCTTTTTAATTGATTTTGTTCATTAGTAAGCCAAAGTGCTAGTTTATGAGCTTCAGTTTTGTTTTTACTATAACCATTAACACCAATTAATTTATATCCCATAAATCCTGATAATTGAGTTTGTTGACCAGCAATTTTAGCAGTTGGAAGTTTTGCAACTCCTAAGTTATCACCAAGTAATCCTTTTAAAGTTTTAGCATTCCATGTTCCACTAACACAAGCTGAAGCTGTTGTTTTACCGCTTGCATCAGGTGTGAATGCTGCAATAATTTTTGAGTCATCAGTTTGTGCTACCATTGCATCATGATTTATGTAATTTCTTAAAGATTTCATTACCTCTAAACCATCGTTTGAATCAAAGTTAATTTCTACTTTTTCTTCGACCATATTATCATTGTATGTTACATTATATTTTAGACTTGGTTTAGCAAAAAAGAAGCTCGATAAATACCATCCGTCATCATTTAGTTTAAAATGAAATTTCTTACCTGATGATGCTGCTAAATCTAGTATACTATCAAGTGTTGCTACTTTAGAAGGATCAGAATAAACTCTTTTATCATAATATAAAAAATAACAATTGTCCCCTGTTGATGGATATGCGAATAACTGATTTTCACCTTTAATGGTAATTGTTGCAGCATCAACGCTACCAGTAGTATTCATTTCTTTTACTTTTGTTTCATTTTCTCCACCTATACGTGAAAGTGCTCCACCTGCATATAGTTTATAAATTTGATCACTTGCGAAAGAATAAACATCAGGTCCTTCAGTTACATCATTTAATACTTTATCAGCCATATCCCCTTCACCTTCTACACCAAATAAAAACTCATATTCTTGATCTTTATTACTCATAGCAAAACTATTGCACATTTGTTTTAACATTTCTTGATCTTCTTCAGAAGCCCATATTGTTAAAGTTACTTTATTACTTTTTTAGTATTACATTTATTTTCACAAGACATTAGAAAAATGAGTGTGACTAACAATGTAATTATTGTCAATTTTGAAATTTTTTTCATATTTTCCATCCTTATATATAAATTAAAATAAGTATAATATACACTTAAATCTATATATATTATTGCTAATTTTTATTATTTTATACATTTTAAAACTAAAAAGAGAAAGACTTAGTCTTTCTCTTAAATTTTTTATACAATTATAATATCAATTGATTTATCGATAATAGTAATCTTATCAACATCAATATCTAAAACAACTTCTTCACCGATTTGTCCAGAATATTCTACTGTAATAATACCACATGATAGATCTACTTTAGAATATTTTTTAGTACCATAATCTAAAACTTCTGTAATTTTACCAATTAGTTTATTAGGTTCTTTTACAGTTAATACGCTTATATCTTTTGTATTGAACTCATATACTAAATCAGTATTAAAGATTTTAGGACCTTTACATGCAAATAATTTTTCACAAATTCTATTTGAAGGAGCTAACTTATGTTCACCAATTTTCATAAAGAAATTATAATCATTTTTGTTTTCTTTTTCTTTAATAAATACACCATCTAATCTATTAACTAAATTAAGTGGTTGTACTGAAGATGCAGTGATTGTGATTTGTGATAAGTCTATTTCAAATGATACTTCATCGTTAATCTTAAACCTAGGAGTTCCTTCTTCTTTTGCGAAAATTGTTAAATCTCCTACTTTTAAGAAGTATAAAACAATATTATCAATTTGTTCAATCCATTCAACTTTTGCTTTGCCAACGCCATTTCCAAGTGAGATTGCAGAAACAGGAATAATTACTTCAGTATCTTTAACATCTTCTGCTTTTATAGCAGATGGAAGTTTAAATTCTTGACTACTAATTTCAAGTGTATTATTTGTAATATTACCTTTAATAATATTTTCTTGTGGAATACGTTTTCTAATACTTTGTTCAGTAGTTTTATCAAAGACATGGAATTTACGTCTTGATAATTCTATATCAATAATATCACCACGTTTTACAAAAGTATCAGGATCAGCTTTAATAATAATTGCACCAACTTCATCATCTGGAGTATCTAGATTTAAGTTAGCATAAATAATAGTTTCACCACCAAGAACTTCTACTACACTTACAACTGCTTGTAGTGGAGCCCACATACCATCATCAACATATTTATTACTTCTAACTCTTACATCATCTGGTCTAATACCAAATACTACTTTAGTCTTAGAATCCATATATTTAAGTGGTACTTTATCTGTATGGATATATTTCATTTCAATACTTGGTCCACAATCAAGTTTATAAACTACATCTTCACCATTTTTTGTAATTGTTGCGTCAAAGAAATTCATTTGTGGAGTACCGATGAATCCAGCAACAAACATATTATCTGGATATTTATATAAATTAATTGGTGTATCAATTTGTTGAATATATCCATCTTTCATAACAACAATTCTTGTTCCCATAGTCATAGCTTCAACTTGGTCATGTGTTACATAGATAAATGTTGTTTTTAATCTTTCATGAAGTCTTGAAATCTCAGCTCTCATTGCTGTTCTAAGTTTAGCATCAAGGTTAGATAACGGTTCATCAAGTAAGAATACTTTTGGATTTCTTACAATTGCACGACCAAGTGCAACACGTTGACGTTGACCACCAGATAATGCTTTGGGTTTACGATCTAAATATTGTGTAATACCTAAGATTTCAGCAGCTTCAGTTACTTTTTCATAAATGACATCATTTGGAACATGGGCAGTTCTTAATGAAAATGCCATGTTTTCATATACTGTCATATGGGGGTATAACGCATAGTTTTGGAACACCATTGCGATATTTCTATCTTTTGGTTCATAATCATTTACGATTTCATCATCAATTCTAAGTTCTCCTGCAGTAATATCTTCAAGCCCTGCAATCATTCTTAGTGTTGTTGATTTACCACATCCTGATGGACCAACAAAGACGATAAATTCGTTATCAGCAATATCCATAGTAAAATCATTTACTGCTTTTACACCGCCATCATATACTTTAAAAATATGTTTAAGTGATAAACTTGCCATATATATCTTTTTCCTTTACTTAAATATAACAATAGAATGTGGTGGAAGAACAACTTCACCATTTCCATCATATTTTGCTTTTCCATCATTTGTAGCATATAATTCACCTACTAATTTAGTAAATCCTAAACTACTTTGATCAAGTTTTACAGTTTGTTCAAATGAATCTAAATTAAATACAATCGTAATTTTTTCATCTTGATAAGTTTTTGTAATTACACATATATAATTATTTTGCCCTTCAGGATGATATTCTACTTTTCCACGTGCAATAGACGGGAACATATTTCTTAGTTGCATTGCTTTTTTATAATAATTTAAAATACTATATTCATTAGAACTTTGTGAATCAACTGATGAATAATAATAATATGAGTTATCTATTTTAATACCATTTGGTGTTGTATAGCACATTCCTTCATATATATTTTTATCCATCCATTTCATAGCGATACGTTTATGCGGATCAGAATTAGAACCATCTTTTGAAATCATTCCAATTTCTTCACCATAATAAACAAATACGCTACCACTCATCATTGATAAAACACCAGCAGCCATTTTAACATTTTCTTCTCCTGGCATAAAACTACCTGGTCTCATTGTGTCATGATTACCCAAGAATGGAGCTAAAATGGCATCTTCACCATATGTTTCTTGAAGTTTAACCATTAATTTACCTAAAGATGCTCCACTTTGTTGTTTAACAAGTGAAGAAATAGTACCACCTGCTTGAGCACCAGTAAATAAGAAGAAACTATCAATTCCACTTTGATAATAACGATTAATTTCAAAATCAGATCCAAGCCATGCTTCACCAACAATATATGCATCACTCTTTAATTTTTTTGCTTCAGTATTAAGCCAAGATAAAAATTCTACATTTGAAGGAACATTACCAGTATAATAACTTGTTACCGCATCAAGTCTAAAACCATCAACGTTATAATCATTTAACCAATAATTCATAATCTTAACTATTTCAGCTTTAACATTTTCTGAATCTAAATTTAGGTCTGGCATTCCACTCCAGAATCTTGATTCATAATAATAACTTGTACCACTAACTAGTGAATAACCAGTAGTACTACTTTGTTTAGTAAAATTATAAAAGTCAGCATATTCACCACTTGGCGAACCATTTTTACGAATTGAATCACAAGCATTTTTAAACCATGGATGTTCACTACTAGAGTGATTTACTACAAGGTCTAAAATAATATTAATACCACGTTTATGTGCTTCATCAACTAATTTTTTAAAATCATCAAGTGTTCCATAAGCAGGATCAATAGCATAATAATCTTTTACATCATATTTATGATATGTAGGAGATGGATGGATAGGCATTAACCAAATTCCATTAAATCCCATTTCTTTAATATAATCAAGTTTTTGGGTTACACCATTTAAATCTCCAATACCATCATTGTTTGTATCAAAAAAACTATAAACAAAGATTTCATAATAGTTTCGATATTTATCATCAATAATATTTAATTTTACTTCATCATCATTATTATTTTCTTCTTTACAACTTTTACATGAAGAAATAGTTGGAATAATTAAAGCAACTAATAAAAGTAAAACAACATATTTAATAATTCTTTTCATATACTCCTCCTATCCCTTAACTGCTCCGCCTGTTACACCTTCTACATAATACTTTTGTAACCACATAAATAATGCAGTAATAGGTGTAGCAACAATAACAGCTGCAGCACAGAATGTTGTAAAGTATTGTTGAATTTGTTCACGTTCAAGCCATTTATACATTCCAAGTGAAACTGTGTACATTCCAGTATCAGGAACACCGGACATTATAAATGATACAAAGATATAATCACACCAAGGTGAAATAAAACTAATTAAAATTGTATAAATGATAATTGATTTACTAAGTGGTAGGATTATCTTAAAGAATGTTCTAAAACGACTTGCACCGTCAATTCTTGCAGCTTCATCTAGTGATTTTGGAACTGTGTCAAAGAACCCTTTTGCGATATAATAACTAAGAGCTGCTCCTGCAGAATATACAATGATTAAACTAAGTAATGATTGATAATTATTTGGAAGTAAAATCTTAAGTAAGAAATACACTGCAGACATACTCATAAATCCTGGGAACATTCCTAGAATTAACATAATATTCATCATCGGTTTTCTAGCTTTAAATCTAATTCTACTAAATGCATATGCAACCGCAAGAACAAAAATTGCCGTAATAGCACAACTAATGATTGCTATAAGTAGAGTGTTACCATACCATCTTAAAAACTTTGTTTCTGTAAATAAACGTTTATAGTTATCTAATGTCCAAGTTTGAGGGAAGAATGTTGGGCTCCATGCACCTGGTTCTTTTCTAAATGATTGAACAAATAGATATATAAGTGGAATAATCCATATTATTGCAAGAATACTTAAAACAATTTGTCCAGTAGTATTACCGAAAATTCTCCAGAATTTCATACTACGTGGTTTTTTCTTTTTCTTATTTAAACTTTGTTCTAACTTATCAATTTCTGCCCATCTTTGTGCATCTGGAGAAGTTGATACATATGATTTAACCTTTATTTTCTTTTCTTTTTTCATCATTGGAAATTTTCTTCTCCTTTCACAGCACTTGATTTATTATAAACAATTAAACTAAATACAGCAGAAATAACAAATACTAAAATACCTATTACTGATGCAAGTTTATAGTTACGATCAGTTCCAAGTGATAATTTATAAAGCCATGTAATTAAAAGGTCAGTCCCTTTTGCACCATCTGTATATTTAAGTGGATCACCAGGACCACCTCCACTAAGTAAGAAAATAACATTAAAGTTATTAATATTACCAATGAACTGTGTAATTAAATAAGGTCCAGTTACGAATAACATATATGGAAGTGTTATTTTAAAGAAACGTCTAACTCCGCTAGCACCATCAATTCTAGCAGATTCATATAAGTCCTCAGGAATATTCATTAAAATACCAGAACACATAAGCATACTATATGGAACACCTATCCACATATTTACAAGTACAATACAAATTCTTGTTGTATTTATATCCAGTCCAAATTTTAAGTGATAATTAAATAATTGTTCAATAAGTTGAGTTATTACACCACCACCTGAACCAAGCGTTCCACCACCAGTATCAAGCATTTTAGACATAATTAATAGTGATACAAATTGGGGAACAGCGATTGTTGCAACAAACATTGTACGGTATAGTTTCTTAAATTTAATTCCTTTTTTATTAATTAATAAAGCTAAAAGCATTCCAAAGAAATAACTTGTAAATGTTGCAAGAACTGCCCAAATAAGTGTCCAACCAAGAACTCTCCAGAATGTTGCACCAAGATCAGAATTTGACGCGAATAAATCTATAAAGTTATCAAATCCAACCCACTGAAATAAGTGTTGTGGAACTTCATGATTAGCATCATAGTTTGTAAATGCAATTAAAATCATTGTAACAAGCGGAACAATCGTAAACATAAATAAACCAATCATTGGAACAGATAATAATGTTATATGGAATTTATTATCTAATAGATTATTGACATCTCTTTTAAAATTAACTGGTTTTTTACCGATTATAGTATTTTGTTCTAAATCGTAACTTTCTTTAGTAACTTGGAAATATGTCATTATAAAGAATAAAATTACAAATAGTGTAAGAATTCCATATAAAATAATATGGAAAGAGTTATCTCCCGGTAATTTATCGTAGATTCCTAATTCTTCATTCCAGAAATCACTTGTTTCAACTCTACCAATATTCCCTCCACCAAAGAAGTTTTGGAAAAACATTGATAAATAATTACCACCAAAAAATACCATGTAACAAATAAATCCAACCTCTAAAATTAGATATATAAACCCTCTTACTATTTGACCTCTAAAGAAATGACTAAGCCCCATAATTAAATATGATGCTTTAGTAAGAATATTTCCTTTTACAAAGTTTAATCCAAATGATTTTATTGCGGCAAATAATTTTACAAATAATGATACAAATAGTTTTCCTAAGTTAATAAAGAAATTTACGAAGCCCGTTCCTAATCCTTTGAAAAATCTTCCAACGCGAATTAGAAATCTTTTAAATGCACTATATTTATAAATTTCAAAGTCCACTTTTAAAACCTCCTTGTATATTTATATATTATTAAAGCTGCTGCTTTTGCTTGCAGCAGCTTTTTTCAAATTATTTTCTAATTGAATTACAAGTAGCAACTAATAATTCTAATAATTCTTCATCACTTACAGTTTTACCTTCATCTTTAGCTGTAATGATTGGAGTAATTAAAGATCCCATTGGAGTCCAGTAGTTTCCTGGTACACCTTTTTGTGCTCTATTAAATTTAGCTTGTTCTAAAACTACAGAAATAACTGGATCATTTAGAACAGCTTCCATAGCTGCAACAACTTTATTAGTTGGACCAAATCCACGAACTTCAAATCTCTTTAATTGATTTTGTTCATTTGTAAGCCATAAAGCAAGTTTATGAGCTTCAGCTTTATTATTACTATAACCATTAACACCAATTAATTTATAACCCATGAAACCAGATAATTGAGTTTCTTGACCAGAAATTTCAACAGTAGGAAGTTTAATAACACCCATGTTATCACCAAGAAGCTCTTTAATAGTTTTTGCATTCCAAGTACCACTTACAGCTGCAGCTGCAGATAATTTACCTTCTTCATCAGGTGTGAATGCAGCAATAATCTTAGAGTCATCAGTTTGAGCTACCATACCATCATGAGTTAGATATGTACGAAGTGATTTCATTACTTCTAAACCTTCATCATTATCAAAGTTAATAGTTACACTTTGTTCAACCATGTTTTCATTATAAGTTACTTGGTAACCTAAATTAGGTTTAGCAAAGAAGAAACTTGATAAATACCAACCATCATCATTTAATTTAAAATGAACTTTTTTACCAGCATTATTGGCAATATCTAACATGCTAGAAAGAGTTGATAATTGTGATGGATCAGTATAAACTCTCTTATCATAGTAAACAAAATAACAGTTGTCACCAGTTGAAGGGTAAGCATATAATTGGTCTTCGCCATTAACAGTGATTGTAGCAGCATCAACACTACCTTCAGAATTTAATTCTTTAACTTGAGTTTCATTAGTACCACCGATACGAGCAAGCGCTCCACCAGCAATTAATTTATTAATTTGGTCGCTAGCAAATGAATAAACATCTGGTCCAGCTGTAACGTCATTTAATACTTTATCAGCTGCATCAGCTTCACTTTGTACACCAAATAAGAATTTATATTCTTTATCAGGATTAGCTTTAGCAAATTCATTACACATTTCTTTTAACATTGCTTGGTCTTCTTCAGAACCCCAAACTGTTAAAGTTACTTTAGTTTTTTCACCATTATTTTCGTTATTATT
>JAFQFT010000023.1 GCA_017398545.1 Bacilli bacterium | reverse complement strand
TATGTAGGTGATGGAATTAATGATGCGCCAGTTATTAGTGCAGCAGATGTCGGTATCGCAATGGGAGCTACTGGATCGGAAGGTTCAATCGCGATTGCAGACGTAGTTATCATGGGTGATAATTTAGAAAAAGTATCGGATGCAATTACAATCTCACATGCAACAAGAAGAATTGTAAAACAAAATATTATTTTAGCTTTAGGGATTAAACTAGTTGTATTTATTTTAAACTTTGTAAATATTCCATCAATGATTTGGTTCGCAATCTTCTCAGATGTTGGTGTTAGTTTACTTGCAATTATCAACTCTTTAAGAATTACTGGTATCTTTAAAAAAGAATTTAAAGAAACAAATAATGAGGAACCTAAAAATGAGTAAGTATTTAGAAACAGGAAAAATTGTTGGAGTATTTGGTTTAAAAGGAGAACTTAAAGTTTTAAGTGATTCATCAACTAATCGCTTTATAAAAGATAATTATTTATATTTAGGTAAAAAAGAAACAAAATTAACGAAAGTTAAAATATCATCAAGTAGACTTCATAAAGGAATGTACTTAGTAACAATTGATGATTTATTTGATATTAACCTAGTCGAAAAATATGTTGGTTGTAATTTCTATATTGACCGTGAAGAATTAGATGATTTAAATGATAATGAATATTATTTTACTGATTTAATTGGTTTAAAAGTAATTAATCAACATAAAGAAGAATTGGGTACTGTAATTGATGTTTTAGATTTACCAACATCTGCAGTATTAGAGATTAAACTAAAAAGTGATAAAAAATGTATGATTCCGTTTGTTAAAGAATACATTGAAGATGTTACTGATGAAGTTATCTTTATCAATGAAATTGAGGGATTCAGATGATTAGATTTGATATACTAACATTATTCCCAAATATGTTTAAAGGTTTAATCGAAGATTCAATTATTAAACGTGCAATTGAAAAGAAACTAATTGAAGTTAACTTAATTGATTTTAGAGAGTTTTCTACAAATAAACATCATACAGTTGATGATTATTCATATGGTGGTGGTGCAGGAATGTTAATTAGTGTTGAACCAGTTCACCTTGCAATGAAAACTATTCCAAACCTTGATCATGCAAAAAAACTTTTAATGAGTCCAAGCGGTAAAACATTTAATCAAGCCAAAGCCATTGAACTTTCTAAAGAAGAACATATTGTCATGGTATGTGGTCACTATGAAGGAATAGATGCGAGAATTCTTAATTTCATCGATGAAGAAGTATCAATTGGTGACTATGTATTAATGGGTGGTGAAGTACCAGCAATGACAATCTTAGAAGCAGTTTCAAGATTAGTACCTGGAGTAATCAGTGAAGATTCACCAGTTAATGAATCTTTTAGTGATAGCTTACTTGAACATCCTCAATACACAAGACCTGCCATTTATGAAGGTTTTGGTGTACCTGATGTTTTACTTAGTGGACATCATGCGAATATCAAGAAATGGCAAAGAGAAAAAGCTTTAGAAAAAACTTTAAAAGTAAGACCTGATTTATTGAAAAAAGCAAATCTTGACCTAAATGATTATAAATATCTTTGGGAGTTAAAAAATGAAAAAAATTAGTTTACTTTTAATATTTATATTAATGCTTTCTTTAACAAGTTGTGCTAAAGTTAAAACAACATCTGACTCCAAAGAATTTTGTGAATATATATATGATATCTCTCGTGGAGAAATAAAAAGAGGTGCAGTAATTGATTTAAGAGATTTAGAAACAGATTACGCATTAGGTCATATATTAGGATCATTAAGTTATAATTTTAAAAATCAAAGTGAAGAACATTTCATAACTTGGATCACTGGACTAAAAAGTACAGACACACAAATTCTATTAATTGACTATGGTCAAAATGAACATGTTGTAATTATGGAGTATTTAAAAAAAGCAGGATTTAAAAAAGTTCTTGCTTATACTTTAGGTTATGACACTTTAAAAGAAACAAATGAATTTAAACAAATGGTCGAAGTTAAAACAGGTACTGATGACTGTGGATGTTAATAAAAGGCAACCCAAAGGGTTGCCTTTT
>JAFQFT010000022.1 GCA_017398545.1 Bacilli bacterium | reverse complement strand
GCAGGTTCTGGTTCAGAATCACCTGGAGCAACATATGTTGGATCGACTTCGCCACATTCACAAGTTCCTTCGATAAAGTTATGAACGTGTGGTTCTACATAATTTGGATCTTTTTCTCCACATTCACACTTACCTTCTACATATTCATGTACATGTGGTGGTACATAGTTAGGATCAATTTCACCACATTCACATTTTCCTTCTACAAATTCATGTACATGTGGTGGAACATAGTTTGGATCAACTTCTCCACATTCACAAATACCATCTACAAAGTTATGTTCATGTGGTGGTTCATATATTAAAGCAACTGATTCTACTTTGATAGTTTTTTCATTTTCATCTAAGTATTCTATTACTAATTTAACTTCATATTTATTTTCTTTAAAGTTTAATCCTGATAAAGATACTGTTCCGCTTTCAAGAATTACATCTTTATTTGGTTCTCCGTTTACAGTTACGTATGATTTTTCTACAACATCATCTTCATCTAAGAATTCATATTCTACTGTTAACGTTGAAGTTCCTTTTCTTTTTTCAATGAATTTGTTGATTGTAGGTTCTTTAAATGCTTTTGTATGAACATTAAATATTTCTGTTTGACCAGTAAATGTAACTTGTGAGGCAGGATCAAAGATATCATATGTTGCGTATACTTCATAGTCGACATCTTTATATAAATCTGTGCATATATATTCATCTTTATTTCCCATATTAAATGTATCATGACCAACTTTAATAATTATATTTGAAATGTTTTCTGCATAACTATTTGTTGTTTTAACAATTTTTATTGTTGTGTCAGTTACTTCAACTATTTTAATTATTTCACTTGGGAAAATATATTCTTTTGTATTTACATATATATATACGTAATCTGAAATTCTATTATTATTTTCTACAATATCGTAAGTAACTTTAAGTTTATATTGTGTTTTTTCTGTTAAACCATCAATTGTTAATTGTGTATTATCACCAAAATCGTATTCTTGATTATTTAAACTAACTTTTAAATTTTCTATTTTTACATTACCCAATATTTCATTTTTATCAAGTGTTATTGAATAGTGAGTAGTTAAGCTTTGATTTTGAATTACACCAGGATCACGTTTTACAAAGAATAAATAACTTAAATTTTCACGTGGTCTATCAGGATTTCCAGAATCTTTTGGATAATTAGTAACTTTAAATGATCCATCATCTTGTCTTGCAAGGGCTGTTACACTTCCACCGCCATCCATTTGATATAGATCAGTACAATCAAAGTATTTTGCAACTGCATTACATTCAGTAAAATTAAGTCCATAAGAACCTTCTAATACAACATAGTCGCCTGTAATTAGAACATATGTTCCATCTGCTTTTTTACCAAATAAAGCACGCGAATAAGATTTTGAGTTATATGCATTACTTCCGTTAGCTGTTTGTACAGAACCATTAACTATATGAGCACTATGATAACCGATTGCTTCATCTACTGCGTTTAATTCTTCACTACCAAATAATAATTCAACTTTTACTTTAAGTCCATCACTTAATGCAGCTATTACTGATTCGTTTGTAGTTTCAATAGCAAATTGACCTTTTGAAACAGTATACTCTTTTAAACTTGAATTAGAAATTGTTCCTTTACAGAATAAAGAGACAAGATTTCCGGTAGGATAACCATAACTTGGATCAACACTTACTTGTGTTAAATCAGCATTTTCTATTACATATAATTGATTAGTTGTATTAATAGTTTGTTCTTGAACTTTATTAGAGTAATCAGTATGTACTGGCGCACACCAAACGGTAGTTTCTGCGCTTGAAGCACTTCTATTTATTCCGTTAACTACAAATGTATTTAATTCATTACCTGATTCATCAATAATTGAAAGTCTATAACCTCCAACAGTCCCATCAGGATAAGCAAAACTATTTGTACTTCCATCATTTTTAAATCCTACTACATTTGAAGAGTTATTATAAGGATTAACAGTATATCTTATTTCTCCATCAGTAATCATAGGGTAATATGGAGAAGGTTCAAGAATAGCACTTCCATCAACACCTAATCCATTACCAAATTTAAAGAAATATTGGTCAGCGTTTATACCACCAGTAACAATCCAACCTGGATGTTTTGCTTCATAATCTTTTGCAGCTTCAATAATATCTGCTCTTTTATATGATGTATTATCTTGTTGTACTGCCCAAGTAACAAGTTTTGAAGTTATTCCATCTGTTTTCATTTCAAAAGCATTTATTAATTGACCTTTTGAATTACCATTAGTTACTGTTGTAGCTTTTTGTAACGTATGTGTCATACCATAAATATCTCTAACAGTAGTTTCTGTTGGTGTGTATGTACTAACACCAGTAGGGTCTGCTGCACTATCTTTATTAGCCGCTTTTGTAGGTATTACAAAGATACATAATAAAGAAATTATAAATATATATATAACTTTTTTTATTGATTTCATGTAAATGTTCCTTTCTTGGTTGTTTTACATTTATAGTTTAACACAAGAAAATTGGTTTTCCAAATAAAAAGATAAAGCTTTTTAATAGCTTTATCTTTTTATTATTTATTCTGCTTGATTATATGGACCTTTTATACCTTTTTTATAATCTCTTCTTGCTTTATCTATCATCATAAACTTTTCTTTATATCGTTTATCTTTTGCTTTTATTTCTTGTTGTTCTCTTTTCGCTAGTTTTTTATCTAACAGAACATATTCTCGGTCAAGGTTTTTATATTCTTCCCATAAATAATATCTATTTCTTGTTTCATAATATATATCCATTAAATCTCTTTCAAACATCGTTAATGTTATAAAACCTATTTTTCTTGTTAAAACTTTATAGTTTTGTTTTCTTAATACAAGATTTTGTGCAAGCATTACATCATATCCAAGAAGTCTTGTTTGTAAACAATAATCATAATCAAATGTTGTTTGATAATACTCTGTTTTAATTCCTCTTGTTTCTTTATAAATGTGTAAATTTAATAAAGCCCCAAATGCATTACATCCTTTAATAGCTCTAAATTCTTCAGCTTTTCTTTCATGTAATTCAGAACCAAATAGTGGCATAGGCGTTAAAACTGAAATTCTAGATACATCCGCTTGTGTAATATATTTTTTTAATTCAACAAATGAATCATTTTCATAATACATATCGGGTTTTAATAATGAAACATAATCAGCTTTGTCTTCAATTGCTTTATCAATTAGTGCTTTGTATATTTCTGCATCACCATAATCAGTACATTTAGCAATTTCAACATATGGATATTTAGTTAAATATATCAAAAATTTTGAAACATCAACTTCTTTTGTTAGATATATATATAATTTTTCTATTTGGTTTATATAAGTTAATACATTTTCAAAATATTGTTTTATTTCATCTTCTATCGTTATTGATCTATTAATAATTAATCCTATAATTATTTTAACTTGTTTTTCCATGTTAATTATATTCAGTTAATAATTGTTTTAATGTATCGTAATTATTAACTAAACTTTTTCCTTTCTCTGATAAATTATCATACATTGTTTTTACATAACCAATAGTAATTTTGTTAACAACTGCTTTTTTTGTTGTCAAATTATAAATATATATATCTACTAAATTAGCACAATCTAAATCAACTTGATTTTGATCTATTGTCCATTTTGCGTATAATTTTTTGGATTTAGTATTTGATAATGATGTAATCTTGTCACCTTCAAAGTTTTCATTATCATACCACCCCTCAAATATATATCCTCTTAATTTAATACTTTTTGTGTTAAGGTTAGATTCAGAAAAATTATATACTACAGAAGCCACATTTGTTAAACAATCTATCATTCTATCTGTTTTTACATATGAAGTGTTTTCGTCATAATAGAAAAATTTTGCAATATCAACAGTTGGAGCCCAACTTTCTGCAAATATATCTGCACCATAATTAGATGTATTTGCATATTTTTCATCAATTCGCCAAAAAGCAAAGAAGTTTATAAAGAACGGTAATACATCTTGATATAAATTATTTTGATAACAGAAACCAAAGAAGCCTTTTTCAGTTTGATTTTCTAATACACCATTGATATCTTTTTCTAACATATATCTTCCGGCAATATTACCAATACCATATAAATTATTTGCACCTGCTCCAGTAAAATCTCCTGCAAGTTTTACAAAATCATTTACATCATATAAATTATTATTCCTTAAATGATTCAATCCATGATAAGCACCAATATAATAATAAAAATCTGTAAAGAATGCTTCAAATAATTGTTGTTTTGATGTATAAACGTTACTTGTATTTACAGTATTTAAATAATATATATGAGTTTTATTCTTTATATTTTGTAAATTCTCATATAATGATTGTATTTTTTCTCTAGCATTTAATAAGTCTTTTATATTCTTATCTAAATTTAAATATTCGTTATATAAATTTGTTATTTCTTTTTCATAATATTGTTCTAAATAGATAGGTAATTTTGCAATTTTTTTGTCAAACTCTTGTGCTTCTTCATAATATTGCTCATATAAATCATTTACTTCATTATTAATTTCATTTAATTTATTAAAGTCTAAGTTAGGAATATAATCTATAACAGTTTGATCTAAAGATTCTAAAGAAGCAATTAAGTTTTCTAAATCGTATTTTAAGTTTGGAGATATATCTACATTATATACATCATTAAGTTTGCAATAATATGTATATGCTGTTTTTAGTTTTTCTATATCTTGATAAGATGTTTTTAGTTTATCATAGTTTTCTATTAATTGTTTATTTTGATATGAAAGTTTATGATAAGAATTATATGCATGTTCAAGATTATCAATATCAAATATTGTTACATCAGTTGGGATATTATTAACTAAAGAATTAACATATTCTACAGTTGGAATTAGTTTTGCATAAAGTACTTTTTCATCTGTTAGTTGCGAATAATCAATATTTTCTACTTTTTTTCCTAAGTATAGTTCGTTATAATACCAACCTTCAAATGCATAATTCTGATTTTCTATAACTGGTAATTCAAATGTCTCTAAATTATTGCTTGTAGATTTATTTACTGATAATCCATTTGTATACAAATTCAAAGTATAACTACTTAAAGATATATCATATTTTGGTGTAAAAGTTTCGTTTTTATTAACATATACATCATTCTCATCAATTAACTGATTATCTTCATTTTTCCAACCATAAAAAGTAAAATCATAAATATTTCTTGTATATATTACATTATTTCCATCCATATTAACATCATCAATAATATATGTTGTACTTTCTATTTGTGGAAAAACAAATTTTTCATCTTTTTTTATTTCATAAAACTGTTTATAAGATATTAATTCTTTTAATTCATCAATGTAATTTAAAGTAATTGAGTAATTTACATCAACATCAGTATTATCGTTGCCATTATTGTTATTGTTATTTTTGTTTTTACAACTACAGATAAAAGTTAAAATTAAAATTATTAAAAATACATATATTTTTTTCATAAATCTACCTCGTTTTTTATAGTATAACAAAATTTATAATATATTTCAAAGAAAAAAATTAGATTATAGAAAACTATAATCTAATTTTATATTAAGTTTTTAGTTTTTATTAACTGAACCAAATACATTCATTTTTTCAGTAACAGCAGCTTTAATACCTTTAGTTGCAGGACCTAAAATCTTACGAGGGTCATATTGATTTGCATTTTTAGGATCAGCAATCCATTCTCTTAATAATTTATTAAATGCAAGTTGACATTCAGTATTAACATTAATTTTACAAGTACCGCAAGCGATAGCTTTTTGGATTTTTTCATCAGGAATACCTGTACCACCATGTAATACAAGTGGCATATTAGTAGCTTCTTGAATTTCTTTCATTTCAACAAAACCTAATACTGGTTCACCTTGGTAAGGACCATGTACTGAACCTAATGCTGGAGCAAGTGCATCAACACCAGCTTCTTTAACTAATTTAACACATTCAGCACAATCAGCATATTTAATACCACCGATAACACCATCTTCGTTACCACCAACAGTACCTACTTCTGCTTCTACACTTGCGCCATGAGCATGAGCATAATCAACAACTTCTTTAGTCATTTTAATATTTTCATCAATTGGATGATGAGAACCATCAATCATTACAGATGTAAAGCCAGCATCAATAGCTTTTTTACAGTTTTCAAAACTTTGACCATGGTCTAAATGAATTGCTACAGAAACTGTAATATTTAATTCTTCAATTAAACCTTTAACCATACCAACTACAGTTTTAAAACCACCCATATATTTAGCTGCACCTTCTGATACACCTAAAATTACTGGTGAGTTTTGTTCTTGCGCAGTTTCAAGGATTGTTTTTGTCCATTCAAGATTGTTAATGTTAAATTGACCAACAGCATATTTGCCTTCTTTTGCTTTAGTAAGCATTTCACACATATTAACTAGTGCCATTTTTTTATCTCCTTTATTAAATTATATTTAATTACTTCTCTATTATAACACATTTATACATTTTCTAACTATTATTTGCATTTTCTATAAAATTTAGAAAGCAGTAAACTTTATGCTTACTGCTTTAAATTTCTAAATATCTACTCATAAATAATCCACCGAATTCAGCTAAACTCTTTTCTGAGTCAGTAACTTGTGGTTTTCCTTCAACAATTACACATCCTAAGATATCACCAAATACATTAATAGGTTTCAAGATAGATGCATTATTAATTGTGTAAGTTTCACATACATTTAAAGAAACTCCTGCATTATTTATTTGAGTATTTCTATTTTTTAATCTTTCTTCTAATTCTTTTGTTATTTTTTTACCTGTTAAATCGGTTTTAAAGTCACCACTTGCCGCAACTATTTTCTCGTTATCAGTTACTATAATATTTCTTTTATTAGTTGTATACATACTTTCTGTAAATTCTTTTACAAAATCTGTCATTTGATTTACAGGAGAATATTTTTTTAATACAATTTTATTATCTCCATCAGTATATATCTCAAGTGATTCGCCTTCTTTTATACGCATTGTTCTTCTTAATTCTTTTGGAAGAACGATTCTTCCTAAATCATCTATTCTTCTTACAACGCCTGTTGCTTTCATAATAACATCTCCTTTTTGGGTTTTCTATGTTTATTATGAACTTTTTTCCAAAGATTATACTTAAATAATAATATTTTCTAAGAATTTTGTAAGTATATATATATAACTATTTTTATAATCTTTTGGATCTATATGAATAAATATACGATTTTGTTTCATTGAAAAAGTAAATAATGGCGCATTTTTAGTTGCGTTATGTGATAAATCTTTATAATTGATTTTTGATGTTGTTTCTTCATCAAAATTAATTATAATTTCATCCTTTGATTCTTTAAAGTTTTCTATGCCTTTTGATTTTAGTAAAAATTCTAAATATTTTGTTTCCATGTATAATAAAATATCTTGATTCAACTCACCATATCTATCAGTATATTCTGTTATTAAACTTTTTATTTGGTCTCTTGATTTGATTTTGCTTATTTCTTTGTGCATTGCAATTCTTATTTCATCATCAATTACATAATTAGGATCAATATGTTTAGATATAGATATATTAAAATATTTATGTTCTTTTTCATCTTCTTTTTTTCCTTTTAACTCATTTATTGCTTCATTAAGTAATTTCATATATAAATCCATACCTATTGCGTCAATAAAACCAGACTGTTCATCTCCTAATATATCTCCAGCACCTCTTATTGCAAGGTCTTTCATAGCAATTTTATAACCACTTCCAAGAGCTGTGAACTCTTTTATCGCATCAAGTCGTTCTTTTGCTTGTTGAGTAAGTACTTTATGTGGTTCATACATTAAATAAGCGTAAGAAATTCTATCACTTCTTCCAACTCTACCTCTAATTTGATATAGTTGACTTAGTCCTAAATGGTCTGCTTTTTCGATAATTAGCGTATTTGCATTAGGGATGTCAATTCCGGTTTCAATGATTGTTGTACAAACCAATACATCATAGCCTTTATCTAAGAAACATACTAATTCATCTTCTATTTGTTCTTTACTCATTTTGCCATGAATTAATCCAACTTTTGCTTTAGGACATAGTTTATGTATTTTAGATATAATTCTATCTAACTCATCAATATGATTTAATAGATAAAACACTTGACCGCCGCGCCCCATTTCTCTATTAATTGCTTCTCTAATTACAGAATCGTTAGTTTCTAGTACATATGTTTGAACTGGAAGTCTATTTGTAGGGGGTGTTTCTATTAAAGATAAATCTCTTAAACCTGATAGTGCCATTTGAAGCGTTCTTGGAATAGGTGTTGCGGTTAAAGTTAAAATATCTACGTTTGCTTTTAGTTCTTTTATTCTTTCTTTATGAAGTACTCCAAAACGTTGTTCTTCATCTATTATTAATAAACCTAAATTTTTAAATACCAAATCATTAGATAACACTCTATGTGTACCTATTACTATATCTACATATCCTTTTTTTAGTCCTTCTAGGACTATTTTTTGTTTAGAAGTAGGAACAAATCTATTTAATAATTCTACTCTTATACCATATTTTTCAAATCTATCTTTAAATGTATGATAATGTTGTCTAGTAAGTACGGTTGTAGGAGCTAAATATACTACTTGTTTACCATTATCTACTGCCTTAAAAGCTGCTCTCATTGCTACTTCTGTTTTTCCAAAACCAACATCACCACAAACTAATCTATCAAGTGGACGTTTGCTTTCCATATCTTGTTTTACTTCGTTAATTGCTTTAATTTGATCATCAGTTTCTCTAAATTCAAAGTCAGATTCAAATTCTAATTGTTCAACTGAATCTTTATCATATATATATCCTTGTTTTAAATCACGTTCTGCTTGGACTTTTATTAGTCTTCTTGCAACATCCATGACTTTTTCTTTAATTTTAGCTTTCTTTTTCTTCCATTCTTTGCCTGTTAAGTTATTTAACTTAGGTTTTGCATCTTTTGAAGTGTTATATTTTTCTAAAAGATATATATTTTCTACTGGAACATATAGTTTTCCTTCATCTGCATATTGAATATATAAGTAGTCAATTTGTTTTTCTCTTATTGTTTTTGTTTCAATTCCTAAGTATATCCCAATACCATATTCTTGATGAACTACATAATCACCAGGTTTTAAGTCATCTTTATCATAGATTTTAGTTGTATTTTTATAATATTTATGATATTTACCTTGTTTGCTTATTTTTCCAGGTGCAAATTCATTAGGTGTAAGTATTTCTAAATTATATTCATAATCTATAAATCCATATGCATTCTTTGAAACCACTAAATTTATTTGGTTTTCTTTTATTTTATCACCTTTATTAAATGTTATACCGTTGTTTTCAAATACATTTTCTAAAAAAGCAAGCTTTTTCTCATCAAAATGTGTGATAATATAAGTTTTTGCTTTATTAAGTTTTACATCTTCTATTACAAGTTTTATATTATTATTGTAATCAAAGTTATTTCCGCTTCTTAAATCAATTAATTTTGTTAGTTTTATATCATTTAAAGATGATATATCTTGTGATAAAAATACATTTTGACTTGAATAGTTTAAGTTTTCAATAACTGGTATAAATAAATCATTATTCAATTTATATTTTACACTTAATAAGTATTCTCTTATCTCTTCTAATTGTGCAGTTTGATGATCAATTATATGTTTTAAGTCTTCGTAAAAACATATTGGACTATCCATAAGCGTCAAAAAGGGCGTATATTTAGGATCAATATACGGTAGGTATATATATAATTGGTCTAATGAATCATAATTTTTTATCTTTCTTAAGTCTTTATCTACTTTTTCTGTTAAACTATGTTCTTTTAAAATACGTTCTTCGATTAAAGATATTTCTTTTTCTTCATAATAAACATCATATAAAGGAAATATATATATATCGTTTACTTTTCCTTCACTCATTTGAGTAGAAATGTTTACTTTTTTAATAGTTTCTATTTCATTATCAAAGAAATTAATACGAAAAACACCATCAGAATTAATCGGATATATATCTACAATACTACCTCTAACACTAAAAGTACCAAGTTCTTCGGTAATAGAAGTCTTTTTATATCCTCTTATCATTAGTTTTTCTACTAATTCTTTTAACGGAATCTCTTGTCCTACTTGTAATTTAATAGTTGATGCTTTAATTTTTTCTTTAGACATCATTTGTTTTGTTACACCTTCTGTACATGTAACAATTAATCTAGGATTATTTTCTACTATATTATGTAGTGTTAACATTCTTGCTAGTCTAAAAGTTAAACTACTTGCAACAAGCTCTGATGAAATAAATTCTTCTTGTGGAAAGAAGCTTACCAAATCATCACCTAATAAATCACAAAATGTTTCATAAGCTTTTGATGCTTCATATATGTTTTCGGCTATATAAACAATATTTTTATTAGATTTTAAAAATGTTAGTGCTGCTAGCATCCTTGAAAGGTTGCAAGCAGCATTACCAACATATATATTCTCTTTATTATTTGTGTTTAAAATACTGTTTATAACGTTCATATATTTAGCTTTTTGTTCTAAAAAGTTAAGTATATTCATTATGTTACCCCTATTTATTATAATTGTTCATTATATAATCAATACCATGATTAATTAAATCATTAATAATGTTTGCAGAAACATTTAAAGTTTCATTTAAAATATTCATTTCCGACTTTGAGAAGTTAGAAAGAACAAAATCTACTACTTTATCGTGCGAATCTTCTTTACTTCTTCCAATTCCAATACGAAGTCTAGCAATTTCACTAGTTCCAACTTCTTGAATCATTGATTTCATACCATTATGTCCACCAGCAGAACCACTTTTTCTTATTCTTTTAGTTCCAATTGGTAAATCCATATCATCGTATATTACAAAAATATCATCACTTTCAATATTATAGTAATCACTAAATAGTCTAACAGCATGACCAGATAGGTTCATATATGTAGTCGGTTTCATTAAATAGTGCTTTTTTCCGTTTTGAACAAACTCTCCAATATAGCATTGGAATTTTTTTTCTAATTTGAATGTAACATTATAACTTTTTGCTACTTCATCAACAAACATAAATCCTACATTATGATGAGTTTTTTCATATTGTTTACCAGGATTGCCAAGCCCAACGATTAGCATATATATCCCTCCTCATTTTTGTAGCACTTTTTTTCTAAATAATATATTATATTATTATTATTTTCTCTTTGTTCAGAAACTTTTTTTGTTTTTGAAAAATCATTTGTTAATTGTTCAACTAATTTGTCAGAAATTAATTTCATTCCATCAGCATTATAATGTAAAGAGTCTCCTAAATAAGAACTATAGTTATCACTTGTAATATATTTAGCAAGGTCAAATATTCTAACGTTTGAATAAGTATTTGCTAATTTTTTAAACATTTCGTTGTATTCAAGTCTTCTTTCCTCTGTATAATTATATCCAGAATATGCTGAATAACCATTAGTAAATAAGTAAATATATGGAACTTTTGCGGTATTATTTGAGAAATCTATATAATTTTCACTAATATATTCAATCATTTTTATATATGCAGTTTCTAAATTTTCAACAGAATGCCCATTTACATTATCGTTTGTTCCTAAAAAGATTATAACTAGATTAGGAGTTCCATTATCTCCTAAAGTTTTTAATCTAGCTTCACTCATTCCTGCAGAATTACCACTTCCATATGCTGCACTTCCACTCCATGAATTATTTACGCCAAGTTTTAAATTAAGTTGAGTATATGTTTGATACCACCAAGTTTTATCTACTGTTTTTACAGTTACAGAATAAATAGGATAATAAAATTGATTTGTTCCACCATATAAGCTATTTATAGATGAATCTGTACTATAAAAAGTAGAGATACTATCTCCAATAAAACTTACTGTTGCATTTTGTAAAGTAGTTTCTTCATAATCATATATATCATATTTAGGATAAAGTGTATAATTCTTTTTTATTTCTATATCAAAATCAAATAATTCTTCTGTTTCAGTATCATACCAACCATGAAAACGATAATACTTATTAGGATCTTTATCAAACTCTGGTTCATTTAACGTATTAATGTAACTGTTATAGTCACATTTTTCAACAGTATATATATCTCCATCAATATTTAGTGCAGTAACAGTCATTTCATCATATACTTTTGTATATCTTGCAGTAAAAGTTAAATCTTTTGTTACAATAGTTTGTTTAATTGTCCAGTCTTTAAATTGATAAGTATAACCTACCCCGCCTTCTCTTGTTGGAGTTTCAGGGAATAATACTTCAGAACCATATGGTAGAGTATAAGTAGTTATTAAGGTTTTATCATAATTATAAAAACAAATTGTAAATTCCTCAAAAACTTGAGTATATTGAGCAGTAAAATCTAAGTTTTTCGTAACAACTGTATCAGTTAATGTCCAATCTTTAAATTCATATATATATCCTTCACCACCTACTCTTGTTGGATTTTCCGGAAATACTACTTCTGATCCATAAGGCAAAGTATAAGTTTTTATTAAAGTATTGTCATAATCAAAAAAGTTTATTGTGTATTCTTCTAAGATTTTAGTATATTGTGCTTTAAAATCTAGATTTTTTGTAACAATCGTATCAGTTAATGTCCAATCTTTGAACTCGTATGAACAACCTGTTTCAGCTTCCCTTGAAGGATTTTTAGGAAAAATTACATCAGATCCATATTTTAGAGTATAAGTTTCGATTAAAGTATTATCATAATCATAGAAGTTTACTATGTATTGATTATAAACAAAGTTAGCATAGATAGTTAAATTACTATTTATTTCAGTATTGAAATTAAATTCATTACCTAATTCATCAACATATGTTATATCATTTACTTCATTAGGTAAATTAAAGTCAGGTTCAGTAATTTTTGAACCTTTTTTTATTTCTGTTATAATTTTTTTAGTTCCATCTTCATAAATAATTGTAACATCAAATTTATTTTGCTTGCAGCTACAAAAAAGGCTTAGAATACTTACTAAGCAGAATATTAAAAACATATATTTTTTCATATTTTATACCTCGCTTGATTTTTATTATACCATATTTTAAATTATTTTCAATATAAATTAAATTTTATTCATTATTTTTTTGTTTATAAGCAAATTCTATTGCGTTTTTAAATAATTTATCACAAGATTCTCCAAGTGGATTATGATAAATACAGTTGTTTTCCTCTTTTATATTTAATTTTTCAAATATTTTTTCTTTTGTTAAGTTTTCTTCATCACTATTTTTTATTATTTCTATAATATCAGTTAATTTTATATTGTGACAATAGCATATAATTTGCTCATTAAGGCTTGATTTGAACCAAATTTGCGTTTTTATATCATCTTTAGTAAAATATTTAGGGTTTTCTTCTTGATAATAAATTACAGGGCATTTTCGGTTTATACAAATATATATATTATTATCGTTTAAATAATGATTTTTATCTTTTAAAAGAGATGTTACAGTAATTAATGGAACATTTTTACCAAGCACATTACATATTGGACAACCATTATTACATTTTGATGAACATGTATTACAATTTTGATCACATTTATTCATAATTTATATTCCTTTAACTTATTTTTTATATATTCTAATAGATTTTAGTATATTTTTCAATTATCTTGAATATATTTTTCTTGAGGTGTTAAAATGAGTGTTGTTAAATATACTAAAAAAGAATTAGAATTATTAGCAAGATTAATGAGAGCAGAAGCTGAATCAGAAGGAGAACTAGGAATGTTAATGGTAGGAAACGTTGGAATTAATAGAGTTTTAGCAAATTGTCTAGATTTTAGAAACATTACATCAATTGAACAGATGGTCTTTCAACGTCCAGGAGGCTTTGAAGCAACTCTTTACTCTTATTTTTATCAAGCTCCAAGAGAAATAGATAAAAAACTTGCAAGAAGGGTTATTTATGGTGAAAGATTTCACCCCGCAACAAAAGCATTATGGTTTTATAATGCCGGAAATGATGATTGTAGAGCGAAGTGGTGGAATCAATGGAACTCAGGACGTTATAAATCACACTGTTTTTATACACCTGTAGAAAGTGAAAATTGTTATTAGGAGGAAAAATGACGATTAATTATCAACAACCTTTTTATCAAAATCCATATGGAGGAGTACCATATATATATCCTCAACCACCAATTTACCCATATCCACCTGAGGCAGGAGTAAATCCCAATCAAATTTATAACGAACAATCATATATTGAAAACATTTTACGACTTAATAAAGGTAAAATTGCAACAGTTTACATGAGTTTTGAAGGTAGTCAATGGGGATCAAAGATTTTTAGAGGAGAAATTGTAGAAGCAGGGCGTGATCATATTATATTACACGATGTTCAAAACAAAATTAATTACTTATTATTAACTATTTATTTATCATATATCACATTTGATGATACAATTGACTATAATTTGAACTTTAATGGTGAATAAAAGCTTATCAAAAAAGATAAGCTTTTAGTTTATTTTTTTGGACTAATATAGTTAGTAGTAACCATATCTACTCCCATGTTTAGATAATTTTCTAGCAAACTTTCATCATCAAGCGTCCAAATGTTAATTAATTGATTATATTTTCTTGCGTTTTCAAGCACTTCTTCATCTAATTGTGAGTACTGAACATCTAAATCTATTCCTTTTTCGCCAACAAACGCCATAAATTCTTTTGTTCTTAAGTGGCATAACCATTGTAATTTAATATTTGGATATTTTTCTTTTACATAAAGTAAACAACCAATCATTGAAGTCATAATAACAGCTGTATTTTCTAAATTATGATTATAAATTTTTTCAACTAAACCATCTAAATTAGAATAATTTGAATTTTCAAAATTGTCGTTACTAGAATAAATACCATTTGTCCATTTAAGTTCAATAATTGGAGTACAATTATACTCTTTACAAATAGATAAATATTCATCAAATGTACAGATTTTACCTACTCTTTTTATATCACCTGTAATTTCAACAAGTTCTAAATCTTTAATGTCTTTAAAATGACATTCTTGAACATTAATAGCAGTTTTATTTTTACTATTTTTTGTTAATCTTAATAAATTTTCATCATGACAACAAATATATACTTTATCAAGAGTCACTCTAATATCAGTTTCAATTGCTTGATAACCAAGTTGTGCAGCTTCTAGATATGCTTCTTTTGTATTTTCAACTCCAATACCTAATTTTGTTCCTCTATGACCAACATAAATTACATCTTTACTCATATTTTGTCTCCTAAAATTAATAATTTGTATAATAATTTTATCACATTTAATTTATTTTTTTATATTTGTTGATAAAATAAAGTATAAAATTATATTTAGAGGTGATTAAAATGTGTGTATTTTGTAAAATATTAAATGGTGAAATTCCTGGATCTAAAATTTATGAGAACGATTATTGTATTGCAATACTAGATATTTCTCAAACAACTAAAGGTCATACTTTAGTTATTCCAAAGCGTCACGTTGAAAATGTTTTTGACCTTAATAAAGATGAATGTAGAGCGATTATGGAAGCATGTGTATATGTTTCCAATAAGTTAAAGAAAAAATTAGGTGTCGAAAATATTAATTTATTAAATAATAGTGGAAGTCTTGCAGGGCAAGTTGTAATGCATTTTCATATGCATATTATTCCACGTTATGAAAATGATGAATTTAAAGTAATTCAACCTTCACATGAACCTAATTTTGATGAGCTAGGCAAATTAAAAGATTTATTAAATAGTTAGATTTTAGTTAAAAAAAAGAGACTTTTTAAAAGCCTCTTTTTTATTTTTATTCAGTTTCGTCTTCTTTAGTTGCATCAGCCTTTGGAACTACAACAATTGATGCTACTTTATGACCTTCATTAAGTTTAATAATACAAACACCTTGAGTATCTCTACCAATTACAGAGATATTTGTAAGTTCAATTCTTATAATCATACCTTTATCTGTAACTACAACTAAATCTTCTTCTGGTTTACAAACACTTAACGCAACAGGATTTCCGCTCTTAGCAGTGATATTCATATATTTAACACCTTTTGTGTTTCTTCCTTTTACTTTAAATGATGCAGCTTTAGTACGTTTACCAAATCCTTTTTCTGTTAATACAATAATTTCAGCCTCATCATTAGGAACTACAGCCATACCAACTGCTCTTTCGCCATCTTCTAGTTTGATTGCTTTAACTCCTGCAGCACTTCTATTAGTAGGGCGAACCTCTACTTCATTAAATCTTACTGCTTTACCGTTAGATGCTCCAAGAATAATAGTTTGATTGCCATCACTCTTTTCAACTGCTATAAGTTCATCACCATCATTTAAAATTAATGCTCTTATGCCTGTTGATCTAATGTTCTTATATTTAGCGATTTCTGTTTTCTTAACATTACCATTCTTTGTTCCAAAGATTAAATATCCTGGATCTTCTAGTGTTTTTACGTTAATTACAGCAGCAAGACGTTCTCCATCTGAGAATTTTAGTAAATTTACAATAGGAAGTCCTTTAGAGAATCTTCCTTGAGCAGGAATTTGATATGCTCTTAAGTTATAAACTTGTCCAAAATTAGTAAAGAACATAATATTATCGTGACTTGAAGTGTACATCATCTTTTCAACAAAGTCATCTTCTTGCATCTTTGTACCTGTAATACCTTTACCACCACGTTTTTGAACTTTATAAGTATCAACACTTAGACGTTTAATGTAACCTCTATTAGTAATTGTAATAATTACATCTTCTTCTGGAATTAAATCTTCGTCTGCAACATCTAAATCTTCTGTTAAATCAATTTCAGTCTTTCTTTCTGTACCAAATTTTCTTTGAACTTCAGTTAATTCATCAACGATTATACTCATTAATTTTTCGCGACTTTCTAAAATTGACATTAAATATTCAACTAATTCACGAAGTTCAGCAGCTTCTTGTTGAAGTTTTTCTATTTCTAGACCTGTCAAACGTTGAAGTTTCATATCTAGAATAGCTTTTGCTTGAATTTCAGATAAAATAAACTTAGCAACTAATTGATTTACAGCTTCTTCAGTTGATTTAGATTTCTTAATTGTTGCTACAACTTCATCAATATCTGCTAGTGCAATTAATAAACCTTCAACAATATGTAGTCTATTTTTAGCTTTTTCTAAATCATATTCAGTTCTTCTAGTTACAACTTCTACTTGATGTTTAACATAAGCTTCTAAAATTTGTTTTAAATTTAGACATTTAGGTTGTCCATGATCTAGTGCAATCATATTTACACTATATGTTGTTTGCATTTGTGTAAAACGATATAAATTATTTAAAATTACGTTAACATTTGCATCTCTTCTAATTTCAATAACGATTTTCATCCCTTTTCTACTTGATTCATCACGTAAATCGGTAATCCCTTCAATTATTTTGTCTTTAGCAAGTTCTGCAATTCTTTCAATTAATCTTGTTTTATTAACTTGATAAGGAATTTCTTTAACTAAAATCTCTTTTTTACCGTTAGAAAGTTCAACAATTTCAACTTTTGCACGACATGTTACGGTTCCCATACCTGTTTCATAAGCTTGTTTAATATTTGATAATCCCATAACTGTCCCACCAGTAGGGAAATCTGGTGCAGGAATGTAATCCATTAGTTGATCAATTGTAATATTTGGATCTTTTATTAATGCAAGTGTTGCGTTAATTACTTCTGATAAGTTATGTGTAGGAATACTTGTAGCCATACCTACCGCAATACCTGTTGCACCATTTACTAAAATATTTGGAAATTTTGCAGGTAAAACCTCAGGTTCTTGTTCAGAGCCATCATAATTATCCATAAAATCAACTGTATTTTTACCAATATCTTTTAACATTTCATTGGCAATTTTACTTAAACGAGCTTCGGTATAACGCATATGTGCTGCGCCATCACCATCTACAGAACCAAAGTTACCATGACCTTCTACTAACGTATAGCGATAACTAAAGTCTTGAGCCATACGTACCATTGCTTCATAAATAGCACTGTCCCCATGAGGATGGTATTTCCCCATTACGTCCCCAACAATACGGGCACTTTTCTTATATGGTTTATCACTATAAACACCAAGTTCACTCATTGTATATAAAATTCTTCTTTGAACTGGTTTTAAACCATCTCTAACATCAGGTAATGCACGAGCTACAATAACACTCATCGCATAAGATAAGAACGAATCTTGCATACAGTTAGATAAATTAATTGGCATTATATGGTCAACATGACTTTCTAATAGTTCTTTATCTTTTTTAGCATCTTCTCTAGATTTCTCTAAATCTTCTTCATCTTCTTCATCTTGATCTGTTTCAGAGTCATTTTCTTCTATTTCTTCGTCTTGATTTTCATTATCTTCGTTTTGATAATCATTTTCAATCTCTTCAAGACTTCTAATTTTCTTTTCAGCCATAGATTATTACCTCCTTAAATATCAAGATTTTGTACATAAACAGCATTTTCTTCAATAAATTTACGTCTTGGTTCTACTTCTTCACCCATTAACATTGTAAATACTGCGTCTGCTTTTTCTACATCAGTTAAAGAAACTTGTAATAAAGTTCTTCTATTTGGATCCATTGTTGTTTCCCAAAGTTGTTCTGCATTCATTTCCCCTAGACCTTTATAACGTTGAATTTGTGGTCTACCACCAATTTCGCTTAATTTTATATTTAATTCTTCATCACTATATGCATATTCAATTCTTTTACCTTGTTGAATTTTATATAGAGGAGGTTGTGCAATATACACATAACCTTTCTCAATTACTGGTCTCATATAACGATAGAAAAATGTAAGTAAAAGCGTTCTAATGTGAGCACCATCGACATCGGCATCGGTCATGATAACGATCTTATGATAACGAGCGTTATCAATATTAAATTCTTTTCCAACACCTGTTCCGATTGCTTGAATCATAGATAGAATTTCTCTATTATTATAAATTCTATTGCTTGCAGCTTTTTCTACATTTAAAACTTTACCTCTTAAAGGTAGAATTGCTTGGAAATACGAATCTCTTCCTTGTTTAGCAGAACCACCGGCAGAATCCCCTTCGACAATGTACATTTCAGCTAGAGCTGGTTCTTTTGTACGACAATCAGCAAGTTTAGAAGCAAATCCTAAAGAATCTAGTGGACTCTTTCTACGTGTAGCTTCACGTGCTTTTTTAGCCGCAATACGGGCCCTTAAAGCGAGGATTGATTTTTCTACGATAGTTTTTGCGTTTGCTGGGTTTTCTTTCAAATATGCGTCCAATTTTTCGGTCATAGCTTGAGATACAATACGTCTTACCTCTGTATTTCCAAGTTTTGTCTTAGTTTGACCTTCAAATTGAGGCTCACTTATCTTACAAGTAACAATTGCAGTTAATCCTTCACGAACATCATCGCCTGTTAAACTTTCATCTTTTTTGAAAATATTTGAATTTTTACCATAGTTATTTAAAATTCTTGTTAAGCTTAATCTAAACCCGTCTTCATGAGTGCCACCTTCGTGGTTAGCAATATTATTAGTAAACGCTCTTATATCACATGAATAATCCTCAGTATATTGGAAAGCAATCTCAATTACTACACCTTCAACAACATCTTCAACAACAATAACATCGTTATGAATAGGTTTTTTCTTACGATTTAGATATTGAACATATTCAATAATACCACCTTCATAACAATAATCTTTATAAATGTGTTTTTCAACATCTTCATTTCTAGCATCTTTTATAGTTAATTTTAAACCTTTGTTTAAGAAAGCAAGTTCTTGAATTCTTTCTCTTAAGACTTCAAATTCATAAATTATTGTTTCTTTAAACACTTGTTTATCGGGTTTAAACACTACAGTTGTTCCTGTACGATCAGTTTCACCTATAATATCAAGACTTGTAACAGGCTTACCTCGCTCAAATCTTTCTTTATAAATGTGTCCATTACGGTGTACATAAACCTCAAGCCATTCGCTAAGTGCATTAACTACAGAAGCACCTACACCATGAAGACCACCAGACACTTTATAGTTACTATTATCAAATTTACCACCTGCATGAAGAACTGTGAAAATTGTTTCAGTTGCAGACACCTTAGTTTTAGGGTGAATATCTACTGGCATACCACGACCGTTATCCACAATTTTAACAACATTTTCACCTAAGTTATCCACAATTAGTTCTACGTCTATTTGTGTACAAAAGCCTGCTAAAGCTTCATCAACAGAGTTATCAACTATTTCCCAAACTAAATGATGTAACCCTTTTGGACCAGTAGAACCAATGTACATCCCTGGTCTTTTTCTAACGGCTTCTAAACCCTCTAGTACCTGTATCTCACCGGCATTATATTGTTTATCTTCCATACCTATTCACTCCTTTTATCTATCTTAACAAGCAAGGCTTTGTCAAGAATTTTATTATCTAAATCAGAAATTGATGCTGTTGTAATAATAGTTTGATAATTAGGATTCAAACTACTAACTAAAGCGTTTTGTCTTTTCCTATCAAGTTCGCTAAATACATCATCCAAAAGAAGCGTAGGAGCTTCTTTTTTTATTTCATAGATTAAATCTGCCATAGCAAGTTTAACACTTAAAACAGCATTCCTTTGTTGTCCTTGCGAACCATAAATTGTTACATTTTTATTGTTTACAATAAAAATATAATCATCTCTGTGAGGCCCTATTGTTGTGTAGCCACGCTTTAAATCTTCATTTAATGAATTGTTATAATCTTCAATTGTTAATCGTTCAACTGAAGGATAATACGTTAAGACAAAATCCTCAAGTTGTTCGGTAATTTTAGAATGATGTAATTTAGCAAAATTAGAAATTTCATTAATTGTTTTTTTTCTAAATTCAATTATCTTGTTTCCGTATTCAACCAATTGATTTGAAACCACTTCAATTAACTTTTGCAAATCACTTCTATTTTCAAATATAAGCCTTTTTAAAAGGGCATTTCTATCTTTTAACAACTTTTTGTAATAATTACTCACAAACATGTAATCTTTCGAAATTTGGCAAAAAACAAGGTCAAACATTTTTCTTCGTTCATTTCCTGAACCTTTAAGTTTTAAAAAATCAAGTGCAGAAAAACAAACCACATTAAAAAATCCAACAAAATCACTAAGTTTAGAACACAAGCAATTGTTTAATTTAATCTTTTTGACTTGTTTATCACAATAATAAGTTACTTTGTTTTCTAAATTTTCAGATTTTAAGGTTGCTTCTAAATAAAAATATTCTGAAGAATCATTTATTAATTCTAAATAATCGGTAGTTCTAAAAGATTTTATTGAACTAATGCAATTTACAGCTTCTATAATAGATGTTTTACCTACTGCGTTGTCGCCATAAATAACCGTAACATTTGGTGAAAATTCCACTTCATATTCCAAAAAAACTCTAAATTGCTGTATTTTTATTTTTTTAATGAACATTTTCTACTTTTAAAACGTATTTTTGATCGTTTATTTGAACTAAATCGCCAGAAAAAAGCTTTTTTCCTCTCCTTTTTTCAGGAACATCATTAACAAAAATATCGTTTTCTTCTAAAAAGATTTTTACTTCTCCACCAGAGTAAATTAACCCCAAAAACTTAACGAATTGACCTAAAGTTATCGGTTCAGAATAAATTTTAATTTCAACCATAAAACCACCTCTTTTTTATACTAATATTATAACAAAAATTTTAAATTTTTTCCACTAATTTGACCTCTCTTTTTTCACCCTTTTTTACCCCTGTTTTTTGTTAGTTTTTATCAGCGTTTTTTTCAAGCAAAAATTTCCTACTAAAAAATTGACGTTTTCTATTTATTCTACCAAAAAACATGCGTTATTTTATTTATTTATGTATATTCCTTATTATTATATATAATTTTTATAATTTAAATTTAAAGCTTTTAACAGTTTCTTTTTTTTACCTTTTTTTTAGGTTTTTTAGTCGTTTTTGTTTATTTTTTTAATACTTTTAATTTAAAAGCAATTATATTCTTACATATAACAATAATAGAATATTTATTTTTTTATTAAAAAACATAAAACAATAAATATTCTATTATTTTAATATTTATTTCTTTATAAAAATAATTATTTTTATATTCTTATATTTAAAAACATAAATAAACTTTAACATATTTTAGCATAATATTTAATTATTGTTTTACTTAAGTAAGTAAAAATTGTTTTAATGCTTTTATTTATTTATTTAAATACATATTGCACATTTATATTTATTTATGTAAAATAATAATTATTTTTACACGTTTTTACATAAAAAAATAGATATTGTTTTATGTAAAAACATATTTACACATTTTTTCTAGCGGTATTTTTAAAAAACATATTTAAATTAAAAGTATTTATGTTTTGCTTAAAATAATTACGAATAATTTTTGAAGTTTTGATTTTTATTGTTTAGTGTCAAATTAAAAGTATTTTGTTTTAACTTTTTTGTTTTCTGCAGTTTCAGAATCGCAATTTTTGTTTTAATTTAAAATTAATTGTTGCTTTTTGTTTTAATTTAAAACTTTTAAGGACGATTTTTTGTATTCTGCTTTTATTTTAAAATTATAACGTTTTAATTTAATAATAATTTGTCAATTCTAACAAACATAAAAACTCTTCTTTATGTATTTATGTAAAAACATAAAACCATAGTTTGAATTTTTTTAACGTTTGCACAAAAATGAGTACTGCAAAAACGGCAATTCATGCTTTTTTTGTGTTTTCAAAAATAGTGTGAATTTTTGATTTTACCCCCTGGGGGACGAATAAGTTTTAGTTTTTTTTACAAAACTTCAAAAAAACTGTGTTTTTTGGGCTCATTTTTGATTTTCAAACTATTTTTTAATTTATGTTTTCAAAAAAATAAATAAAAAACTTTTTTGCAATTAAATTTGTTTTTTGCTAAAATACTTTTTTATGGTTGTATGTATATACTTTTGTAAATAAATATTGCTATTTGCTTGCGTTATTTTTGCTAAAGTGTTATAATTTTATTGTATAAATTAAAGGAGGACAATAAAATGAATAATTTTCCAAAAAAGAGAACAAACCCATTTGAAAAACCTATTTCTGCTGCAAAAGAAGAAAAAGTAGAAGTAGTTGTTAAAGAAGAACCAGAAATTGAAGAGGAAGTTGAAGAAATCGTAGAACAAGAAGAAGAAATTGAAGAATATGTTGAACCAACACCGGTTGTGAAGAAACCAGCGCCTAAACAACCAACAAAACCAGCACCTAAACAAGCTAGATCAGGTTCACGTAATTCTAATGTTTATGTTGAAAGTGATAATAGATTAAAATATACTGCAACAATGGATAGAGAATTACGTAGAAGAATAAAAATTGTTTGTGCAACACGCGAAATTATGTTTTCTCAGTTCATTGAACAAGCATGTATTGAAAAATTAAACAGAGAAGGAGATAGATAGGTATGCCAATCGTATCAACATTTTGTAAAAAGGGTGGTGTAGGTAAAACTACATTCATCGGATACCTTGCTCACTACTATGCTAACCAAGGTAAAACTGTATTAGTAATTAGTGCTGATGACCAAAATAGTATTTTCAAAATTTTTGGTTGTGAAAATTTTGTTACCGCAAATGACGATGATTTCTTTGAAAATCTTTTAATAGGTGAAAAGAAGCCTGAAGAAGTAGTTTTTGAGGTTAGACCTGGTATGTATTTAATGAAAACCTTAAATACAGACAGACTTTCTATCAATTTAACGTTAAAAAGATCAGAAGAGAAGAAATTACGTGCTTTAATCGAAGATTTTACTAATTATTTTGACTACATTTTTATCGATTTCCCACCTTCAAGTAGTCGTTTGACAGAAATTTTGCTAGATATTAGTGAAAAGATACTTCTTGTCGTGGGCTTAGATCCACTTGGAATTGATGGCTATAAGAACACAATTCAGTATTTTGTAGATTGTGACATCGAAATTAGCAAAATTAGCCACATAATTCCTATCGGATACCACCCAATTAAGATCACTCCGAACAAGGCTTTAAAAGACTTAAAAATTTTAGCTGAAAACTACTCTCCAGACGCTATAATTGCCACTCCAATCAAGGACAAAGCAGTTATTCAAAATTTACAGTCTGAAGGCATCTCTGTATTCGATAATCACACTATGAAAGACAAGTTTCATCAAAAAAATCTTAATGAAATCTCAAAAGACCTTACTGAAGTATATAAATCTATCGTTTTATAGGTCAAAAAGTACAAAAAAAGCACCATTTTTGGTGCTTTTTTCTATTCTTAGAATGTTCTAACAGGAATTAATAATTGTTTTAACTCTACATTAGATTCGCTTGTTATAATAGCAGGTCTAATCTCTCCTCTAAAATACATGATTACGTCTTGAGTTTCGAACGCTTTTAACGCATCCATAAGGTATTTTGTAGAGAAAGCAATCTGAAAATCTTGATTTTCACTTACTTCAATAGGTTTTAAGTTTTCAACAACTCTACCTATTTCTGTTGAATTTGATGAAATTTCGATATTGTTTGAATTTTTAGAAAGCGAGAATTTAACAAAACTGATGTTTTCAGAGTCAATAAATAACGATGCTCTATTAACAACAGAGATTAATTCTTCACGATTTAGTTTAATACTTAACAAGAAATCGTTAGGAATTAAACTTGATGTATCAGGATAAGTTCCTTCTACAAGTCTCGACATAAACGAAAGATTAGCTACTTTGAATAAAACTTGATTATTTGAAATATAGACATTTACATCTTCGTTATAATCATTTAAGATTTTACTAAATTCTTCTAAAGATTTACATGGAATGTTAATTTGAATTTTTGAATTAAAGTCTGAACTAATGCTAGATGTTCTTCTAGCTAATCTAAAACTATCGGTTGCGATAACAGTTAATTGATCATCTTTGATAGTTAAATTAATACTTGTTAAGATTATTCTTTCCTCGGTAGATGCACAAGCAAAAGATGTTTGTTTTACAATTTGCTTTAACTCTTTACTCTTCAATACTATCGGTTGTGTATTTAGATCAAAGTTAGTATTAGGGAAATTATTTTTCTCGTAAGCTCTCAAAGTAAAATCTGAATTCTTTGAAAGGATTTTAATTGTTGTTTGATCAAATAAAGTTACTTCAACTTTTTCGCCTTCGATACGTTTAACGATATCTACAAAATATTTACCTGGAACAACACACGAACCATCTTCGATAATGTCTAGATCATCTGATGATTCTAAAATAACTCTAACAGAGATTTCTTTATTAGTTGTTATAAAAGTTAATAAATTATCTTTAGCTATTAATTGTATACCCATAAGAATTGGTAATGGTGTTTTATTAGATAAACCTCTAGAAACACTTTGTAATGTGTTATCTAATAAAGTTCTTGAAATTTCGAATTTCATTTTCGGACTCCTTATTATTTATATTTTTTTAATTATTTATTATTATTAGTAATGTGGAAATGTGGATAACTTTTAGATTTTATATTGTTTATCTAAATTAGAAATCAAATTATCTACATCTTCTTTTATATTAGAATCTGTTTTTATAGCTTCTTGGATTTTTTCAAAAGCATGTGAAATAGTAGCATGATCTCTACCTCCTAATGCTGAACCAATAGCTGTTAACGTTTGATTATATTTCGTTTTTAAAATGTAAACAGTTAATTGTCTTGCATAAACGAACTCTTGTTTACGAGATGGACTTGCTAAATCTTTAACGTTTATATTAAAATATGCTGCGATAATTTCTTTTATCTTTTCAATATGCAATTTTGTATTATTGTTAGAAGAAGATTTAGAAGTCGAAATAATAGCATCTAATGCTAAAACAGCGTTATCATAATTAAAATCTATATTAAAAGAAACACAATAAGATATAAATCTTCTTAATGCGCCTTCTAAGTCACGTACATTTTCATCAAAGTTTTCTGCGATATAAGTAATAACATTTGCTGGAACTTCGTCAGTATCAGAAATCAAAAACTTTAATTTGCCACGCAAAATAGCTTCTCTTAATAATTGATTAGGTTTTTTTATGTCAGTTTGCATCCCCCAACTAAATCTAGATTTTAATCTAGCCATAATATTTAATTCATTTGCTGGGCGATCTGACGTAACTATAATTTGTTTGTTATTTTCAAATAGATATTCAAATAATTTGAAAAATTCATCTTGAGATCCTTGACGATCAGCTAAATATTGAATATCATCAACTAAAAATAAATCTGCAGACCGATAATAATTATCAAATTCATCAGCAAAAGCTGTGTTCTTTTGGTTTTTATTCTTAGCTTTATAAAAATCTTCGACAAATTGTTGCGCAGTTGTGTAAACAATATTTGTGTTAGGATTGTTTTCTAATATATAATGACCGATAGCTGTCATTAAATGCGTTTTGCCTAAACCAACATCTCCAAAAATATAAAAAGGATTAATTGTAACGTGAGGAGATTCAGCTACCTTTACAGAGAAAGTAAAAGCCTCACGATTAGCTTCACCAGTAATGAAATTACTAAAAGTATATTCTGCTCTTAAATTTCTTTTCTTTATAATAGTAGGAACAACTGTAGGAATAACAGTTTCTTTTTGTTGAGATTTTAATTGTTCTTCAGCTTCAGCTTTTGAAATAAAACCGAAAGACATCGATTCTCCTGCGATTTGAGATAATAATTCATTCATTTTTACAAGATAAAATCTTTTTAATCTGAAAATATCAAGTGAGTTATTAACAATTAAGTAAATAACGTTATTTTGAACTTTATATATTTCTGTTATTGGTGCAAATGTTTGATTAAATGTAGCTTCGTCATTTGATGCTTTAAGCATTTCTTTGACTTGCTCCCATAATTCTAATTCTTTATTCATATACTCACCTCTTTATAAATAATATCATAAAATTAAAAAAAAAGAAAATAATAAGAATATTTATTTTTTTCCACATACTTATAAACATTTTATCCACGATGATAAAAAAAAGATATCTTCTTGTTTTCCACAGTGGAAATGTGGAAAAGTAGGAATAATATCTTTTACTTGCAATTAAACAAAAATAATGGTAAAATATCTCAAGAAGAGGTACGTTATGAATAGAATTTTTAAAATATTAATTTTAATCGTGTATACTTTTGCTATTTTTGCTGTTGCTTTTATTATAGTGTCATTAACAAATAAAGGTCCTGCATTCAGTGAATATTCTGATAAAGCTTCAGATGAAAATATTGCAGTTGTAACACAAGTTGTTGAGAAAAGAAAAAATAATAAACAAACAAAAACTGATTATGAAGAGAGTGTGTATGATCTTTATTTCTTTATAAAGAAAACATCAACTTTAGATTTAAACGATATATTTGTTTATGTTGCTGTTGAAACTGAAGATGGAATTAGATATGTTCAATCTACTAGTGGTAAAGAATTAAAAGGTTCAACAACAATTACTTCTACTATAAGTATTACTAATTCTTCTGCTGGAGATTTTGCTGTAAACGAAGTTACCACAGAAGATGATGTCGTGAAACATATTAATAAAATTCCACAAACTGTGTATGTTAGAGTTTCTTATGATAAAGTAGTAGATAAACAAGATGTTGCTTGTGAATTAAATTATAAATTTGATTATGATGATGTAACAAAAGAAACATTTGATGATTATGAACAAAGAAATATTGTTGTAAGCGGTAGTGGTGTTACGCAAAATATAGAACGTAAGAATAATGAATTTATATCTATAAAATTCTTAAAAGTTCCAGTTGAAACAAGTAGTAACGAAATTAAATATAGTGATTATCGTTTAGTTAATGTAAAAAAAGCACTTAATACTTTACCTGAAGGAACAATAATTAGCAAACTTAAAATTGAAGTATTTGCTGAAATAACGAATGAATCTATTTTAACAAAAGAATATTTTTCTAAATATGTTAAGTTATTTGTTTATGAAGGAGCTTTACCTGCTGATATTTCAAGTTCAAGAACATCATCATTAGCAGATGAATACAAAGTAGAAAAAATTTATTTCAATGTTGAAATAGAATTAAGTGATGGAGAAACTGCTAATTATAAGTATTATGTTTTAACAAAAGATTTGTTAGCTAGTTAATTTAAAAACACTTGGTGAATATGTTGCCAAGTGTTTTTTTTGTTTTTGTATGTAAGATATAAGCACATGTAAGCAAATTTATTGATATTAAATATTAAATATTGTATAATAATTCAAGCATGGTTTAATAATTGGAGGTGCTCAAATATGAAAAGAACATACCAACCTAATAAACGTAAACATAGTAAAACTCATGGTTTCCGTGCTCGTATGTCTACAGCAAACGGAAGAAAAGTATTAGCACGTAGACGTTCAAAAGGTAGAGCTGTATTATCAGCTTAAGAATATTTTATCAAACTAGGACCACTTCTTGTCATTTCTTTATTTTCAAGGAGTGGTCTTTTTTTGTGAAATAGTAAAGGATTTAAAATGAAAAAAGAATATAGAATAAAGAAAAACGAAGAAATTGCAAAAATTGTTTTAAATAAACAAAAAGTAAAAAGTGATTATTTCTTTATTTATTATAAAAAAAGTGAAACAACTACAAGAGTTGCAATCTCTGTATCAAAGAAAATCGGTAATTCGGTAAAAAGAAATCATGCTAAAAGAATTATTAGAGAAATTATAAGACCACATTTGAATAAGTTTAGTCCTGCTGATCTTGTTGTTGTTGTAAAGAAAGATTTTAGTGATGTCGATTTTGAAAAAATAAAAAATGATATGTTTCATTGTTTAAACACGATTGAAAGAAAATTATATAAATAATGAAATGATTACTTTTAGGAGGAAAGATGAAAAAGAAAATAAATTTCAGTAGAATAACTGTGTTTTCTGTTTTGATAGTAACGTTATGTTTGATAATGCTTACATCTTGTGGATCTAAATATGGTCAAAAAAATGCTTATTTAGAATATAGTTCTAATAATTCAGCTGGTTGTGGCGGAAGTAGTCAAATTGATTCAAAAGCTGTATGGTTAGAAAATTATATTAATGAAGGTGTTGTAAGCTCTGTTGATTCTTATTTAGAATATATTAAAAATGAATCTTATTATGAACAAGCTGTTACTGAAAAAGAAAATATTAAAGTAAATGGTATTTTTAATGGTCAAGTGTGTGAATATGTTAACGCAGATGGAAATAAAGTAGCTGTAAGAACTTATTTAGGTAACTTAGAAAACTTACTTAATAAGTATGTAGATGATAAACATAAACAAGCTATTGCTAATACTGCAGATGAAGTTGAAATAGCAGAACATTATCAAGTTTGCTTAATCGAAAATGATGTTGAACAGTTTAAAACTTATCTTGCTAATATTAAAAAAGCTGATATTACTTCAATTGATAAAGTTAAAACAGCTTTAAATGGAACTGCTGGATGTTTTGATACATCAAGTGAAAAAGAAGCTATTAATGCATTAAATGAAGTTGATAAAGTTGATGATGCATATTTGTTAGGTGCATTATTCTTAATAAGAATTGATGATAGATTATTAGAAGCAGAACCTGTTAGTTTTAAAGCAAGAACAGTTGGTGAATTCTTTAGTCATTTTTGGAATAATATGTTTATTTTCCCTGTAGCTTGGTTACTATATCAAATTTCTTCTTTATGTGGTGGATATTATATTTTAGGTTTATTACTTACTACATTACTTGTTAGAACACTTGGTTGGCCAATTTATGCAAAATCTAATAATATGTCACAAAAAATGGCTGAGTTACAACCTGAACTTCAAAAGATTCAAGAAAAGTATGCTGGTAGAACTGATGCTGATTCACAAAGAATGATGCAAATGGAACAAGCACAACTATATAAGAAGCATAAGATTGGTATGGGAGGATGTCTTGCTCCGTTCTTACAATTCCCTATCTTTATGGCTGTGTACAATGCTATCTCTAGACTTCCTTATACAAAGTTAATTGAAGGTTCAAGATATACTTTAAACTGGGCTAACGAATTAAATGGAACTTTATTTGGTATAAATTTATTTGAAGACCGTAATGGTGGTGGCGCAAATCAATTAATTGGTGTTATTGTTTTAGTACTACTTGTTGTTGGTACTCAAATCTTAAGTCAATTCTTATCACAACGTAGACAAAAATTAGCTCAAGAAAAACGTCAAGAAGATATTCCTGCATATCGTAGACAAGCTTATAATCAAACACAAAATCAATCTGCTAATACAATGAAATACATGTTATGGTTTATGATTTTTATGATGGGATCATTTGTTTGGACTTCTAAAGCAGGTCTTGGGGTATATTGGTTTATTGGTAATATTTACTCAGTAGTTCAAATGTTTGTTAATAATTACTTAAATGATAGAAAAACAGAACAAAAGAAAGATAAAGGTGCTGCGTACACTATTTATCCAAATAAGACAAAGAAATAGAGGGAAGAATGTATGAAACAAAAGAAATATTTTGGTAAAAGTTTACAAGAAGTTGAAAAGTTAGCAGTTCTTGAACTAGGTGTAGCATATGATGATTTATATTTCGATGTGATTAGTCCTGATGGAACTAAAGATGAAGAAATGGAAATTGAAGTTATTGTAGATGCTAACCCTGTTAAAAAAGGTAAAGACTTTTTAGAAAAATTCTTACAAGATGCAAACATTTATGGTTTTGTAGAAAGAAAAATGCGTGATAACGTTGTTGAATATTCAATCACTACAGAAGATGCGAACGGTGCTTTAATCGGTTATAACTCTCAAACATTAAATGCTTTACAATTAATTACTTCTTTAATTGTTAATCAATATTTTGATCGTGATAACGAAACTGGTTTAATTGTTAAAGTAGATGTTGGTGATTATCGTAAATCACGTGATGAAAAATTAGAAAAATTAGCTGTAAGAGTAGGTAGAGAAGTTGCAAGAACAAAGATTCCGGTAAAACTTCGTTATATGAACGCGTATGAAAGAAAAATCATTCATAATAAATTATCAACTTGGAGAGATGTTAAAACTCATTCTGAAGGTGTTGAACCAAGAAGATACATTGTAGTTGAACCAAAATCAGCTGATGAATAAAAAAATAAGCACTAATCTTTGATTGGTGCTTTTTTTTTATTTATTTCAATATTTATTTTTATAAGTAAAATCTATATAATTTTGAAGTAAATATATATATAATAAAAAAAGAAAAGATGATCCTAGGCAAAAGATCATCTTTTCAAGAAACGAGAATTGAATAAAAATTAAGGGCTCTTTGTAAAATGAATACCTTTGTTTACAAAGAGTACTTTGATTATAACATACTTAAAAACACTTAATTAGAAAAAAACTTATGAAAATGTTTACAAAAAAGAATATAAGATGAAATTTTATAAAATATTTGGTATACTAATAATGAGGTATAAAAATATGAGTAATAGTTTAGATGATATTATTATAGGAATTTCAACAGCACTATCAGAAGGTGCTATATCAATTATTAGATTGAGTGGCAAAGGTTGTATTGAACTTGTTAATAAATGTTTTAAAGGGAAAAATTTAACTAAAGCGTCTAGTCATACAATTAATTATGGATATATTATAGATGAAAATAAAGAAATTATTGATGAAGTATTAGTAAGTGTGTTTAGAGCTCCTAAAACTTATACAACCGAGGATGTTGTTGAGATTAATTGTCATGGTGGGTTATTTGTTACAAATAAAATATATGAATTATTAGTTGTTCTTGGAGCAAGACCATCTGAAGCGGGTGAATTTACAAAAAGAGCATTTCTTAATGGTCGTATTGATTTAACTAAAGCTGAAGCTGTAATGGATATGATAAGTGCTGAAAATAGTTCTGCATTAAAAATCGCAAGTAGAGGTCTTCTTGGTTTTATAAAAAGAACAGTTGATGATTTAAGAAATAGATTGTTAGATGTTGTTGCAACAATTAGTGTAAATATTGATTATCCAGAGTACGATGATGTCCAAATGCTTACTACAAACGAAATTAAGCCTGGTATTGAAAGTATTTATAAAGATGTGATTAATTTATTAGAAAAATCTAAAAGCGCAAAATACCTTAAAAATGGGGTTGATACTGCAATTGTTGGTAGACCTAATGTTGGTAAAAGTAGTTTACTTAATGCTCTTTTAGAAGAACAAAAAGCGATTGTTACAAATATTCCAGGTACAACTAGAGATTTAGTTGAAGCAAAAATTAATTTAGGAAGCGTTACTCTTAATTTAATTGATACAGCAGGAATTAGAGAAACTATAGATATTGTAGAACAAATCGGTGTATCTAAATCTTTAGATGTGATTGAGAAAGCAGAACTTGTACTACTTGTTTTAGATGGTAGTGAAAAGTTAACTAATGAGGATTTAGAATTATTAGATAAAGTTAAAGATAAAAAACATTTAGTAATAGTAAATAAAGATGATTTAGGATTAAAAATTGATTTAACTAAATTAAATAATCCAATAGTTATTTCAACTACTAATGAACGATCTATTGATGAGTTAAAAAATTCTATTTTAAGCCTTATTAAGGTAGAAAATATCCAAAATAAAGATATTACCTATATAAGTAATGCAAGACAAATAGAAAAACTAAATTTAGCAAAATTAGAACTTGAAGAAGCGCTAAAAGAAATTGAAGAAAATGCGTTTATTGATTTTGTAGATATCCACCTAAGAGCAGCTTGGATGTATTTAGGAGAAATAATTGGAGAAACTTCTTCTGAATCGTTACTAGATGAATTATTTAGTAAATTTTGTTTAGGTAAATAAAGTTTTTATTTTGACAAAATAAAATTAATTAGATATAATTATAAAAAATATAATGCGTTGAATAGAAAAGTATAATTAAAGAAATCTATAAAGGGACTTAACGATAGTGAGATGTTAGGAGAAAGTATTTAATTAGAAATAACATCTATGAGCAAAGAGAAGAAAGAATAAATATTATAAATTTTATATAATATTATTTGATTAGAACTCTTCGTATGCTGGCGTTAACAGTAATTAAGGGTAAAAAGAAAATTCTTTTTAAACTAAGGTGGTACCGCGCTTATTTTAGATTAAAGCCTGCTAAATAAACGTCCTTAGAGTAAATATACAATATTTGTATATATATTCTAAGGCTTTTTTATTTATTTTTAAGGAGAATAAAAATGAAAAGAACAAAAATTAAACAATTATTTTTAGAAAAAAAAGAAGGTAGTGTACTTGTTTGTGCATGGGTAAGAACTAATAGAGCACAAGCTCAATTTGGTTTCTTAAATGTTAATGACGGATCATGTCTTGCAAATTTACAAGTGGTTTATGATGCGAAACTAGCTAACTTTGAAGAAATTTCAAAGTATCGTGTTGGTGTATCTGTTCAAATTAAAGGAAATGTTGTACTTACACCTTCTGCTAAACAACCTTTAGAAGTACATGCGGAAGAAGTTGTAATGCTTGGAGATTGTCCAGAAGATTATCCAATTCAACCAAAACGTCACACTAGAGAGTTTTTAAGAGAAAATGCTCATTTAAGAGCAAGAACTAACCTTTTTAATGCAGTATTTAGAGTAAGAAGTGTTGCAGCTATGGCAATTCATTCATATTTCCAAAGTCATGGTTATGTATATGTTCATACTCCACTAATTACTTGTGCTGACTGTGAAGGTAGCGATCAAATGTTTAAAATTACAACTTTAAATATGCAAAATCCACCACTAAATGAAGATGGAACAGTAGATTTCTCAAAAGATTTGTTTGGAAAACAATCGTTTATAACTGGCTCGGGACAACTTCAAGGTGAAACTTATGCAATGGCATTTGGCGATATTTATACATTTGGTCCAACATTTAGAACAGAAAACTCAAATACAAAGACTCATGCAAATGAATTTTGGATGATAGAACCTGAAATGGCATTCTGTGATTTAGAAGGTTTAATGGATGTTGAAGAAGAAATGTTAAAATATGTTATTAAATATGTGCTTGATAATTGTGAAGAAGAAATTAATTTCTTTGATCAATTTGTTGAAAAAGGATTAAAGAAAAAGTTAACTGATTTAGTAGATGCTAAATTTGTTAGAATTTCTCACCATGATGTTGTAGATATTTTATTAAAATCAGGTCAAAAATGGGAATTTACACCATCGTTTGATGATGATATAGCAAAAGAACACGAAAGATATATTACAGAACACTTTAATGGACCTGTATTTATTAAAGACTGGCCAAAAGATATAAAAGCTTATTATATGAAGGTTAATCCAGACGGAAAAACAGTTGCTGCAGTTGATTTAGTTGTCCCACTATCAGGTGAATTAATGGGTGGATCACAAAGAGAAGAAAATTTAGAAGTTCTTCTTAAGAGAATGGAAGAAATGCATGTTGAAAAAGATGGTATTGATTGGTATTTAGATACAAGACGTTATGGTGGATGTGTACATTCTGGGTTTGGTATGGGATTTGAAAGATTAATTATGTATTTAACAGGAATTGAAAATATTAGAGATGTAATTCCTTTCCCTAGAACTCCTAAATCTTGTGAATATTAAAAAATAAAAATGTGTAACTTAAATCAGTTACACATTTTTTGTTTATTATTTTTTGTTTTTCTTTGGTTTTAATTTTTTAGGTGCTTTAGTAGTTGTGATTTCTTCATCGTCTTGCCAAATTAAATAATATAATACAGCAAGAATACCAGAAATAACAAATGTAATAGCTGCTTCTAAGAAAATATCCCAGAAAACGAATTTTCCAAATCCTGCTTTGTATAAATCGTTATTATAACCTTGTAAAACTACACCATCTCCAACTTTAGAATTGAAATCTTCAGCATCTTTATATGGATTTGTATAAGTTCCTCTTACAATTTCTTCTAATTCATCAGTTGTTCCATTTTGAATAGCGTTTGTTAAGTTGTTTGAACCACTATGGAAGATTGAGAATGTACAAGATTCTAATTCATAGAACCATCTCGCTTCTTCAATATCATCATCTAAATCACTAGTATACGATAAAGCTTCAGTCATTGAAGTTAAACGATAGATATAAGGAGTTTCATCATCTGATACACCATTTCCTGTTGCGCCATTATCATAAATATATAAAGGATTACTAGAAGCTTGAGTTCCTGTATATGAGAATTGTGGTAAGTTAGTACCGTTAGGACCACCATATTCAGCATCTTTTACTTCTTGAATCATTAAATCAAGTTTTGTAACACCGTAAAGTTCAGTTTCACCTGATTCACCAGTACCATCAACAAACATAAAATATAGTTTATCTACGATATCGGCTGTTTTATAATTAACGTTAAATAGATATAAATAGTAAGTAAATACCCATTCTTCAGCATCTGTGTTATAAGTTGTTTCGGCATACACAGTTAAATCAAACCAACCAGGTATATGTAATATACCGTTATCCCAAGTAGCTCCGTTAATTTGGTTTTTATTATGTTCTGATGGAGTAGCGTTATATTCTTTTTTAGATTTTACATCATAGAAAGATAAACCTTCTTTAATAACTGCGTAATTTTGAGCTTTCATTTTTTGATAACTTTCAATTTGATCTAAAGCGTCAACTGATTCATAATCTTCAACGTGAAAATAATCATTAACGAAATCGACTTTTTTCATATCGTGTTTGTAGTAAGAATAAAGGCTAATTCCTGTTACACTTCCCACAACAATTAACAGTGCAATGATAAAATGCACTAATTTAAATTTAATATTTTTCACTTTAACCTCCTGAATATTAAGTTGATATTTAATTTCTGGTTTATTATACCACTTTTTTTAAAAAATATCAAGCATTAACTACAAAAGTTAAAATAAAGTTAAAAAAATAAAAACATTTTAATAAACTATTGACATATTTTTGTAAATATTTTATAATATTATTGTCAAGGAGGATAAGATTTATGTTTTTAATTAATTTCCAACCATGGGGAAATATTATAATGTGGTTAGTTGTTGTTGTGATAGCAGTACTTGTAGAAATATCAACATATCAAGTTGTTTCTGTTTGGTTTGCTGCAAGTGGACTTGTTACAATGATTTTAGCATCGTTTAATTGTCCGATTGAAATCCAAATTATTGTATTTGTTGTGTTATCTGTTACCTTACTTGTTCTTAGCAGGCCGCTTGTAAAGAAAATTCAAAGAAAAAAATCTGATAATTCAACTGTTGAATCTATGATAGGAGAAGAAGTTGTTGTTACAAAAATAATTAAAGCAGGAGAAGTTGGAGAAATTAAAGCAAGATATGATTATTATTCAGCAATTGCTCCTCTAGAAACACAAGATGTTCCTGTAAATACAGTATGTATAATTAAAGAGATTCGCGGGAATAAAGTTATTGTAGAAATTAAATAAAGGAAAGGAAAAAAATTATGAATTTATTTTTAGCTAATGTGTCAGCTGGAGTAGCTGTACCAATCATTATTGTTATTATTTTATTGATTATTGTGATTTCTAATATAAGAATTGTTCCTCAAACACAAGCTTATATTATTGAAAGACATGGAAAGTATTGTAAAACTTGGGGAACTGGTATTCATATGTTAATACCTTTTATTGATAGAGTTGCTGTAGATGTTAGTGCTCCATCACACGTTCAATCTAAACTTGATAATCCTAGAAAAATAGGTGTTGTTAATCTAAAAGAACAAGTTATTGATTTTGATCCACAACCTGTTATTACAAAAGATAACGTTACAATGCAAATTGATACAGTAATTTATTTCCAAATTACTGATCCTAAACTTTATGTTTATGGTGTTTCTAATCCTATTAGAGCTCTTGATAACTTAACTACTACTACTATTCGTAATATTATGGGTGGTATGGAACTAGATGTTGCGTTAACAAGTAGAAATGCAATCAATGAATCAATGCGTCAAGACTTAGATGAAGCAACAGATCCATGGGGAATTAAAGTTAAACGTGTTGAAATTAAAAATATCATGCCTCCAAAAGATATTAGAGAAGCAATGGAAAAACAAATGCGTGCTGAACGTGAAAAACGTGCCGCTATTTTAAAGGCAGAAGGTGAAAAAGAAGCTGCAATTCGTCAAGCAGAAGGTGAAAAAGAATCAGAAATCCTAAGAGCAGAAGCACAAAAAGAAGCAGATATCTTAAGAGCAGAAGCACAAAAAGAAGCAGATATCTTAAGAGCAGAAGGGGAAGCTGAAGCAATTCTTAAACTTCATGAAGCTCAAGCTCAAGGTATTGAACTATTAACTAAAGCTGGAGCAGATAAAGCAGTTCTTACATTAAAAGCATATGATGCTTTAGTAAAAGTAGCAGATGGACAAGCTACTAAGATTATTATTCCTTCTGAACTTCAAGGCTTAGCAGGTATTGCTCTTTCTGCAAAAGAAATTATTACAGAAACAAAAGACAATAAATAAAAACAATTAAAGGTTAATCTAAAAAGATTAGCCTTTCTTTTTATTTTATAGTGTTTTTATGATATGATATATATATCAAGGAGATAAAATAGTATGTTTTTGCCCGTTAATAAAAAAGAAATGTTAGAAAGAGGAATAGAACAACCAGACTTTGTCTATGTTTGTGGAGATGCTTATGTAGATCATCCTTCTTTTGGACACGCAATAATAAGTAGAATTTTAGAAGCACATGGATTTACTGTTGTAATGCTTCCTCAACCTGATATATCTAATCCTGATTGGATGAAAGAATATGGTATTCCACGTCTTGCTTTTTTAGTTTCTGCTGGTAATATTGATTCAATGGTTAATCACTATTATGTAAGTAAGAAAAGAAGAACAAAAGATTATTATACACCGGGTGGTATAATGGGAAAACGCCCTGATCACGCAACAATTACTTATTCTAAAGCAATAAAAAAAGCATATCCTGATGTTCCGGTAATTATTGGAGGAGTAGAAGCATCTTTAAGAAGACTATGTCACTATGATTATATTAGCGATGCTTTAATGAAATCAATTCTTTTAGATAGTTTTGCAGACCTTATATTATATGGAATGGGAGAAAGAAATACTATCGAAGTAGCAGAAGCGTTAAATGCAGGGCTTAATATTAGCAACATTATATATGTAAGAGGAACTGTATGGAAGACAAAAGATGAATCAATACTTCCAAGTGATGCGATTTATCTACCAACATATAATGAATTAAAGAAAGATAAACTTGCGTATGCAAGAAGTTTTAAAATTCAATATGAAAATACTGACCCATATATATCTAAACCTTTAGTTGAAAGATATGATAAGACTTTTGTTGTGCAAAACATCCCTTCTCTTCCTTTAACAAGAGAATTAATGGATTGGACATATGGCTTAGATTATGAAAGAACATATCATCCGATGTATGAAAAAGATGGAGGAGTTCCTGCTATTATAGAAGTAGAAAATAGTATTACAGTTAATAGAGGTTGTTTTGGAAGCTGTAGTTTTTGCGCTATCACATCCCATCAAGGTAGAATTATTCAATCTAGAAGTAAGGAAAGTGTTTTAGAAGAAGCTGTAAAAATAACAAAAGGACCTAATTTTAAAGGATATATTAATGATGTAGGTGGACCTACTGCTAACTTTTATAAACCTTCTTGCCAAAAACAATTAGAATATGGTACTTGTCCTAAAAAACATTGTTTACACCCTGATAAATGTAAGAATTTAGAAATAAATCATGATGATTATTTAGATTTATTAAGAACACTAAGAAACTTACCAGGTGTAAAGAAAGTTTTTATTAGAAGTGGTATAAGATATGATTACTTATATTATGATAAAGATGAAACTTTCTTTAGAGAATTAGTTAAATATCATATATCTGGTCAGTTAAAAGTTGCACCAGAACATGTAAGTAATAATGTTTTACACTATATGCAAAAACCTAATAGTGAGCTTTACAAGAAATTTGTAGAGAAATATAAAAGATTAAATAAAGAAGAGAATAAAAATCAATATTTAGTTCCTTATTTAATGAGTAGTCACCCAGGATGTACATTAAAAGATGCAATTATTCTTGCAGAATATATTCGTGATGAGAAATTATATATAGAACAAGTACAAGATTTCTACCCTACTCCTACAACTCTTGCTACAGCAATGTATTATACAGGTGTTGATCCAAGAGATATGAAACCAGTGTATGTAGCTAAATCAAAAGAAGAAAAAGCAATGCAAAGAGCATTAATTCAATATAAGAATCCAAACAACTATGATTTAGTTAAAAAAGCACTAATTCTTGCTCATAGAGAAGACTTAATAGGCAACGGCCCTAAATGTTTAATTCCTAGAGTTAAACCTAATCCAAAATTTATAAAAAGAAAATAATTATATATAATAAAGAAAGAAAAAAGATTCTTTCTTTATTTTTTTAAAATAATTAATAGATAAAAATATAAAATTATGCAACTAAAATCTACAAAAAAATACTTGTTAAATGTATTGCATTTAAATGCAAATTATGATATAATATATATAATAAAGAAAGAATTGATTAAAGGAGAATCACTATGGGATATAAAGCATTATATAGAAGTTATAGACCCACAACTTTTAAGGAAGTTATTGGACAAAAGCATGTAATTCAAACATTAAAGAACGCTATTATTGAAAATAGAACATCGCATGCGTATGTTTTTAGTGGATTAAGAGGTATTGGTAAAACTACAATTGCACGTATTTTAGCAAAGGCTGTTAACTGTCAAAATCCAATTGACGGTGAACCTTGTAATGAATGCGAAAATTGTAAAGCTATTAACGAAAAAATTACCACTGATGTTGTTGAACTAGATGCTGCAAGCAATAACGGAGTAGATGAAATTAGATCGTTACTTGAAAAGGTGAATTTTTTACCAAGTTTTTTATCTAAAAAAGTATATATTATCGATGAAGTACATATGTTGTCTACAGCTGCTTTTAATGCTTTACTAAAAACATTAGAAGAACCACCTGCATATGTGATGTTTATTCTTGCTACAACTGAGCCACACAAAATTCCAATGACTATTCTTTCTAGATGTCAACGTTTTGACTTTAAACAGTTTACTATAGAAGAATTGACACAAGAATTAGTTTATATTTGTGAAAAAGAGAATATTCAAATAACAAAAGAAGCATTAAATGGTATAGCAGAAGCTGCAGAAGGCGGAATGCGTGATGCTTTAAGTATTCTTGATCAAGCAAGTGTATATGCTGAAGGTGAAATAACTGTTGAAGATGTAAATAATGTAACAGGGAATATATCTAATCAGAAAATCATTGAACTTTTAAATGCTTTAAATAACGACGATGCTACTACTGCTATTTCTAATATTAATGAACTTTTAAATATGGGAAAAGAAGTTAGTAGATTAATTACAAACGTTATTCAATTCTGTCGTGATTTATTGCTTTATAAGAGTGTTAATGAGGCTCCAAAAGACAAATATATATATTCTACAGAAGCGTTTAAAGAGTTAGTTGAAGAAACTGATAGCAAAAGATTGTTCTATTATATCGATGTATTAGTTGATGTTCAAAATAAAATAAGATTTACAAATTCTCAAAAAATCTATTTGGAAGTAGGGATTATGAAAATTGTGAATTCTGCTTCTGAAGATATTAATTTATTAGGCCGTATTCAAGAATTAGAGTATCGTTTAGAAAATGGTGAAGGTGTTGAGCTTAGTGGAAGTTATCCATCTAACAATTCATCGTTTGAACAAAGATTATCTACAATTGAAAATAAAATTAAAAAATTACAAAATGAAATAGAAAAAGCTAATATTAACGGTTTTAAAGAAACTATTAACAGTAAAATTAGTGTTTTAGAAGATGTTGTATCTAAAACAAGTGCTTTACCCAATACAATCGAACAAAGAATAACTATTCTAGAAAATAGATTAGAAGATGTTGAAAATGGAGATTACGAAAATAACACTCAAAACGAGGTTGTTGTTGGATCAAACACTCAAATTGACTCAAGTCTTAAAGATAAAATAGAAAAAATAGAAAAAGATTTAAATGATTATATTGTTAAAACGAACGCTATATTAACAGCTGTAGTTGAAGATTTAGAAAATGTAAAAGGTGATGATGTAGAATTATCAGATCCAGTTTCTTCTGTTAATGATGATGTTATTTTAGAATTAATTGATAAGATTACTCAAATTGAAGATAAACTTGCTAATATTCAAAACGTTAATGTACCAGTAGAAAATTATTCATCTGACTTAAGTGCTAAAGTAAATGCTTTAACTGAAACTGTTAATAGTCTTAAGAATAAAGTTGAAGTTATTTATAATAAAGGATATGCAGAAGTTAGTTTCCAATCTTTATTTGATGTTGATGTTCCAGCACAAAATAATGATCTTGCAGATGCTGTAAATGAACTAATTCAAGAATTTAATCTAGTGAAAGAAGAAATTGAAAAGATTAAAGCACAAGGGGATACTCATTTTTCTTTATATAATAAGGACAAGGAAAACGATTCTAACATTGAACTATTAACTGGATTAGTTAAAGAGTTAGAATATAAAGTAAATGAATTAGAACAAAAAATAATTAATTTATCAACTCCTTCTACTCCTTCTTTTAGTAATCAAAATAATGATGCTATAGCAAATCAAATTGCGGAAATTAAAACTAATTATTTTGTTTTAACTCAAGCATTAACATTAATGAAAGAAAAATATGATAATCTTCAAATAGGAGGAATTCCTCAACCTGTTATTGCACAAATTGAAAATATCGAAAACACTTTAAAAACTTTGCGAGCAGAACTTGATGAATTAAAAGCTTGTGCGTTAAAAGATGGTGCTTTAAATCAAACAATTGAAACTATTCGTGTTTTAGAAAGTGGTATTAAAGAATTAGAAAATAAGCTAAATCAAGTATTAAATAAATCTCAATCTATTGTTCAAAAAGAAGAAAAAGTAGAAATTGTTGAAAACGTAGTTAAAGAAGAACCGGTTGTTGAAGCTCCTGTACCACAAGAAGTGAAAGTAGAAACTATTACTCCTGTTAAATCTGAATTAATAGAAGTAGATTTAACTGCTGAAATTTATAATATTAAAGTTATTGAAAATATATTACATGAAGCAAGACTTCCTGAATGTAAGAATGTTAAAAATCAATTAATGAGTGCGTGGTCTAATTTGGAAGATAAAGTAGGTGCTCAATTGATGTATGTTGCTAAAATATTAAGTAATGGTTTATTGGTAGCTAATGGTAAAACACATTTAATAATTGTTTATCCTAATGCACAACTTTGTAATCATATTATGACACCTAAACATTATGAAAATGCTAAAGAGGTTTTAAAGGTGGGATTAGGAAAAGCTTATGATTTTGTAGCGTTACCTGATGATACTTGGAAAGAAAAACGATTAGAATACCATGATAAATTTAGAGTAGGTGATGTTTATCCTGTGTTATCACCAATTAACAACCCTAAATTAAGAGTTGTGGTAAGAAAAGAATCTCCAAAGTCAGAACGTGAAATTGCTATTGAAAAAGCAAATGATTTCTTTGGTGAAGACGAAGATTAAAATAGAAAGGATGTAATGTAATGAATCAACAAGCTATGTTACGTAAAATGCGTCAACTTCAAAAAGAGATGTTAGAAACTCAAAAACAAATTGAAGAAACTTTATTTACAGCTACATGTTTTCCTGTTACAGGAGAAATGTATGGTTCTAGAAAAGATTTTAAAGTAATCGTTGATAAGAGTTTTGTGATTGAAGATGAAGATGATCGTGAAACTTTAGAAGATGCGATTGCATCAGTTGTAAATAAATTGTTAGCAGATATTGATAAGATGACAGAAGAAAAAATGTCTAAGTATCAAGCTTTAACAGGATTATTCTAAAAACATGTCTAATTTAAAATTTTTAGATCTTTTAGCTGCTTCTTTTGAAAATCTTCCTGGGGTTGGAAAAAAGACAGCTAGAAGATATGCTTATTATATTGTTGAAAAAATGAATGCAGAACAAGTTGAAGAATTTGCAAAAGTATTAATTGAAACTAAAAATAATGTTAATAATTGTCCTGTGTGTGGAATGTTAAGTTTGCAAATTCCGTGCGAAATATGTTCATCTAAATTAAGAGATAAATCGAAGATAATGGTTCTAAAAGACACAAAAGATATAATTGCGATTGAAAATATGGGAGAGTATAACGGAATGTATCACTCGTTAAACGGTTTAATTTCGCCAATGGATGGTATAGGGCCTGATAATTTAACAATTGATTTATTAGAAAAAAGATTAGATGATTCGGTTTCTGAACTAATTATTGCAACAAGTTTTACTCCTGCAGGTGAAACTACTGCACTATATTTAGAGAAAATATTTGAAAAGAAAAATATTATTATATCTCGTTTAGGTTATGGTCTTCCTGCTGGTGGAGATATTGAATTTATTGATGAATTAACATTAAAACGAGCTTTAAGTAATAGAAGTAGTAACAAAAAATAGGTGATAAAATGAAAGTAATTAATAAAATATCTGAGATAGGAGAAGCTTTTTTTAACTTAATATCAGAGTGGATTTTACCTCTTCCTGGTATTGTTAAAGGGTTTATTGCTTTAGTCGTTTTAGGATTAGTTGCAATAGGAATTCTTACCTTACTTAAGAAATCTTTTAAAATATTTGGAATTATATTGTTAGCTGTTTTTATTATAATCTTTGCTTCTGCTATATTGAATTAATAGGAAAAAATTAAAAAGCAAAATACGAGTTTTAGTTATTGTTTGTAACTTAAAACTCGTATTTTTTTAATTTCTATAAAAACAAAAAAATATTTTTTTCTCCAAAATAAAATATTATTTACCAACTTGTTTGCTAAAAAGAACGAAATGTGGTAAAATAAGATACGTGAATGGAGCTATTTTTTTAGCAAACTTTAATAAGTAGGAGGAAAATTATTATGGACATTCGCTTAGTGAATTTAACAAAAATATTTGCTGATAAGAATTCAGAAGTGCGTGCAGTGGATAATCTTAATATTGATATCCCTTCTGGTAAACTTATTGGCTTACTTGGTCCTTCTGGGTGCGGTAAATCTACAACACTTTATATGATTGCTGGTTTACATGAACCTTCATCAGGACAAATTTTCTTTGGAGACGAAGATGTTACTGCTTTGCCGCCTGAAAGAAGAGGTATTGGTTTAGTGTTCCAAAACTATGCACTATACCCTCATATGACTGTAAGACAAAATATTATGTTTCCACTTCAAAATATGAAATTAGAAAAAGATGTCATTGCAGCAAGAACTATTAAATATGCAAGACTAGTTGGTATTGAAGAATTACTTGATAGAAAGCCAAAACAATTATCAGGTGGTCAACAACAACGTGTTGCTATTGCAAGAGCATTAGTTAAAGAACCAAAAGTATTATTACTTGATGAACCTTTATCAAATCTAGATGCAAGACTTCGTTTACAAACACGTGAAGAAATCAGAAGAATTCAACGTGAAACAGGTATTACAACAATCTTTGTTACTCATGACCAAGAAGAAGCTATGAGTATTTCAGATGAAATTGTTGTAATGAAATTTGGTCTTGAACAACAAACAGATGCACCACAAAAAGTTTATGATAATCCTAAAAACTTATTTGTTGCTAAATTCTTAGGTACTCCGCCTATTAATGTATTCTCTGGTTATGTTCATGATGGCGGATTATTTATTGGTGAAGATCGTATCGGCGATACAAATCTTTCTGACCAAGAAGTTACAATTGGTATTCGTCCAGAAGGTTTTGAAGTTTCAGAAGAAGGAATTATGAATATTCATGTTAAACAAATTGAACGTATCGGACGTGATATGTCAGTTATTGCGGTTAATCCTTTCTCTGAAAAAGATACATTTAGATTTATTATTGAATCAGATGTTGAACTTCAAGAAAATACAGATGTTAAAGTATTAATTAAACCTCGTAAATGTTTTGTATTCCATAAAGTAACTGAAGAGAGGTTACAATAATTATGGTTGAAGGAAATAAGACAAGAAATTTCTGGAGAGGAATGTTATATTTATCACCAGCGATTATTTTACTGTTAGTATTTACATTCTATCCAGTTATACAAACGTTTGTAATATCGTTTAACTATGGATACAATTATGCGTTAACTAGATTTGGCTTTTTTGCTCCTTATAACCCTGAAGGTTGGGGGTTTGCGAATTATGCTAAAATTTTCTCAGAAGGAAACCCATTTGTTCAATGTTTACTTAACACGATTATTATTGTTTTTGTTTCTGTACCTATCTCAATTATGTTGTCATTGTTAATTGCTGTTGCATTAAACTCAATTAAGCCTTTACAAAAATTCTTACAAACTATTTTCTTTTTACCATATGTAACAAATACAATTGCGATTGGTATGGTATTTAGTGTCATGTTTGAATCAGAACAAGGTTTAATGAATACATTCTTAAATTTAATGGGGCAAAGCAGTGTTAACTGGCTAGGTGGAAATCCTGATGCTTCAATATTATTTGATAGTCAATTCTTTACATCATTAATAGTGTTAACAACTTATATTGTTTGGAATTCGCTTCCTTTTAAAGTTATTATTTTACTTAGCTCACTACAAAGTGTTGATAGACAATATTATCAAGCTGCACAAATTGATGGAACTACTAAATTTAGAACATTTACTAAAATTACTGTTCCGCTTCTATCACCACAAATATTCTACTTGCTAATTACATCGTTTATTGGTGCGTTTAAAGAATATACATCAGTTGTTGCTATCTTTGGAGATCGTGCTGAATCAGTTGGTAGCCATAATAATATGGGAACAGTTGTTTGGTATATTTATGAATACTTAAAAGGAAATAGAAGTGGTGCTGCTACTACCGGATATGCTGCTGCAGGTGCGGTTGTGTTGTTCTTTATTATTTTATTCTTCACTGGAATTAATAAAATAATTGAAAAGAAGAAAGTACATTTCTAGAGGTGAATGAATATGACAATGTTTATACTTACAATAATCGCTGTTGTTATAGGTGTTATATATTTCAATTTTAAAGTTAAATCAAACGAAAGCGTTGACGAACGTTTATTTAATCATGTACCATCTAAAAAGACAGCATATATCGGAGATTCTGCTGAAGAAACAATGCGTCGTGAACGCGTTATGAAAATCTTTAAGTATGTTATGTGTTATGCATTCCTTGGTATTTTAGCAATCTTTATGTTGATTCCGTTCTATTGGATGATTTCAACATCACTTAAGACAGAAGCTGAAATTGAACGTGCTATTCCAACATTCTATCCTCATGAACTTGCTTTATCTAACTATCCAAAAGCTATTGCAAGACTTAATGCAGGAAGATTATTCTTTAATACTGTTTGGGTTGGTGTATGGTCAACGCTTGGTACTCTTATTACTACAGTATTAGCTGCGTTTGCTTTTTCAAGAATTCAATTTAAAGGTAGAGAATTAGTGTTTAATATTTTCTTAACTACAATGATGATTCCAGGCGAAATGATGACTATTTCAAACTATATCACTGTAGTAGGTTACTTAAAAGGAGCTAATACATATTGGGCGTTAATTGTTCCGTTTGTTATTAGTGTTTATTATATTTACTTATTAAGACAAAATTTTAAACAAATTCCAAATGAATTGTATTACGCTGCAAAAGTTGATGGCACAAGTGATTTTAAATATTTATTAAAAGTTATGGTTCCAATTGCTATGCCAACACTTATTACTATTACAATTCTTAAAATGATGGGTTCATGGAACTCATATATGTGGCCTATGATGGTTACACAAGATCCGAATAAGTACTTAATCACATATGGTTTACGTCAAGCATTTAAATCGGATAATGTTGATGGTCGTACTATTCAAGGTCTTCAAATGGCAGGTTCTGCTATCGTTACTGCGCCACTTCTTGTTGTATTTATCTTCTTACGTAAATACATTATGAGAGGTGTAAGTCGTAGTGGTATTAAAGGCTAAAACTAAAAAAGAAATTAAATTCTTTGTTTAGCGAAAATATAAAAAATAAACCAAAAAAATTAAAAGGAGAAAAAAATGAAAAAGTTTTTAACTTTATTAATCATGTTAATCGCTTTAGTAAGCGTTGCATCTTGTGGAGGTAATACTAATAACTCTGGTGATATTTTAGAACCAGATCAAATTGATAAATCTAAAGAAACAGTTGTTACTTTCTATCATGCAATGGGTGCCGCTAACCAAGCAGTTATTCAAGCTATTATTGAAAATTTCCAAGAAGATATGTATGAGCAATATGGTGTTAGAGTTACTGTTGAACAAACTAGCCAAGGTGACTATGACACTTTAAGACAAACAATTGCTTCAAGCTTATCAGTTGGTGAACAACCAACTATCGCTCAAGCTTATCCAGACCATGTATCTTTATATTTACAAGGTCGCGCTGTTAGCTCATTAGATAAATATATTGAACATCAAGAATATGGTTTAGATGGTAGTGCTTCTGATTCATATGGTTTCATTGATAGATTCTGGGCTGAAGGTAGTATTTATGATTCAGAAGGAACAATCTATTCTATTCCATTCAATAAATCTACTGAAGTTTTATTCTATAACAAAGATTTATTTGATAAATATGGTTGGGAAGTTCCTGCAACTTGGGATGATGTAATTGAAATTTGTAATGCATGGAAAACTACTACTGAATATCAAAATGCTAAAGATGCTGGTAAAAAAGTTGGTGGTATTGGTATCGACTCTGAAGCTAACTTCTTCATCACATTAATTCAACAATGGGGTGGTGAATATACAGGCTTTAATAAAAATGGTGTTGGTGAATACAGATTTGATAATCCTCAAGCAAAAGCTGCATTAAATTGGTTAGTTGAAGAATTCAATAACGGTAATACAGTTACTGCTACTTATCTTGGTACTAACTACTGTTCTGATGCATTTAAAGCTGTTCAACTTCCTATGACTTTAGGTTCTTCTGCTGGTGCTTCTTACAACGTTGTAACTGATGGTTCATTCGTTACTGGTGTTGCTCCATATCCTCAAATGGCTGGTGCTTCTGAAGATGAAAAACAAGTTATTCAACAAGGTACAAATGTTACATTATTTGAATGTGGTGATAAACAAGAAGAATTATTCGGTTGGTTATTTATGAAATATTTAACTAATTATGAATCTGCATTAAAATGGACATTAGAAACTGCTTATTTCCCAATTCGTAAAGACGTTGCTGCTTCTAAAGAATATCAACAATATATTAGCCAAATTATTTATGACGAAAATGGTAATCCTCAATTAGATGAAAATGGTCAACCTGTTAAAGAATACGATGCAGTTAAAGAAGTATGTGTTGTAGGTCTTGCTCAAGCTGATTATTATTATACTTCTGTTGCATTCCCTGGTTCTGCTCTTGCGCGTTCTGAAGGTGAATTCGTTATCAAAGCTATTTTATATAACCAAAAAGAATATGATGTTGACAAAGCTATTAAAGAAGCGTTAGATGCATTAGAAAACAGCTAATATTAAACATTTGATTTAAAGGTTAAAAATATGTTTAAGAATATAGTAAAATATTTCTTATTATTCTTGTTAGTATTTATTCTAGCAGGTTGTGATCAATCACATACACACAACTACGTTGATGGTAAATGTTCTTGTGGTGAAGAAGATCCAAATTATGATCCGTTTGCGGATACATATAATTATGTTACTCCTGAAACTGATGCACTTAAATTAAGTGCATCTTGGGAAGGAAAAGATTTTGTTAAAGATGGTATTGGTGAAGTTACTGTTAGTCAATTTGTTGACGGTGATACAGCTCATTTTAAAACAAAAAATGGTGAAAAAGTTACTGTGCGTTTTTCTGGTGTAAATACTCCTGAATCAACTTATAAAGTTGAACCTTGGGGATTTGCTGCAAGTAAATATACAAAAGAAGCATTACGTAATGCTTATAAAATTGTATTACAATGTGAAGATTTAGAAGAAAGATTCGATTCAACTGGTCAAAGATACTTATCTTGGGTATGGCTTATTGATGAAAACGGTGATTCAAGATTACTTAACTTAGAAATAGTAGAAGTTGCTTTAGGTAAAGCAAAAGCAAGTGATACTGTATATGCAGATATATTTGCAAAAGCTGTTTATGATGTTACTATTGCAAGATGTCGTATTTATGGTTACAATAATGACCCTGATTATGATTACTCAAAAGAATCTGAAGCTATGTCTTTAAAAGACATTAAAGAACAATATGGTACTATTGAAGCTGGTGTTCAAGGAAAAGACAAAGGTAAAAAAGTTATTATTTCTGGCGTAGTTGCAAGACGTGATGGAACTACATCTGCTTATATTCAACAATATAATGAAGAAGATAATAAATATTATGGTGTTTACGTTTATGGCGGTTACAATAGTAAACCTGAATTAAAAGTAGGTAACTCTGTTGTTATTGAAGGCAAAATTGGTTATTATTATGGAACTTTACAACTTACTGATATTTCAGTTAAGGTAAGATCTTTTGCTCCAAGTGATCCTACTTCAGTTGTTAATATTGATTATATTACAGATAATTCTGTTATTAACGTTAATAACCCTATTTTAATTGGTAGTTTAGTAAATATTAATAATCTAACTGTTACAGGTGGTTATGACGATAATGATGGTAACGCATTTACTGTTAAAACAACATACGTTAATAATGAAGGTCAAACTGTAAGACTAGATGTTCGTGTTGGTGCTAATATTAACTTAGTTGGTCCTGATGGAAGAATTACAAGTTATGAATTCTTTATGGGAAAAACAATTAAATCTATAACTGCTGTTGTATCATATTACGATAGCAATACAGATGATAATAATAATGGTTATATTCAAATGATGTTAACATCGTTTGATGATATAGTTTTAGAATAAAAACATACAAGGAGGAATAAAAAAGTATGTCTAAAAAACGCAATTTATTTGCTGGTTTGATTTGCTTACTTCTTGCATTTGTTTGTTTAGTTGCTTGTGATGGAGTTACACAATCTCCAGAAACTGCTGCAAAACAAAAAGCTGAAGCTGATGCTCAAGAAGTATTAGGTAAATTAATTTGGGATGATGAAGACAGAACAAAGATCACTGGTTCATTATTCTTTGCTACTCAAAATAAAAATTATCCAGGTGTTTCAATTTCATGGACAAGTTCAGAAGAAGACATTATCTCTAATGAAGGTAAAGTTAATCGTCCTGAATTTGATGATGAAAGAAACGTATTAGATGGTGAAGATTTATATGCTACAGTAATTATTACTGCAACTGTTGTTTGTGAATATAGTTGGGAAGCAAACGGTACTCAAACAGCTACTACTGAACCTATTTCAAAACAATTCACATTTACAGTATTAGCTAAACCTGAAGGTACTGACACTGGTACTATTGAAGATGTAAAAGCACGTGCTTGGAATTACATTTATGTTGAACAAAAAGTTGATAAGGCTTTAGTTACTAATGATTCTGTTAAATATAATGTATTGCTAAATGGTGTTGTTACTGCAAAACTTAATGCTGAAGGTGCTACTAAAGGTTTCATGTTACATGATGGTACTGATGGTATTTATGTTTATGGTGATAATAAATCAGTTGAAGTTGGTGACTATGTAGAAGTTATTGGTGGTGTTTACTCATACTATGGAAGCTTACAAGTTGGTTCAAATGTATCTGTTTCTAAATCAAATGGTAAAGTTACTTTACCTGAATATAAAGTAGTTACTCCTCAAGAATGGGAAGATCAAAATAAAGGTCTTGGTGATGATGTTATTGGTCATTTAGGTGGTGACTTATATAAAGTTGAAGGTTACTTAGGTTATGAATATAACTCAACTACTAAAGATGAATTCTTTATTACTGATGCTTATACAGGTGAAGTTGCATGGATTTATTACAAATCATATACTGCTGAAATGAAAGCTCAATTAGAAGCTTTAGTTGGTGAATATGTTCAAGTTGCTGGTTGTGGTTATGACCGTGACTCAAGAATTGTTAAAAACCACTTATTATGGAATGGTGAAGTTGAAAAAGTTGAAGCTCCAGTAGTTGATGATGAAACTAAAGCTAACGTTGCATTAACTCAAATTAATTTAAAAGATACTTATGATGCAGACTTTGATTTAAGTGATGCTGGTACTTGGGAAGTTGTTTCTGGTACAGGTGTTGAAATTGTTGAAGGTGTTGCAAAAGTTACACGCGCAGATGAAGATCAAGTTGTTGTATTAAAAGTTACAGTTACAGTTGGCGAAGCTACTGCTTCTAAAGAATTAACAGTTACAATTAAGAAGATTGTTAAAGAAACTCCTAAACATGCTGGTACTAAAGAAGATCCATATTCAGTAAGTGATGCAGTATTAATCGCTGGTGAACTTGCAGATCAAGAAAAAACTGATACAGTTTATGCTATTGGTACAATTAAAGAAATCACAGATTTAAGTTTAAGTTATGGTAATGCTACATTTACAATCACTGATGGTGTTAAAGATATTATCGTATTCCGTGCTAAATATTTAAATAATGAAAAATTTACTGCTGAAGATCAAATTAAAGTTGGTGATGTTGTTGTTATCGTTGGTCAATTAACTAACTTTGGTGGAACATTAGAATTCAATTCAGGATGTTATATTGATAGTTTTGTAGATGATCCAATTATTGTTGAAGGTCCATTCAAGACTGATTATGCTTATAAATTTGAAGTTGTTCAAGGTAATACTGGTCAAACTTTATACTTAACTGGTAATTATAAAAACACATATTATGGTGAAAGTACAACTGATTTAGCTGCTGCTGCTGATGTATATGTAGTAGCTGTTGAAGGTGGTTACAACTTAAAACTTGTTCAAACTAGTGGTACTGTTTTATATATTAATGTTGTTGCAAGTGGTACTCATATTAATATTAAATTTGAAGCAGCTGCTTCTACTGTATGGAATTATAATGAAGAATTAGAAACATTTACTACATTTGTTAATGAAACTGAATATTATATTGGTACATATGGAACATATGATACAATTAGTCCTTCTTCAATTGATAAAGCTGCTTCATCATTCGTTGGTCATTTATATGATGTAAATGGCGGAAGTGAAACTCCTCATGAACATGAATATGTAGATGGTAAATGTGAATGTGGTGCTGAAGATCCTAACTATGTAAAACCAGAAAATCCTACATTTGGTGTAGTTACTGAATTTGAAGAAAATGTTGCTTATAAATTCGGTTTACTTCAAGGTAATACTGGTAAAACAATTTTTGTAACTGGTAACTATAAAAACACATATTATGGTGAAAGTACAGAAGATGTTACTGCTGCTGCTGATGTATATGTAGTAGCTGTTGAAGGTGGTTATAACTTAAAATTAGTTAAAGCTGATGGCACTGTTTTATATATTAATGTTGTTGCAAGTGGTACTCATATTAACATTAAATTCGAAGCTGCTGCATCAAGTGTTTATACATATAATGATGAACTTAATACATTTACTACATTAGTTGAAGGTACTGAATACTATATCGGTACATATGGAACATATGATACAATTAGCCCTTCTTCAATTGATAAAGCTGCTTCATCATTCGTTGGTCATTTATATGGTGGTGTTGCTGGTGAAGTAACTCCTCATGAACATGAATATGTTAATGGTGAATGTGCTTGTGGAGAAAAAGATCCTAACTATGTAGAACCAAGTACTGGTGAATATACTGTCGCAGAAGCTTTAGAACTTGCTGATGGTACTGCTGTAATTATTAAAGGTACAGTAGATGCTGTTGAAGCTTGGAATGATCAATATGGAAACATGAACTTTACATTAAAAGATGCTACAGGTACATTATATGTATTTAGAGTTTATACAAAAGTTGCTTTAGGTGACATTGTTACTGTTGAAGGAACTATGGGTACTTTCTCTGAAAAACGTCAAATCGCTCAAGGTGCTACAATCACAATTACAGGTCATGATGATTCGTATGATCAAGTAGCAGAAGGCGCTGTAACTATCACTTTTGATAATTTATCAAAGAGAACTCAAATTTCAACTGAAATTCAAGTTTGGGAAGAAAACGGAATAAAAGTAACTAATAACAAAGCTTCTTCTACTTCTAATGTAAACGAAAAATATTATAATCCTGCAAGATTCTATAAATCTTCAGAGGTTGTAATTGAAAGTGAAAAAGCATTTACTAAACTTGTTATTTGTGCAATTTCAGGTTATGATTTAAGTAAAACAACTCTTTCTGGAGCTACAGTTACTTTTGATGGAACTAAATGCATCCTTGAATTTGCAGAAGCAGTTACTTCATTCACATTTGTATGTGATGGAAATCAAGTGCGTGTATCTTCTATAGAAGTTTATACTGAATAGTAATTAAATTTAAGGGTATCACATTATGTGATACTCTTTTTTCTTGTAATTATTTATCCTTTATGGTATAATTAAAATAAGAAGTAGGTGATTATATGAAAAGAATATATATATTATTAATGATAGTTTTTCTTGCGTTTTCTTTAACAAGTTGTAAAAATAAATATGTAATATCTGATAATGCTGATTTATTAGTATATGGTGAAAAAGGGAAATATGGTTTTTCATACGTTAATAGTGATGGTGAAAAGGAATATTATTATAAAGTTCCTTTAAATATAGTTGTTGGAGCTTATGATGATTCTATAAGAAGTAAATATACAATTTGTTATGTTTATTATAATAAAGATGGAAGTATTAAAAATGTTATTCAAAGAAAAACTCAAATATTGAAAAAAGGTAAAACTAACGTTCTTCATTTAAATTATGGCGAAAAAGAAGGTTATGATGAAGATGGAGAATATTATAGATATGTTGAATGGCGTGAAGTTATATATATTTATGAAGGATACAATATTTATATAGATAGTTCTTATTTTGAAGAGTAACCTAATTTTAGGTTATTTTTCTTTTTTAATGAAAAAGTAAGATATATATGGTATACTTAATAATAGGTGGTGAAATAAAATGTTAACAAAAATTTATCATAAAATTAAAGAGTATAATACAATAATTATTCATAGACATACAAAACCAGATGGAGATGCTTTAGGATCTCAAATAGGCTTAAAAGAAGCGATTCTAGCAACTTTTCCTACTAAGTGTGTAAAAGTAGTAGGAGATATATCTGAACGCTATTCTTGGATAGGTGATATGGATGAAGTTGAGGATGAACTATATAAAGAAGCATTAGTAATTGTTTTAGATACTGGTACTGATCGATTAATTAGTGATGAAAGATATAATACGGGTGCGTTCTTAATAAAAATAGATCATCATTATCCACAAGGAGAATATGGTGATTTAGCATATGTTGATACATCACGTGAATCATGTGCAGGTGTTATTGCAAAATTCTTAATTGAAAAAAGATTTAAATTAAACGATAAAGCTGCAAGTGCTTTATTTACTGGAATGGTTACTGATAGTGGAAGATTTAGATATTCATCTACTAATTCAGAAACATATAAAATTGCAAGTGAACTTATGAAGTATAAAATTGATACTGAATATATTTATAATAAAATCTATGTTGATAAACTTGCTAATGTTAAACTTAAAGCAAAACTAATTGATAAGTTTGTTGTGCTTGAAAGTGGTGTTGCATATTTAATTAATACTAAAGAAGAAATAAAAGAATATAATGTACCTATTTATGATGTATCTCGTGGTATGGTTAATATTATGGCTGGTATTGAAGAAATATGTATTTGGGCAAATTTTTCTGAAGATGAGTCTGGAGATATATATTGTGAATTTAGATCGAATGGTAAAAACATAAACGTTGTTGCTACTAAATATGGTGGAGGTGGTCACCTTCAAGCAAGTGGAACAACTGTTTATAGTTTTGATACAGTTAAAGAAATTATTAGCGACTTAGAACGTGTTGCAAGAGGTGAAGAATGTTTATAGAAATTTTAAATAAAATAAAAGAATATAATCGTATAATTATTCATCGTCATATAAGACCTGATGGGGATTGTATGGGAAGCCAAATGGGGTTAAAATATTTACTTAAAAATTCATTTCCTGAAAAAGAAGTATATGCAGTTGGAGATGAACTTCCTGAATATTTAAAAGAATTAGGTGAAGTAGATATTATTTCTGATGAATATTATAAAGATGCTTTAGTAATTGTTGTTGATACAGCAAATGAAAGTAGAATTTGTGATGGTAGATGGCAAACAGGAAAATATATTATAAAGATAGATCATCATGATGATAGTCCTGAATTCGGTGATTTATGGTATGTAGATGAAACAAGCCCTGCGTGTAGTTCTATTATTGTTAGAATGATTAAAGCATGGGGAAATGAAGTTAAAATGTGTGAAAAAGCAGGCTATGCTTTATACTTTGGAATTGTTACAGATACTGGTCGCTTTAGATATCGTGGTTTAACTAGCGAAGTTTTAAACAATGCAGGTTATTTACTTGATTTAGGTGTAGATGTAGATACTTTATATAATAAGTTATATATTGATGATGTTGCAACTCTTAAACTACAAGGTTATGTTTTAAATAATTTTAAAACAACTCCTAATGGCGTAGCATACATATATTTTTCTAAAAAGATAATTGAAAAATTTGGCGTAACTAAAGATGAAGCAGCAAACCTTGTTAATTCGATTAGTACAATTAAAGGATATCCTGTATGGTGTGCTTTTATTGAACAAGGTCTTCCAAAACCAGAAAACCTAGCAAAAGGTGAACTTGATCCATCAAAAGAAATAAGAGTACGTCTTCGTTCAAGAGGTGTAACAATTAATGGTGTAGCATCACGATATCGTGGTGGAGGTCACCTACAAGCTTGTGGCGCAACAATTTATTCTAAAAAAGAAATGAAGTTACTATTAGAAGAACTTGATTTATTAGTGAAACAATATAAAGAGGAGCATCCTGATGCTTTATAATAAAAAAATTCTTATTACTAATGATGATGGTTTTGATGCTGATGGAATAAGAATTCTTGTTGAAGAAATTTATAAATTTACAAAAGATATTATTGTAATTGCTCCTAAATATAATTCATCTGCTGTATCTCATTCGATTACATTAAAAGATGGATTAGAATTAGTTAAAGAAGAATCAATATATAAAGATGTTTTAACATATTCTTTAACCGGTAGTCCTGCTGATTGTATAAGTGTTGGAATTGTTTATTTGAAACTTAAGCCTGACTATGTAATATCTGGAATTAATAACGGTCTTAATATGGGAATAGATATATTATATTCTGGAACTGTTGCTGCTTGTTTTGAAGCAGGTATTCATAATACAAAAGCTATTGCTTTTTCAAGTGAAAGAAATGAACTTATTTCTGCAAGTCAAATACCAAATATAATAAAATATATAGAAAGTGATGAAACTCTTAAAAATAGCCCTATTTTAAACGTTAATATGCCAATAAATGCAGAAGGATATAAAATTACTAAACAAGGAGGAAATCAGTTTTCTCATAAGTATGATTTAATTGATGGACTACTTTTTGCAACAGGTGAATGTTTATATGGAAAAGGTGAAAAAGATATTGAATCTGATATAAGAGCTTATTATGATGGTTATATATCTATTACGCCACTCACTATTGATAGAACAAAATATTAATTAGTTATATAACAAGAATATATTTCATACAATTAAATGGTGATAGTATGAAATTCTTAAAAGCAATAAAATGGATTGTTGAATCAATTCTTTTGGGTCTTGGGATTTTATTTGTATTTAATTTAGTAGGAGTTTATATTAACGTAAATATTCCTATTAATATATTCACAATTCTAATTGTTGGATTTTTAAGAATTCCTGGCCTTGTTGCGGTAATAATATATATGTTAATATAATTAATATGATAAAGATAAAAGGAAAAGTATGAAAGTAAATATTAATTTTAAAAAATATAAATTAGAAAACGATAAAAAAGAATTAGAATTGTTTTTTAATACAAATGGAATTTATCAAGATAAAGTTTTAAAGTTTGTAGACCAAGAAAAAGCAATTAATTTAGTAACTATTAATTTATTTGAAGTTATTGTTCAAAGAAGTGGTGAAGTAAATTCTGTAATGACATTTAGAAATAAACAAAAAACAAAGTTTAAAATGAATGCTTCTTTTGGAAATTTAGAATTAGATATATATACTAGTAAGTTAATTGTTGAAAAAGATTCTATTTATATTTTATATAATGTATTAGAAGATATAAATAATTATGAAACATATGAACTTCATATTGAATATGGACCTTTAAAATAAAATACTTGCAAAAAAACAAAGTTTGTAGTATAATGGAAATACTGTAAATATAAATTAAGGGAGGCACAAAAAATGGGTGTTAAAGAAAAAGATAAATCGTTATTAGAAATTGCTGTTGAATTACTATTAACTAAACATAGACCTCAACCAATCCTACAAATTGCAAAAGAAGCAATGGAAATTAAAGGGTTAAAAACTTCTCAAGCAAAAGAATTATTACCTCAATTCTTACTTGATTTCCAAACTTCTGGTTATTTTGTATATTGTGGTGAAATGGGATGGGATTTAAAAGATCGTCAACCTACATCTGTTCTTGATAAAGATGGTACAGAATCAATTATTCATTCTTCTGAAGCTGAAGAAGCTGAGAAAAACGAACTTAAAGATGAAAATTATGATACTGATGTTCGTGTTGATCAAAGCCATGATGATGATAATGATCAAGAAGAAGATGATGATATTTCTACAATGTTAAAAGAAGATGGTGAACTTGCTGCTGAAGAAGGCGTAGACGTTGGTTACGAAGAATACGAAGGTGAAGAAGACGACGAAGAAGAATATTAAAATAAAAAAAGAATCGATTATTTAAACAATTGATTCTTTTTCTTCTTTTTAAATTAAATATTTGATACAATATTAATAGAGGTATTAAAATGAATATAAATGAAGTAAAACAAATATTAACAAAATATGATGTTAGTGTAAAAAAACAATTTGGACAAAACTTTTTAATGGATAATAACATTATAAATAAAATATGTGATGTTTCAAACGTATCTAAAGAAGTTAATGTTATTGAAATAGGACCTGGACTTGGTTTTTTAACACAAGAATTAAAACAACGCGCTAATAAAGTAATGTGTTATGAAATAGATCCTGAAATGGTAAAAGTTGTTACAAATAGATTTGAAAATGATGAAAATGTAATAATTAAATATCAAGACTTTTTAAAAGCAAATATTGATAATGATATTGAGAAATATTTAAGTGATAAACCAGTTATAGTAGTGGCTAATTTACCTTATTATATAACAACTGCAATTTTAATTAAAATACTAGAAGAGTCAAAATATATTAAACAAATGACGGTTATGATGCAATTAGAAGTTGCTGATCGTATATGCGGCAAACCTTCAACAAAAGATTATAACAGTTTAAGCGTTTTAATGCAGTATTATACAACGTGTAAACTTGCGATAAAAGTTGGTAAAATGTGCTTTTATCCAGAACCTAATGTTGATAGCGCAGTTGTTCTTATTAAACATAAAGAAGAAATTCTAAATGCTGCGGTTAATGAAGAATACTTTAAAAAGTTTAATCGTATAGTTTTTGCACAAAGAAGAAAAACGCTTGCTAATAATTTAAAAAGTGGTTTTGGATATAAAAAAGAATTAATCGAAGAAATATTAATAAAAAATAATATACCTTTAACTATTAGAACAGAAGCTTTGAGCGTTGAACAAATTGTACATCTTTCGAATGAATTTTATTTAGCACAAAATAAATAGTTTTTCATATAATAATATGGAAGGTGTTTTTAGTGTATAAAATTAATGATTATGTTGTTTTAAAAAATGATCCTAATAAAATAGTTTTTATAATTAATCAATTAAATAATGAACAGGTTGTTTTGTTTGGTTACATATATAGAATTCAAATAACAACGAATATTTCTGAAATAGAATACGCTGATAATAAACTTATTGAATGTGAAAATAAAATACTTTCTAAAATATATGAGAAAACAGTTGTTAAAAAGAATAGACCTTCTCATAAAGTTTTGTTTGGAACTGTACTACATATAGATAGTGATGAAAAATATTTAGAAAGTTGTATGAATCTATATAAAGAAATGAAAGTTCATGCGTGGGGAGTTCATTTAAAAGAAAAAGATATAATTAAAGTAATTAATGATTTGTTAGATGACGTAACTCCTGATATTGTCGTTTTAACAGGACATGATTATTTTAATGGGAAAAATGATAAAGAATTATTAAATTATGAAAATACACAAAAATATATTGATGCTGTAAGAAGTATAAGAAAAAGGTTTAGTAGTGAGTCTGTTATTATAATTGCTGGAGCATGTTGCTCTCATTTTGAAGCGTTAATTGCAAGTGGAGCTAATTTTGCTTCTAGTCCAAAAAGGATTCATATTCACACTTATGACCCTGCTATTATAGCGATTAAATGTGCTACAACATCTTGTAATCAAACTGTTGATTTTAATAACATATTAAAATACATAGAAAATGGAAAAGATGCTTTTGGTGGAATTGAAACTAAAGGTAAAATGAAGTTATTATTGTGAGGTAACAAATGAAATTTTTAGCATATGCAAAAATAAATATAAGGCTTAAAGTTTTAGGAAAAACTGAAAAAAATTATCATAATCTAAGTATGGTTAACGCAAAAATATCTTTAGCTGATGAAATTGAGATTATAGAAGGTAACGAAAATAAAGTGTCTTATTCAATTGAAGAATTAAACCACTTACAAGATAATCTTTGTTTAAATGTTTTAAATGAAATGGTTTCTAATTTTAATCTTAAAAAAAGATATCATATATATATAAAGAAAAATATTCCAATGGGTGCTGGTCTTGGTGGTGGGAGCAGTGATGTTGCTTGCATTATAAATGCGATAGATAAACTGCATAATTTAAATCTCTCTTTAGATGATAAAATAAAGATTGGTCTAAAATATGGAGCAGATGTTGCATATTGTTTAATTGATAATGTTGCTTTGGTTGAAGGGATTGGAGAAAAAATAACTTTGCTAAATGTATGTTTTAAAGAAAGAGTTGTTGTGGTTTACCCAAATATATTTGTTTCAACTAAAGATGTTTTTTCTAAAGTGAAGAGTTATAGTGTTGAAAATCAAAAAGATGAAATAGTAAAATATATAAAAAATAAAGATTATAAAAGCTTGTTAATAAATGATTTAGAAACCCCTTCTTTTGAATTGAATCCTAATTTAAAAGAAATAAAAGATACTTTGAGTTTAATTGGAAATACGATTATGAGCGGGAGTGGTTCTTCTATGTTAGTGTTCGTTAACAATGACGAGCAACTGAAAGAAATAATTAAGGTTTATCCTGACTTCTTTGTTGTTGATGCTTATATATTATAAAAGATATAGCTGCTATCGATTGATGGTAGCTATTGTTTTTTTAAAATAAATTATTGTTTTACTTTACGAAAACGTTTTCATATGGTAAAATATAAAAGCAAGGTAGAAAGGAAAAACTTTTATGAAAATAACTGATGTAAGAATTAGAAAGATTGATGGACAAACAAGATTAAGAGCTGTTGTGTCTATTACAATCGACGATGCTTTTGCAGTTCACGAATTAAGAGTTATAGAAGGAAAAGATGGATTATTCGTTGCGATGCCTAGTAGAGAAGCAAACGACGGAACATTCAGAGATTTAGCACATCCAATCAACACAGAAACACGAGCAGCAATAGAAAAAGCAGTGCTAGATAAATATAACGCTGCAGAGTAAACAAATTAGAGCCACTTTGTAAAGAGTGGTTTTTAATTTTATGTAATTTGGTTGCTAAAAATAACGAAAAAAGATATACTATATATAGATGATGATATTTTGGAGGAAGACCATGCAAAAAATAGCTAAAGAAATCAGAGCGTTAACTATAGAATGTATAGCTTCAATAGGCCAAGGACACATTGGCGGAAGCTTATCTATTGTTGACGCTTTAACTGTTTTATATTATAAACACATGAATGTTGATCCCAAAAATCCTAAAATGAGTGGAAGAGACAGATTGGTTGTTTCAAAAGGTCATGCAGGACCTGGTGTTTATGCAACGCTTGCTCATAAAGGATATTTTCCTAAAGAAGAGTTGCTTACACTAAATAAGTTTGGGACAAATTTACCAAGCCATTGTGATATGAATAAAACTCCTGGTGTTGATATGACTGCTGGCTCGCTTGGACAAGGATTATCTTGTGCTTGTGGTATGGCGCTAGGGTCAAAACTTAATAAAGATAATGCATATATTTATTGTATTATTGGTGATGGTGAGTCGCAAGAAGGTCAAATTTGGGAGGCTAGTATGTTTGCTGCTGCTTCTAAACTTGATAATTTAATTGTTATGCTAGATAATAATAAATTACAATTATGTGGTTATACAGAAGATGTTTTAACTTTACTTGATCCTGCAAAAAAATGGGAAAGTTTTGGGTTCTATGTACAAAGTATTGATGGCAACGATATAGAACAAATTGATAAAGCTATTATTAATGCAAAAGAAAATAAAGGTAAACCTTCAATGATTGTTTTGAATACAGTAAAAGGTAAAGGTTTCAGCTATTCTGAAAATGCCGGAATTGATAACCATAGTATGCCTGTAAACGCTGAAATCTTAGCTAAAGCTAAGGAAGAATTAAAGTAGGAGGATATATAATATGGAATTTAGAAAAGTGTTATGTAACAAACTTTCCGCTTTAATGAAAGAAAATGATAAAATAGTTATTTTAGATGCTGATTTATCTAAACCTGACGGAATATATCCTTTATTCGTAGAGTTTCCTGAACGTTGTTTTCAAGTAGGGATTGCAGAAGCAAATATGGCAGGACTTTGTGCTGGATTATCTGCTTATGGTTATTTGCCTATTATGGTAACTTTTGCCCCTTTTGCAACAAGAAGAGTATTTGATCAAATTGCTGTTTCAATAGCATATGCAAAACAACGTGTTATTATTATTGGTACGGATCCTGGTATTACAGCAGAACTTAATGGTGGGACTCATATGAGTTTTGAAGATGTAACTATTATGAGAAGTATACCGGAAATGGTGATTTATGATGCTGTTGATGATGTTCAATTAGGACAGGCTATAAAACAACTTGTTAATCTAGATAAGAATGTATATATAAGAATGCCTAGAAAAACTAGACCAACAGTTTTTGATGAAAATTATAAATATCAATACGGTAAAGCTGATGTATTAAAAGAAGGTAATGATATAACTATTGTTGCTACAGGAACGATGGTATATGAGTCATTAGAGGCTGCTAAGTTGCTTAAAGAAGAAGGGGTAGTAGCAGAAGTTATTAGTGCAAATACCATTAAACCAATTGATAAAGAAACGATTTTAAAATCGGTTAAAAAAACAAATTGTGTTGTTACATGTGAAAATAATAATATAAATGGTGGTTTATATTCTGTTGTGTCTGAACTTTTATGTTCAGAATATCCTGCTATTTGTGGTGCTGTTGGTGTGTATGATGAATTTGGACAAGTTGGTAAATACAGTGATTTACTAGATGCATACCATTTAACACCAAAAGATATTGTTAATAAAGTAAAAGAAATAATAAATAAAAAATAAGAGGAGAAAAAAATGGCTTTAATTCATGGTAAAAAAATTAAATTATTCACGCTAAACTCAAACAGAGAATTAGCTCAAGAAATAGCGGATCATTTAGGAGTTGAATTATCTGCGTGTACTGTTTCAAAGTTCGCTGATGGTGAAGTAAATATTTCAATTAATGAAACTGTTAGAGGTTATACTGTGTTTGTTGTTCAACCTACTAATAATCCTGTTAATGAAAATTATATGGAATTATTAGTTATGATTGATGCGTTAAAAAGAGCTTCTGCGAAAGAAATTAATGTAATTATGCCATATTATGGTTATTCAAGACAAGATCGTAAGGCTGCTCCACGTCAACCAATTTCAGCAAAATTAATGGCTGATTTATTACAAGTTGCTGGTGCTGATAGAATGATGTGCTTAGATTTGCATGCTGCACAAATTCAAGGTTTCTTTGATATCCCAATCGATAACTTTTTAGCTTTACCGGTTTTAGCAGAATATTTTGTAGAAAAGAATTTAGAAGATATCGTTGTTGTTTCTCCTGACCATGGTGGTACTACTCGTGCTAGAAAACTTGCAGAAGTGTTAGATGCTCCTCTTGCAATTGTTGATAAACGTAGACCAAAACCTAATCAAGCTGAGGTTATGAATTTGATTGGTGAAGTTGAAGGTAAAAACTGTATTATTATTGATGATATGGTTGATACAGCAGGTACTCTTTCTATTGTAGTAAGCGCTATCAAAGCAAGAGGTGCTAAAGCTGTTTATGCATGTTGTAGTCATGGTTTACTTTCTGGTCCTGCTTGTGAAAGACTTGATGCAACACCTCTTGAAGAATTAGTAATTACAAATAGTGTTAAATTAAGTGATGATAAAAAAGAAAAATATCCTTGGATTAAACAATTGTCTATCGCAGGCTTGCTTGCAGCTGGTATTTTAAATATTGTTGATGACAAACCTGTTAGTGATTTATTTACTTATAATAAAAAATAAGAAAGGGTGATTCTTTTGAAAAAAAGAAAATTAAAATATGGTGACAAATATAATAAAGTAGAAAGGCCTTATTATATAATAAAAGATAATGATAATTCTAGAATTAGAATTTTAAAAATTAATAATTTTTCAAGTATAGAAGAAATCGTCCATGATAAAATGCTTACTAAAGCTTTAGTTGTTGATAATTTTTTTGATACAAATTATATGAAAAAAATTAAAAGAGAAGCCGTTAAATATCCTGTTGCTAAAGAGTTAGAAATTTAATTTCTAACTCTTTTTAAAAATTTTCCCAAAAACATGAGCATTATATTAGACATAAAAAGTAAAAAGTGATATACTATTTGAGCGTTTATAAGAAATGTTGTAGACGCAAAAAACATTATATATATTTTATAATCAAATTAGTTGACTAATTTCTTTGTTTGTAGTATAATGTTATAGATGCTATGAAATGCGTTGAAATTATTTGATCTTTGAAAACTAAACATAACAGGTGGAGTTAGGATAAAATTTATTGAGAGTTTGATCCTGGCTCAGGATTAACGCTGGCGGCATGCCTAATACATGCAAGTCGAACGAGGTAGCAATACCTAGTGGCGAACGGGTGAGTAACACGTAGGGAACCTGCCCATTAGTCGAGGATAACTATTGGAAACGATAGCTAAAACTGGATAGTATATTGGAAGGCATCTTCTGATATTTAAAGGTCCTGCAAGGGAACGCTAATGGATGGCCCTGCGGAGCATTAGCTAGTTGGTGAGGTAACGGCCCACCAAGGCGACGATGCTTAGCTGAGCTGAGAGGCTAAACAGCCACACTGG